>NZ_JBHYVE010000017.1:52215-184984 GCF_042750035.1 Streptomyces sp. NPDC059452
CGCCCCATTGGTCCCTTCTCTTTAAAACTCTCCGTGCGCCCCGGCCTGGTACCTGCACCCCACTTTCGACACCCCGGCCGGCTCGACAGCTCAGCACGGCAGCGTGGCCCGCACCTCGAAACCGCCGTGCACGGTGGGTCCGGTGTGCAGCGTGCCGCCGTGAGCTGCGACTCTTTCAGCCATACCGACCAAGCCCATCCCGGCTCCGGATACGGATGCGGGCCCAGTGCCCCGGCCGACTGCTGGTGCGGCGCCCGACGGCAAGGGCCCCTCGTCAACGATCTCGACCCGCAGGACCCCGTCCTCCGTCACCAGTGTCATCCGGCACCGGGTCGGGGCAGCGTGCCGCACCACGTTGGCCAACGCCTCCTGGACAATCCGGAACACGGACAGTGCCACCCCCTCGGTAACCGCCCCTGTGCACCGGGAGTCGAGGACCACCCGCACACCTGCCTCCTCTGCCGACCGTACTAACTCGGGCACATCGGCCAAGCCCCGCGCCGGCCGGAGCGAGTCGTCGCCGGTCCGGCTGTGCGCGTCGTCCTTGCGCAGCACCGTCAGCGTGGACCGCAGGTCGCGCAGCGCCCCGCGGCTCACCTCCTCGATCGCCGCCAATGCTTTCTTCGCCTCCTCCGGGCGCGTGAGAAGCACATGGTTGGCGATCGAGGCCTTGACCGCGATCAGCCCCACACTGTGCGAGACCACGTCGTGGATGTCCCGGGCGATGCGCAGCCGTTCCTCGATCTTCGCCCGCTCCGCCGCCGCCGCGACCTCCCGGCGAACGCCCTCCCGCCGCTCGCGCACCGCCGTCCCCGCCGCCCAGGCGACGCCGAGCAGCAGAAGTGCGAACACCATGTGCGTCACCACCGCACTACCGGCGAATCCGTGACCTCCCGTCAGCGTCAACACGGCTGCGACCGCCAGGCATGTCCCTCCGACGAGGGCAGCCGACAGCCGCGAACGGCCTCGTGCTGCTGCCACCGCGTACAACGCCCACGCCGCCGCGGGAAACCCGACCGGCCCGACCCCCGTGGACAAACCCCAGCAAGCAGCGGCGAAGACCACGCTGAACACCGGCACCGGCCACAGTCGACGGACCGTGAGCGGCAGCGCCGCGGGGAGGGCCACCGCCCACACCGCTCCTTCGTCCGCCCCACCCGCGAATGCCTCCTGCACCACCGCGACCTGTGGAAAGAGTGCGAATCCGATAGCTGCCAGCGCGTCGGACAGACCCCGGTACCACCGTGATGTCCCAGTCATCCGGTGAACGTAGGCCGCCTCCCGCATACACGTCCAGGGCGGCCGGGGCGTATGCCCGTAGGAACGATCAAGAGGCCATTGCCAGGCATACCGGATGCTCGCGAACCGGCCAGTTCGAGAGGTTCGAACGTGCCCCTTCGCACCCCCCTCAGGCTCAGTCCGCGCAGCCCCAGCTCGTTGTGTCCGCATGGGGGGACGGTGACCATGCCGGGTTCGGACGCTTCAACGGAGGCCTGCGTGCAAGTCAGGCAATGGACGATTCATCAGGATCAAAGAGACCTCGGCGGGCCCTCGCCCACCGGACGTGGGTCATGTCCCTTGTAGTGGTGCAGCAGCGGCGGGCTGGTCTTCGGTCTGGGGGTACCCGCTGGGCTTGGGTCAGCCCTTTTTCTCCTCCTCGGCCGACTTCGTCTCGATGGAGCCGTCCAGGTTGATACCACGGAAGCTGGCCCATACCGCCAGCGCGCCACCGCAGACCACGGCCATGTCGGCGATGTTGAAAACGGGCCAGTTGGGAAGCTGGATCCAGTCGATGACTGCCCCCTGGAAGGGAGACGGCGGGCGGAATACGCGGTCCACCAGGTTTCCAGACGCGCCACCTACCAGAAGACCGAAGATCACGGCCCAGATGGGGACACGTACACGGCGGGAAATCCAGAGAATAACGATGATGACGACGATTTTAGCCGCACTGAACAGCCATGTCGCGTCTTCACCGAGGGAGAAGGCGGCCCCCGAGTTGGAAACTCGGGTGAACTTCAGGAACCCACCGAGGATACTTACCGGCTCCGCAAGGGAGAAATTCGCCAAAGCAATCTGCTTGGTGACCAGATCCGCGATGAGCGCCACTGCCGCCAAGGCAGCAATAAGGCCAACATGTCGATTTCTCACTTCGCTCAATTCGCTCACCCTCCCCTTACCCCCAAGGCTCCGCCCGCCCCTGCTGCCTGAATTCGGACAAACACTTCCTCATGAAGCAGAGCCCGAAGGGTCAGAGAGCGAGAGAATATGGCATATTTAAGTTCTTGGCATGATTTTTCCGGCAACCTGTGCAACTGGCTGAAACTCTTCCCTTTGCGGTCCGCCAACCCTTGCCCAGAGCGGGGGGCGGCATGGCAGCGTCGTCCGGGTCAGGATCAGCATATGCGGCAGTCGGTCAGACGCAGTTCACTTCGCGTGCCCCAGGACCGTGCTGAAGCAGCTCCGCAGTGCGCGGCTCGGCGGATTCCTGGAGGGGCGTCGAGCAATTCGATGCGGAGTTCTTCGGTATCTCCCCGCGAGAGGCCGCCTCGTCGAGGCCGCGTCCCACGACTACTCCCTGCTGCTGGACCGTTCGGGCCCGGCGGCGCGAACTCCGCACGCGGTCGCGGGAACGCGGCGAGGGCGAGGCGATCGTCGTGCTCAAGCCGCCCTCGCGGGCCCTGGGGGAACACTCGTCGCCGTCGTACGGGCGATGCGCGAGAAGGCCGACACCGAGCGGCCCGTCCCACCCCTGCCCGCCTCGCACGCTCACCAACTGGCCCGGCGCTCAAGGCGACGCATCGTCCAAGGCACCTGGCTGCCCAGTACGCAGATTCCGACCCGTGCGCGGCTCGTGGAGGAAGCGAATGTCACCGCCGACGTCGTGTCCGCAATCCTCAAGATGCCGACGGCCGAGGGGCTCCTGATCAGTATCAGGGGGTCGGGCACCCATGTGGCCACGACCGCGCAGGCACGCGTCCCGCCGCCGGGGCGCCTGCGCCGGGGAGGAGACACGCGGTGAGTGCGGGTGGGCACGGTGGAAGGCACCACCGTGCCCACCCGCCGAATCCGCCGCCCGGGAGGCCGCCATCAGAACGAGCGTCACGGGCGTCGTTTCAGCGTCGGAATATCGCCCGTAACGCCCACACCGCATATATAACCCACCCGCAAAACCCCAGGTCAGGCGTCCTTCTTCACCGGCTCCAAAATCGCCACGCACTCCACATGATGCGTCATCGGGAACAGATCGAACGCCCGCAGCGTCCGCACCTTGTACCCGCCCTCCGCAAAGTACGCCAGGTCCCGGGCCAGGGCCGCCGGGTCGCAGGCGACGTAGGCGATCTTGCGGGCGCCCAGGGCCGACAGGTGCTTGACCACCTGCTTGCCCGCGCCCGCGCGCGGTGGGTCCAGGACGATCAGGTCGCACTCCGTGATGCCGGTGCGGGGCAGGACCTGGTCGACCTTGCCGTGTTCGATGCGGACGCGGTCCAGGTCCTTCAGGTTGTGGCGGGCGTCCTCGACCGCGCGCTTGCCGGACTCGATGCCGAGCACCGCGCCCTTCTCGCCGATGCGCTGGCCGATGGCTCCGGCGAAGAGGCCGACGCCGCAGTAGAGGTCGAGGGCCGTGTCGTTCTTGCGGGGCAGGAGGCCCTGCATGACCGCGCGGACCAGGGTGTTGGCCGCCTGCGGGTGGACCTGCCAGAAGCCGCCGGAGCCCACGCGGTAGGTGCGGTCGTCGGCGCGTTCGCGGACGAAGGCTCGGCCGTGGACGCGGTGGACGCCGCCGTCCTTCTCCTCGACGCGGAGTACGGAGACCGGCTTGTCCAGCTCGACCAGGGGGAGCCGGCCGCCGGGCCGGGGAGTCAGGATGACCTGGCGGTCGTTCGAGCCGGTGGCGGTGATCGCCTCGACGGCGGAGATCTGCGGCCACTCGCGCTTCTCGACGCCGAGTTCGGAGACCCCGGGGGCGGCGATCAGGCAGTGGTCGACCGGCTGGACGTCGTGCGAGCGGTGCTTGCGCAGGCCCGCCCGGCCGTCGGCGTCGATCGCGTACTGGACGCGGGTGCGCCAGGCCGGGACCTCACCGGGCGGGAGCTTGTCGCCCTCGGCGGGCATGACCGTGCCGTCCCAGCCGGCCTCCTCGGGCGTCAGGCCCGCCAGGCGCTGGAGCTGCTCGGCGATCACCTCGCCCTTGAGGCGGCGCTGGGCGCCGGGCTTGGCGTGCTGCCAGTCGCAGCCGCCGCACATGCCGGGGCCGGCGTACGGGCAGGGGGCCTCGACCCGGTCCTTGGACGGCTCCAGGATCCGTACCGCGTCGGCCCGCAGGAAGCGGGAGTCCGCGTCGCCGTCGGTGACCTTCGCGATGATCTTCTCGCCGGGGAGCGTGTGGCGTACGAAGAGGACCTGGTTCTCCGCCGTACGGGCGATGCAGTGGCCGCCGTGTGCGACGGGCCCGACCTCGACCTCGTACTCCTCCCCGATCAGCGACGACGTGGGTTCGTTCTGCATGAGGGGAGGCTCCAGGGAGGAAGGGGGTGAGGCGGGAACGCGGCCGGACAACAGCCCACCAGTCTACGTGCGTGCCGTCGGGGCGCTCACCACGAGCCGCCCCCGCCACGCCTCTCACCCCTTCCGGTTCGGCTCCTTGGGCCTGCGCTCCACCGGGCCCCGCCGCACCGAACCCGGAGCGCTCCACTCCGCCCGCTTCCGGGCCCGCTTCTTGGCCGCCTCGGAGGACTGGAGCTGGTACGGGACGGAGGTGACCATCACGCCGGGGGTGAAGAGCAGGCGGCCCTTGAGCCGCAGGGCGCTCTGGTTGTGGAGCAGGTGCTCGTACCAGTGGCCGACCACGTACTCCGGGATGTAGACGCTGACCACATCACGCGGGCTCCGGCGGCGCAGGCCCTTCACGTACTCGATGACCGGGCGGGTCACCTCGCGGTAGGGCGAGTCGAGGATCTTGAGCGGTACGTTGACGCCGCGCCGCTCCCAGTCCTCGCGCAGCGCCTTCGTCTCGGCCGGGTCGACGCTGATGGAGAGCGCCTCCAGGTGGTCGGCGCGGATCAGCTGGGCGTAGGCGAGGGCGCGCAGGGTCGGCCGGTGGAGCTTGGAGACCAGGACGATCGCGTGGACGCGGGAGGGGCGGACGCTCTCGTCCGGGGAGGCGTCGTCCGCCGCGATCTCGGCGGCGACCCGGTCGTAGTGCTTCCGGATCGCGGTCATCGTGCCGTAGAAGATCACCATGCCGAGCAGGGCGACCCAGGCGCCGTGGCTGAACTTGGTGGCCAGGACGACGACCAGGACCAGGCCGGTGAAGAAGGCGCCGAAGGCGTTGATGGCGCGGGAGCGGATCATGTGGCGGCGCCGGGCGGGGTCCCGTTCGGCGGCCAGGTGGCGGTTCCAGTGCCTCACCATGCCGGTCTGGCTGAGGGTGAAGGAGACGAAGACGCCCACGATGTAGAGCTGGATCAGGCGCGTAGTGTCGGCGCCGTAGATCCAGACCAGCAGGACAGCGGCGCCGGCCAGCAGCACGATGCCGTTGGAGAAGGCGAGCCGGTCGCCGCGGGTGTGGAGCTGGCGCGGCAGGTAGCGGTCCTGGGCGAGGATCGAGCCGAGCAGCGGGAAGCCGTTGTACGCGGTGTTCGCGGCCAGGAAGAGGACCAGCGCGGTGGCCACGGCGAGCACCATGAAGAGGAACGAGCCGTGGCCGAAGACCGCCTCCGCGACCTGGGCGATCACCGGGTGCTGGGTGTAGCCGTCGCCGACCGGGACGCCGTCGCGGATCAGGTCCTGGGCCGGGTTCTCGGCCATCTTGACGTCGGTGGCCATGGCCAAGGCGATGATCCCGCAGAACATGGTGACGGCGAGCAGGCCCATCATGGCCAGCGTGGTCGCCGCGTTCCGGCTCTTCGGCTTGCGGAAGGCGGGCACCCCGTTGCTGATCGCCTCGACCCCGGTAAGGGCGGCGCAGCCGGAGGAGAAGGCCCGCAGGAGAAGGAAGACAAGGGCGAAACCGGCCAGGCCCTGGTGCTCGGGCTTGAGCTCGAACTCGGCAGTCGGGGCCTGCATCGTCTCCCCGAGGACCAGGCCCCGGAACGCGCCCCACAGGAGCATGAGGAAGATGCCCGCGACGAAGAGGTAGGTGGGGACGGCGAACAGCTTCCCCGACTCCCTGACCCCGCGCAGGTTCATCAGGGCGAGCAGGACGATCGCACCGATGGCGCAGAGGGTCTTGTGCTCGACGACGAAGGGGATCGCGGAGCCCAGGTTCTCCACCCCGGCGGAGACCGACACGGCCACGGTGAGCACGTAGTCGACCAGCAGGGCGCTGGCGACGGTCAGTCCGGCCCTGGGACCGAGGTTGGTGGTGGCGACCTCGTAGTCGCCGCCACCGCTCGGGTAGGCGCGGACGTTCTGCCGGTAGGAGGTGACGACCGTGAACATGAGGACCACGACGGCCAGCGCGATCCAGGGGCTGAAGTGGTACGCCGACACGCCCGCGATGGACAGCACGAGGAGGACTTCTCCGGGTGCGTACGCCACCGAGGACAGCGGGTCGGACGCGAAGACGGGGAGCGCGACGCGCTTGGGGAGGAGGGTCTCCCCCAGCTTGTCGCTGCGCAGCGCCCGGCCGATCAGGATCCTCTTGGGCACGTCGGTCAGTTTGGACACGGTGAGGATCGTAAGCGGAGCCCGTACCGGTCGAGGACGCCTGAGCGCCGTGGCCCGCCCGTCTCCTGCGGTGGGAGCGGAATCCGGCCGTAATCCTTGACGGAATCCTTGCGCCCGGCCCAGCACTTTTACTCCCCCTTTGCCCATGTGTCCGGGGCAACGCACACTCGGAGGAAACAGCGGGCCCACAGCGGCATAAGCTCGTCCCGGGCAACGCCGAGATCGTTGCCCCGTTGTTTGCCCGGCAAGCCGAGAGAGAGTGTGAGCAGCGTGTTTTCGCAGGTCAGCCGGTCTACCAGGACGGCGGGGTAGGCGCAACCATGCACATCGTCATCATGGGCTGCGGGCGCGTCGGAGCCGCTCTCGCGCAGACCCTGGAGCAGCAGGGGCACACGGTCGCGGTGATCGACCAGGACCCCACGGCGTTCCGCCGTCTCGGCTCCGGATTCGGCGGTCGCCGGGTCACCGGGGTCGGCTTCGACCAGGACACCCTCCGCGAGGCGGGTATCGAGGACGCCGGGGCGTTCGCGGCCGTCAGCAGCGGCGACAACTCCAACATCATCGCGGCCCGGGTGGCCCGCGAGATGTTCTCCATCGAGAACGTCGCGGCCCGCATCTACGACCCGAAGCGGGCCGAGGTCTACCAGCGGCTCGGCATCCCCACCGTGGCGACGGTGCGGTGGACGGCGGACCAGATGCTGCGGCGGCTGCTGCCCTCGGGCGCGGAGCCGCTGTGGCGCGATCCGAGCGGGGGTGTGCAGCTCGCCGAGGTGCACACGACGCCGTCCTGGATCGGCCACCGGATCAGCACCCTCCAGGAGGAGACCGGCGTCCGCGTCGCCTTCCTCACCCGGTTGGGCGAGGCCATACTGCCGACGTCGCAGACCGTCCTTCAGGAGGGTGACCTGGTGCACGTCATGATGCGTACGGATGAGATCGCCAAGGTCGAAGAGGCCTTCGCCGAGGGTCCCGAGGAGGGCGGTCACTGATGCGTGTGTCGATTGCCGGGGCGGGCGCGGTGGGCCGTTCCATCGCCACCGAGCTGCTGGAGAACGGCCACGAGGTGCTGCTCATCGACAAGGCGCCGAGCGCCATCTCGGTGGAGCGGGTCCCGTCGGCGGAGTGGCTGCTCGCGGACGCCTGCGAGATCACCTCGCTGGACGAGGCGGCGCTGCAGCGGTGCAACGTGGTCATCGCGGCGACGGGCGACGACAAGGTGAACCTGGTCGTCTCGCTGCTCGCGAAGACCGAGTACGGCGTCCCCCGGGTGGTGGCCCGGGTCAACCACCCGAAGAACGAGTGGCTGTTCAACGAGTCCTGGGGCGTCGATGTCGCGGTCTCGACCCCCCGGCTGATGTCGGCCCTGGTGGAGGAGGCGGTGAGCGTCGGCGATCTCGTCCGGCTGCTGCGCTTCAGCCACGGCGACGCCAACCTGGTGGAGCTGACGCTGCCGCCGGAGTCGGCGCTGGCCGGCACCCGGGTCGGGCAGGTGGCGTGGCCCCAGGACACCTCGCTGGTCACCATCATCCGGGGGACGCGGGTGCTGACACCGAGCGCCGAGGAGTCCCTGGAGGCCGGTGACGAGCTGCTGTTCGTGGCCGCCCAGGCGCGCGAGGAGCAGTTGGAGGACCTGCTGTCGGTCCGCCGCGACCCGCCATCCGACAGCTGACGCGTAGCCGTAAGGCCGACGCGCAGGCATAAGGCTGACGCGTAGACGTAAGGCTGACGCGTGGGCATAGGGCTGACGCGTGAACACAAGAAGGGCCCGTGCCGCACACCAGCGGTTACGGGCCCTTCCTTTACGTGTGTTACGCCTCCGGGTTGCGGAGGGCTGCCGCGGCCTGCTGGGCCTTACGGTCCTTCTCGGCCTGCTCCGCGGCCTTCTCCTCGGCCTCCATCTCGGCGAAGACGTCGATGGGCGGCGGCGCCTTCGCGAGGAAGACCCAGGTCAGATAGACCGCGAGCAGGAACGGCGGGATCTTCAGCGCGACCAGCACCCAGCCGAACTGGGTGGTGTCGGCCCACCAGTAGAGCGGGAAGAGGATCGCGCACTTGGCGAGCAGGATGAGGCCCCAGGCGTAACTGGCCTTGGTGTACGCCTTCTTCCGGCCCGGGTTACGCGTCCGCCAGGAGAGGTTCTCCTTGAAGACCGGGCCGAGGATCAGTCCGATCAGCGGCACCCCGGCGGCGGCGGTGACCAGGTAGGCCGTGGCCAGCCCCAGGGTGTAGAGCATGCCCGGCAGGTAGAAGTCCTTGGCGTTGCCCGTCATCATCGCGAAGACGACACCGAAGGCCACCCCGAAGACACCGCTGAAGGCGTGCTTCACGGTGTCCCGGCGGATCAGCCGTACGGCGACCAGGGCCAGGGACACGGCGAGTGCCGCGATGGCCGAGACGTGCAGGTCCTTGTTGATGGTGAAGATCGTGACGAAGAGCAGCCCGGGCAGGACTGTCTCCACCATGCCGCGCACACCGCCGAAGGCCTCGAAGAGGGCGGCTTCGGTGACCGCCTTCGACGCGACGTCCTGCTGAGCGGCGTGCTTCCCGCCGGCGTCCTGCCGGCCGGTGGGGTGGGGCTGGTCCGTTTCGGACGTCGGCTTGTCGAGAGACGTCACCGGCTACTCCTTGCCGAGCGGTCGGAGTTCGTATGTGGGGTTGAACAGCACCCGGCGCCCGTGGCTCATGGCGACCCGGCCCGAGGCGATGATCCGGCGGCCGGGCTCTATGCCGACGATCGAGCGCCGGCCGAGCCAGACCACGTCCAGCGGCTCGGTGCCGTCGAAGAGCTCCGCCTCCAGGGCGGGCACTCCGGCCCGGGGGCGGAGAGTGACGGTCCGCAACGTACCAGCCACCTTCACGATCTGCCGGTCGGAGCACTCGGATATCCGGGTGCATCCGGTGGCCTGGGTGTCCTCCCGCAGCTCCTCGGACTCCAGGTCCTCCTGGGAGCTGGAGAGCCGGTCGAGCATACGGCGGAAGCGGCCGGACGGCCTCTCCGCCCTGCCGGCCTTCTCACGTCGGGGAACAGCACTCATACCCGAAGGGTACCGGTCCCGCGTGGCCCGTAAGGAGGCCCGGGTGAACCACCCGAAAGGATGGCGGGCCGGGTCTCAGCCGCGCTCGAAGCGGTATCCCATGCCGGGCTCGGTGACGAAGTGGCGGGGGTGCGAGGGGTCCGTCTCCAGCTTGCGGCGCAGCTGGGCCATGTAGACCCGCAGATAGTTGGTCTCGGTGCCGTAGGAGGGGCCCCAGACCTCCTGGAGGAGCTGTTTCTGGCTGACCAGGCGGCCGCCGTTGCGGACCAGCACCTCCAGCAGGTGCCACTCCGTGGGGGTGAGCCGTACGTCACGCCCGGCGCGGTGCACCTTCTTCGCCGCCAGGTCGACGGTGAAGCCGGCCGTCTCGACGATCGCCACGTCCTCGGTGACGTCCTGCCCGATCGGTTCCGAGCGGCGTACGGAGGCGCGCAGCCGGGCCAGCAGCTCGTCCATGCCGAACGGCTTGGTGACGTAGTCGTCGGCGCCCGCGTCCAGGGCCTCCACCTTCTCGTCGGAGGTGTGGCGCGCGGAGAGGACGAGGATCGGGACCCGGGTCCAGCCGCGCAGGCCCTTGATCACCTCGACCCCGTCCATGTCGGGCAGCCCGAGGTCGAGGACGACGACGTCGGGGTGGAGGGCGGCGGCGAGCTGGAGGGCGGTCGCCCCGTCGGGCGCGGCGTCGACCTCGTACTGGCGGGCCTTCAGGTTGATCACGAGGGCGCGTACGATCTGCGGCTCGTCGTCGACCACAAGCACCCGGGTCATCGCGGACCTGCCTTTCTGCTGAACGGGGTGTACGGGCTGTGAGGGCTGAGCTGGGAGCGGGGGTGGGGCGGGGCCGTCATGAGGTGACCTCGGCGGGGAGGACCGCCTCGGTCCGGGGCCGTCCCCGTGCCGCGGTGAGCGTCAGGACCATGGTCAGCCCGCCGCCGGGGGTGTCCTCGGCGTCCAGGGTGCCGCCCATGGCCTCGGCGAAGCCCCGGGAGACGGCGAGGCCGAGGCCCACTCCGGCGCCGCGCGGGGCGTCACCGTACCGCTGGAAGGGCTCGAAGATCCGCTCCTTGGCCTCGTCGGGGACCCCGCGCCCCCGGTCGACGACCCGCAGCTCCACGCGTTCGCCGAGCGCGCTGGCGGCCACGGCGATGGGCTCCCCGCCGGGGCTGTACTTGACGGCGTTCTCGACGACGTTGGCGACGACCCGCTCCAGCAGCCCGGGGTCGACCGCGACCATGGGCAGCGTCTCGGGGATGTCCAGGTCGACACTGCCCTCGGGGACCCCGCCGAGCGCCATCGGCACCACCTCGTCGAGGTCGATCTCGCGGATCAGCGGGGTCACGGTGCCGGTCTGGAGACGGGACATGTCCAGCAGGTTGCCCACCAGGTGGTCGAGCCGGTCGGCGCCGTCCTCGATGCCTTCGAGGAGTTCGGCCTCGTCCTCCTCGGACCAGGCGACATCGTCGGAGCGCAGCGAGCTGACGGCGGCCTTGATCGCGGCGAGCGGGGTGCGCAGGTCGTGGCTGACGGCGGCGAGCAGCGCGGTCCTGATCCGGTTGCCCTCGGCGAGCCTGCGGGCCTGCTCGGCCTCCCAGACCAGCCGCTGCCGGTCCAGGACGACGGCCGCCTGGGCGGCGAACGCGCCGAGCACCCGGCGGTCCTCGGCGGGCAGCACCCGGCCGGAGAGCGCGAGGGCGATGTTGTCGCCGACGGGCATGTCCACGTCGGCGTCGTCGGGCCGGGCGACCGGGGCGGGCCCCACGGACCCGGCACAGGTCCACGGGTCGACGTCGCTGGCCCGCTCCAGCAGGGCGACGGACTCCATCGCGAAGGTCTCGCGGACCCGCTCCAGCAGGGCGTCCAGGGCGGTCTCGCCGCGCAGCACGCTGCCCGCCAGGAAGGAGAGGATCTCCGACTCGGCGCGCAGCCGGGCGGCCTGGTGGGTGCGCCGGGCCGCCAGGTCCACCACCGAGGAGACCGCCACCGCCACCGCGAAGAAGATCACGATGGCGACGAAGTTCTCCGGGTCCTGGACGGTCAGGGTGTGGGTCGGCGGCGTGAACCAGTAGTTCAGGAGCATGGAGCCGACGGCGGCCGAGGCGAGGGCGGGCCTCAGTCCGCCGAGCAGGGCCGCGGCGACCGTCAGGAAGAGGAAGAGCAGGACGTCGTTGGCGAGACCGGGACCGCTCTCCAGGCTCCGCAGCAGCAGGGAGAGCAGGACCGAGCCGGCGACGCCGACGAGCCAGCCCCAGATGATCCGGGCCCGCCCGAGCCGGGCGCCACGGGCGATCGGCAGTCCCCGGCCCTTGGCGACCTCACCGTGGGTGACGATGTGGACGTCCAGGTCGGGGCCGGACTCCCGGGCGACGGTGGCGCCGACCCCGGGGCCGTAGATGTACTGCCAGGTCTTGCGGCGGCTGGAGCCCAGCACGATCTGGGTGGCGTTGACGCCGCGGGCGAACTCCAGGAGGGCGGCGGGCACGTCGTCGCCGATGACGTGGTGGAACGTTCCGCCGACGTCCTCGACCAGGGTGCGCTGGACGGCGAGCTCCTTGGGCGACGCGGAGGTCAGCCCGTCGCTGCGCGCGATGTAGACGGCCAGGATCTCGCTGCCGGAGCCCTTGGCGGCCATCCGGGAGGCGCGGCGGATGAGCGTGCGGCCCTCGGGCCCGCCGGTCAGGCCGACGACGATGCGTTCGCGGGCCTGCCAGGGGGTGCGGATGTTGTGCTCGCCCCGGTACTGCTGGAGGTACTCGTCGACCCGGTCCGCCGTCCACAGGAGAGCCAGCTCGCGCAGGGCGGTGAGGTTGCCGGGGCGGAAGTAGTTGGAGAGGGCGGCGTCCAGCTCGTCGGGCTGGTAGATGTTGCCGTGCGCCATCCGGCGGCGGAGCGCCTGGGGCGACATGTCGACCAGCTCGATCTGGTCGGCCCGGCGCACCACCTCGTCGGGGACGGTCTCCTGCTGGCGTACGCCGGTGATCGACTCGACGACGTCGCCCAGCGACTCCAGGTGCTGGATGTTGACCGTCGATATGACGTCGATCCCGGCCCGCAGCAGCTCCTCGACGTCCTGCCAGCGCTTGGCGTTGCGGGAGCCGGGCAGATTGGCGTGGGCCAGCTCGTCCACCAGGGCGACGGCGGGGGCGCGCTCCAGGACGGCGTCGACATCCATCTCGGAGGCACAGGTCGAACGGTAGGTGATCTCGCTGCGCCGGACCTGCTCCAGCCCGTGCAGCAGCGCCTCGGTGCGGGGCCGTCCGTGGTGGTTGACGAAGGCCACCACGCAGTCGGTGCCGCGCTCGACCCTGCGGTGGGCCTCGGAGAGCATCGCGTACGTCTTGCCGACGCCCGGTGCCGCGCCCAGGTAGATCCGGAGTGTGCCGCGTCCCATGGCCCCATTGTCTTCTTCCGTCCGGCCGTCTCTGACGACGGCCGGTGGCGCCCGGTGCGGCTGCCACCGTCGACGCTACTCCGCCCGGCCCGTGGTCAGGGAATGGAAGAGCGGGGACGTGGCCTCGGACACGTTCGACGGTCCCCAAGCGCGCCCCACGGACCTGAGGCGTGCCCCACGGACCTGAGGCGTGCCCCACGGACCTGAGGCGTGCCCGACGGTCCTCAGCCGTGGATCTCTCAGACGTACTCGACGTACCTCAGGCGTGCTCGACGTACCTCAGACGTACTCGACGATGTGGCCGTCGCTCAGCTCCAGGACCCGGTCGGCCAGGCCCAGCAGCTGGGGGTCGTGGGTGGCGACGAGGGCGGTGACGTTCTCACTGCGGACGACCGCGCGGAGCAGTTCCATCACGGCGAGCCCGGTCTCGGCGTCCAGCTGTCCGGTGGGCTCGTCGGCGATCAGGAGGGCGGGGCGGTTGGCGAGGGCGCGGGCGATGGCGACGCGCTGCTGCTGGCCGCCGGAGAGCTCGCCGGGGCGCTGCTCGGCGTGGTCGGCGAGGCCGACGAGGGAGAGCAGCAGCGCGACCCGCTCATCGCGCTCGGCCGGGTCCGCCTTGCGCAGCCGCAGCGGTACGCCGACGTTCTCGGCGGCGGTCAGGATCGGGATGAGGCCGAAGGACTGGAAGATGAAGCCGACCCGGTCCCGGCGCAGCTCCAGCAGGCCCTTCTCGCCGAGCCCGGCCAGCTCCGTGCCGTCGACGGTGATCCGGCCGCCGTCCGGGGTGTCCAGGCCGCCGACCAGGTTCAGCAGGGTGGTCTTGCCGGATCCTGAGCGGCCCTTGAGCGCGACCAGCTCGCCCCGGGGGATCTCGAAGGAGACGCCGCGCAGGGCGTGCACGGCGGCCGCGCCGCTCCCGTACGACCGGTGCAGGTCCTCGACCCGGACCATGACCGTGCGGGCCGGGTCCTCGGCGAGGGCCGTGCCGGACTGCCCGCTGGTGCTCTCGGTCATGCTGTTCCCCCGTACGTACGTTGTCCGCGTCGTCGCACGCCAGTATGTGCATGCGGCACACGGTCGGGCAATGGCCTAAAGCGTGTTGCACAACGGCGATCACCTCTGGATTCGGCCACTCCAGGCATGATCAATGGCCGCTTTTGCACCGCTTTCCACCGGCCTGGCTGGCGCCCGCAGGCTGGATCTGGAGATCGTTCGGACCTTGTGCAACACCCTTTAGGGCCTCCCGGAGGGCCGGAGCACGGAAAAGGCCGGTGGGCCGCGCCCCGGAGAGGGGGCGGCCCACCGGCCGATACTGATGCCTGCCGGTGCGCGCGGCGGACCGCCGACCGCACCGGCCGCCGCTGCTAGCGGACCTCGGTGATCTCGGGTCCGCGCTGGAGCTGGCCCATGCCGCCGGAGAACTTCGAGCCCTCCTGCTCCTCCTGCTGGACACCCTCGGGCACCATCTGGGCGTCGTTCGGGAGCTTCAGGACGATCGGGTCCCGGGGGGCCATCGGGCCGTCCCCGCGGACCACCACGGTGTCCCGGAAGACCGTCTCCAGCAGGCCCGCGGCCTCCGGCTGGACGGCGCCCTGGCCGGAGATGACACCGCGCAGGAACCAGCGGGGGCCGTCGACGCCGACGAAGCGTACGAGCTGGACGCCGTTGGTGCCGTCCGGGAGCTGTACGGGGACCTGCGCGCGCAGCTCCCAGCCCAGCGGGCCCTCGACCTCGTCGATGATGCCGCCCTGCTGGGTGATGCCCGAGGCGATCTCCTCGCGGACCTCGCCCCAGATGCCCTGGCGCTTGGGGGCCGCGAAGGCCTGCAGCTGGACCGCGCTGTCGCGCAGCACGACGGTGGCGGCGACGATCGCGTCCCCGGCCACCTCCACCCTCAGCTCCATGCCCTCGACACCGGGCACGAAGATGCCGCCCAGGTCGACCCGGCCCTCGCCGGGCTGGGAGACCTCGGAGAGGTCCCAGGGCCCGTCCGGCCGGGGGGCCGGCGGAAGATTCGTCCGGCGGGCGCCTGACGCGGCCCCGTCGGTACCGTCGAGCTCGTCGGCGACCTGCTCGGTCTCGCGCACCTCGTCCGCCGCGTCCTCGGCGGAACCACTCTTCTTGCGACGTCCGAACACGTCACTGTCCTTCCCGGTCGGATACGACCGAAGCGTAGCTGTTCCCACCGTGGGTGATCCCGCCCTCGGCGACGTCCACCGACGCGTGGCCGCCGGTGGACCCGAAGCCCCCTTCGGCCCGCGCCGAGCCGGGAAGTTCCGCCACCTCGTGGAAGCGCACCTTCTCGACCTGCTGGACAACCAATTGGGCAATCCGGTCGAACCGTTCGAATCGCACGCTCTCGCGCGGATCGAGGTTGACCACGATCACCTTGATCTCCCCACGGTACCCGGCATCCACCGTCCCTGGGGCATTCACGAGGGCCACTCCGCAGCGGGCCGCGAGCCCGGAGCGCGGGTGCACGAAGGCGGCGTACCCGTCGGGCAGGGCGATCGAGACCCCGGTGGGCAGCACCACGCGCTCGCCGGGGGCGAGTTCGGCGGCCTCGGTGGTCACCAGGTCGGCCCCGGCGTCCCCCGGGTGCCCGTACGCCGGAATCGGCACGTCCGGATCGATCAGACGGATCAGTACGTCGACGGGGCTGCGCATCAGGGGTTCACCTCGAAGGCTCGGGCACGCTTGACCTGGTCCGGGTCGGCCATGGCGGCCTGGATCTCGGCGGGCCGGCCGTTCTCGATGAAGTGGTCCACCTTGACCTCGATGAACAGGGCGTCGGCCCGGACCGCCACGGGGCCCTCGGGGCCGCCGATCCGGCCGGTGGCGGTGGAGTAGATCTTCCGGCCGTGCACGGCGGTGATGCGGGCGTCCAGGTGCAGCACGGTGTCCACCGGGACGGGGCGCACGAAGTCGGTCTCCAGCCGTCCGGTCACCGCGATGGTGCGCAGCAGCCAGTTCAGCGAGCCGAGGGTCTCGTCCAGCGCGGTGGCGAGCACGCCGCCGTGGGCGAGGCCGGGGGCGCCCTGGTGGGCGGGCTTGACGGTGAACTCGGCGGTCACGCTCACGCCTTCACCGGCCCGCGCCTGGAGGTGCAGCCCGTGCGGCTGTCCCTCGCCGCAGCCGAAGCAGTACTCGTAGTGCGCGCCGAGGAGCTCCCCGGGGGCGGGTGCGTCGGGGTGCCGGACCGGGGCGACGGCGTCGGCCGGGGGTCTCAGAGCCGCTGATGTTCCACTCACAGGCGCAGACCTTACCCGCGCGGCGGTGCGCCGGTCGCGCCGTGCCAAGCTTGCTGTCATGCAGCCTTCCGCACCGCCCTTCGACGAACGTCTCACCGCACCCCGCTCCTGGTGGTTCATCGCCTTCGGGATCGGTGTCGCCTGTGCGCTGATGCTCCTGCCGCTCGGCACCCTGCCGATGCTGGCCGGACTGGTCGGCGGTACGGCGGCGGCCGCGGCGGCGGTGAGCAGTTACGGCTCCGTCCGGATCCGGGTGGTGGCCGGGGCGCTGGTGGCCGGTGACGCCCGTATCCCGCTCTCCGCGCTCGGGGAGCCGCAGGTGCTGGACGTGGAGGAGGCGCGGGCCTGGCGCACGCACAGGGCGGACGCCCGCGCGTTCATGCTGCTGCGCAGCTATGTGGGGACGGCGGTGCGGGTGGAGATCACGGATCCGGAGGACCCGACTCCGTACGTCTTCCTCTCCACCCGGGACCCGCACGGCCTGGCGGCGGCGCTGACGGCCGTACCGGCGGCCTGAGGGGCCGGTACGGAAGCCCGACGGCCGGTAGGCGGCGGCCTGCGGCCTGAAGCGCCCGGAGCGGACAGGGGCGCGGGTCAGGCGCCCTCGGTCTCCTTGGGCAGCACGACCGGCAGGGCGGGCCGCTCCAGCGGGGGCAGTTCGGTGAGCCGGTCCCAGGGGATCTGCTGCCCGCGCAGGTCGTCCCTGACCCGGTCGGCGAGCTTGCGGGTGTCGCGGCGGTTCATCGTGGCGCCGACCGCGGCACCGATCATGAACGGGATCAGGTTGGGCAGGTTGCGGGCCATGCGCTTGGTGATCTGCTGGCGCAGCTCACGCTTCATCTGGCCGCCCAGGGCCGCGTTGAGTGTGGTGGGCCGGGTGACGTCGATGCCGCGCTCCTCCGTCCACGACGTCAGATACGCGGTGGAGCGCTGGGCGAGATTGCCCGGCGGGCGGCGGCCGTAGACCTCGTGGAGCTCGGCGACGAGCTTCATCTCGATCGCGGCGACGCCGGTGACCTCCGCCGTCAGCTCGGCGAGCATGGCGGGCGGTACGGGCAGCATGGCGGCCGCGCCGATGCCCGCGCCGACGGTGGCACTGGCCCGGCTCGCGCCCAGCACCAGCTTGTCGGCGAGCTCCTCGGGCCCCAGCCCGGGGAACTGCTTGCGCAGGGTGGCGAGATCGCGCACCGGGACGCGGGGAGCCGTTTCGATGATCTGGTCAGCCAGTCGGCCGACCAGGGCACGGGCGCCCTCCCCGCCTCTGCGCACCCCCCGTTTCACTGCGTCCAGACGGCCTGCCCCGGTCGTGGGCTCCGCCTGGTCCTTCTTTCCGCCACGCTCCGGCAGTGCCGCCGCCCCCGCCACTTCGAGCGAGGCCGAACGGCCCCGCTCGTCGTCGGACGTACCGGAGATACCGGAACCGGAGACACCGGAGGGGTCCGGCAGGGCGGCGGACCGCTCGGCAGCCGGGCTGACGCCTGCTGCCGGGCCTGTGCCGCCCTGATTCGCCTCCGGTCCGTGCCGGCGCCAGGGGCGCCGCTTGCGGAACGGTGTGTCGCCTGCCACGGCCGACCCGACCTCAGTCGCAGTCGCGGCAGATGGGCTGACCGTTCTTCTCGCGGGCCAGCTGGCTGCGGTGGTGCACCAGGAAGCAGCTCATGCAGGTGAACTCATCGGCCTGCTTGGGCAGGACCCGGACGGCCAGCTCCTCGTTGGAGAGGTCCGCACCGGGCAGCTCCAGGCCTTCGGCCGCGTCGAACTCGTCGACGTCGACGGCGGAGGCCGTCTTGTCGCTCCGACGAGCCTTGAGCTCTTCGAGGCTGTCCTGGTCCACGTCGTCGTCGGTCTTGCGTGGGGTGTCGTAATCCGTTGCCATGTCGCTCTCCCCCTCTTGGGTGTCTACGGGTGTCTCAGCGCACGTAACGCGTGAGAGGCCGGACTTGTGCCCGACCTGAGGCGGAGATTTTGCCTCACATCAAGGTCTGTTACTCAATCGACACCCAACCGGCCGCCTCGGCGAGGCTCGGCTTGGGTGGCGATGGGGACCGTACACGGTCCCGACTGTGCAGTTCACAGGCGCCACCCCGTGTACTTCCCGTGATAACACCCTCCGAAAACCCGGACGATTACCGGCTTTCCGACCGAGGTGCGATCACGGAGGGTAGATGGCCCCAAAACGGCTGCTGTGATCGATCACACACGACCCGCCCGGGGGCAGGTCCTGAAAATTCCGCTCAAAGCGAACATGGAGATTCGGTGCGGAACCACACCGTGCAGCCTCTCAGACCGGCAGGGTGACGCGCATCACGAGACCACCGCCCTCGCGGGGCTCCGCGATGATACGGCCTCCGTGGGCCCGCGCGACGGACCGGGCGATCGACAGGCCGAGTCCGACCCCCTTGTCGCTGCCCGTACGCTCCGTACGCAGCCGCCGGAAGGGCTCGAAGAGGTTGTCGATCTCGTACGCGGGCACCACCGGACCGGTGTTCGAGACGACCAGCAGGGCCTGGCCGGGCTGGAGGGAGGTGGTGACCTCCACCCAGCCGTCCTCGGCCACGTTGTAGCGCACGGCGTTCTGTACGAGGTTGAGCGCGATCCGCTCCAGCAGGACCCCGTTGCCCTGGACGACGGCACCGGCCCGCTCGCCGCGGATCTCGACGTTCCGCTCCACCGCCTCCGCCCGGGCCTGGTCGATGGCGCGGTCGGCGACCTCGGCGAGGTCGACCGGTTTGCGCTCGACGATCTGGTTGTCGCTGCGGGCCAGCAGCAGCAGGCCCTCGACCAGCTGCTCACTGCGCTCGTTGGTGGCCAGGAGCGTCTTGCCGAGCTGCTGGAGCTCGGGCGGGGCCTCCGGGTCGGAGAGGTGCACCTCCAGCAGCGTGCGGTTGATCGCCAGCGGGGTGCGCAGCTCGTGCGAGGCGTTGCCGACGAACCGCTGCTGTGCGGTGAACGCCCGCTCCAGCCGGTCCAGCATGTCGTCGAAGGTGTCCGCGAGCTCCTTCAGCTCGTCGTCCGGGCCGTCCAGCTCGATGCGCCGGGTGAGGTCCGTGCCCGCCACCCTGCGCGCGGTCCGGGTGATCCGGCCGAGCGGGGACAGGACGCGTCCCGCCATGGCGTAGCCGAAGGCGAAGGCGATGATGCTGAGGCCGACGAGGGCCAGGAGGGAGCGGTTGAGCAGGGTGTCCAGAGCCTGCTGACGCTGCTCTCCGTTGCACGCCTTGAGCGCGGCGTTCGCCTCGTCCGCCGAGAGGCCCGGGGTGAGGGCGGGACAGGCGTTGTTGGTGAGCTGGATCTTACTGTCGGGCAGCAGCTTGAACGGCAGCTCGTTGCCCATGTGCAGCCCCTGCGCGGCCAGCATGTAGATGATCGAGAGCAGCATGATGCCCGCGATCAGGAACATCCCGCCGTAGAGCAGCGTGAGCCGTATCCGGATGGTCGGGCGCAGCCACGGGTACGGGGACTCCTGCTGTTTGGGCTCCCAGGTGGGCTTGGGGGGCGCCGCGGGGGGCTGGGGGGTGGTGGCCATGATCCTCAGATCCGGTATCCGGAGCCCGGCACGGTGACGATGACGGGCGGTTCGCCGAGCTTGCGGCGGAGCGTCATGACCGTGACCCGCACCACGTTGGTGAAGGGGTCGGTGTTCTCGTCCCAGGCCTTCTCCAGGAGCTGCTCCGCCGAGACGACGGCACCCTCGCTGCGCATCAGGACCTCCAGCACGGCGAACTCCTTCGGGGCGAGCTGGATCTCCACCTCGTCCCGGAAGACCTCGCGGCGGTTGGGGTCGAGCTTGATCCCGGCGCGCTCCAGGACCGGGGGCAGGGCGACCGTCGTACGGCGGCCCAGCGCGCGGACGCGGGCGGTCAGCTCGCTGAAGGCGAAGGGCTTGGGCAGATAGTCGTCGGCGCCCAGCTCCAGGCCCTCGACCCGGTCACTGACGTCGCCGGAGGCGGTGAGCATGAGCACCCGGGTGGGCATGCCGAGCTCGACGATCCGGCGGCAGACGTCGTCGCCGTGCACCAGAGGAAGGTCCCGGTCCAGCACGACGACGTCGTAGTCGTTGACCCCGATGCGCTCCAGGGCGGCGGCACCGTCGTAGACGACGTCGACGGCCATGGCCTCCCGGCGCAGTCCGGTGGCCACCGCATCGGCGAGCAGCTGCTCGTCCTCGACGACGAGTACGCGCACAGCGCAGTCCTTCCTTAGGTCCTTCTACGGGTTCACACAGCGAGCGGCCCCCTCAGGGGGCCGACTGTGTGCTTCCATCCTGCCCGCAACGCGTATAAACCGGCGGTAAGGCGGCGCTGCGGGCGACCGGAGCCCGGGAATCCGGCGGAACTACCGGCCAGTTGAGGTTTCTCTGAGGCAGCGCGTGGGGATGAGGGGTTCACACCCGCGATCACGCCCGGTACGTGGCATGCCACGACCCCGCTCCGTATCTCCGGAGAAGCGGCGAGATCACCCGCCCCTCCGGCTCCCCTGCCGGAGGACTTCCGGGCACACCCCCGTGCCACCGACCCACGATGAGGGGGCGCATCATGGACGCTTTCACCGCAGGTCTGCTGCAACGCATCAAGACGACCGAGTCCGACCTCACGCGGGCTCGCGAGGACGGCGACGACTTCCTGGCGGATGTCGAGCAGGGCGAGCTGGACGACCTGCACCGCCTCGCGGCCGAGCACGGCGTGGAAATCGGCGCCACGAGCGTCTGAGCCGTACGACAGAGGGCCCCGGATGCCGTCCTGGCACCCGGGGCCCTCTGCTGTGCCGCGCGGCCGTCACACCGCTCACCAGGGCCTCCGGCCGGGAGGGGTCAGTCGTGCCAGGCGCCCAGCTCGTCGAGGGCCGCTTGCAGCGGTTCGAAGACGCCGGGGGTGGCCGCCACCGTCAGGTCGCCGTCGGCCGGCAGTCCGGGGCGGCCGCCGGTCAGCGCGCCCGCCTCCCGGGCGATGAGGTCGCCCGCCGCCAGGTCCCAGGGGTGCAGCCCGCGCTCGTAGTAGCCGTCCAGCCGCCCCGCCGCCACATCGCAGAGGTCGACGGCGGCCGAACCGCTGCGCCGGATGTCGCGCAGCCTCGGGATCAGCCGCTGGGCGACGTCCGCCTGGTGGCTGCGGACGTGGCCGACGTAGTTGAAGCCGGTCGAGACGAGGGCCTGGTCAAGCGGCGGGGCGGGGCGGCAGCGCAGGGCGTTGCCGTTCGCGTACGCGCCGCCGCCCAGGACCGCCCGGTACGTCTCCCCGCGCATCGGGGCCTCGACGACGCCCACGACCCGCTCGCCGTCGCGCTCGGCGGCGATGGAGACCGCCCAGGTGGGCAGGCCGTACAGGTAGTTGACGGTGCCGTCGAGCGGGTCGATGACCCAGCGGATGCCGGTGGAACCCGGGGAGCTGGCCCCCTCCTCGCCGAGGAAGCCGTCGTCGGGGCGGAAGTCGGAGAGGTAGCCGGTGATCAGCTTCTCGGCGGCGATGTCCATCTCGGTGACCACGTCGATGGGGCTGGACTTGGTCGCCGCCACCCCCAGGTCGGCGGGGCGGCCGTCGCGCAGCAGGGCTCCGGCCCGGCGCGCGGCCTCCAGGGCGAGGTCGAGCAGTTCGGTCAGGGCGGGGTCGGTCACGGTGCTCCCAGAGGGCTCGACGGAATCAGGGGCTTTACGTGTACGGCGGAGGCACTACACGTACGGCGAGGACTTCATTACGCGTACGGCGGGGGCTCTTGCTCATACGGCGTGCGGGGCTCTTACGCGTACGGGCTGTCGGCGCCCGCCGCGGCCGGCCTGGGGGCCCTGGCCGGGCAGCAGCCGACCGGACAGAGGTCGTGGGAGGGGCCGAGGGAGCCCAGCGCGCAGGGCTTCACCTCACGCCCCCGCTCACTCGCGGCGCGCTCCAGCAGCAGCTCCCGTACGGCGGCGGCGAAGCGCGGGTCGTCGCCCACCGTCGCGGACCGGCGGACCGGCAGGCCGAGCTCGGCCGCCTTCGCGGTGGCCTCGGTGTCGAGGTCGTACAGGACCTCCATGTGGTCCGAGACGAAGCCGATGGGCGCCATCACGACGGCGGGGACGCCCTCGCCGTGCAGCGTCTCCAGGTGGTCGCAGATGTCGGGTTCCAGCCACGGGATGTGCGGGGCGCCGCTGCGCGACTGGTAGACGAGCTGCCAGGGGTGGTCGACGCCGGTCTCCTCCCGCACCGCGTCCACGATCAGCCGGGCCACGTCCAGGTGCTCCGCGACGTACGCGCCGCCGTCGCCGTGCGTCTCCATGGGGCCGGAGGCGTCGGCGGCGGAGGTCGGGATGGAGTGGGTGGTGAAGGCGAGGTGGGCGCCCGCGCGGACGTCCTCGGGGAGATCGGCGAGCGAGGCGAGGACCCCGTCCACCATGGGCGTCACGAAGCCGGGGTGGTTGAAGTAGTGGCGCAGCTTGTCCACGCGCGGCACATCGAGCCCCTCCGCCTCCAGGGCGGCCAGCGCGTCCGCGAGGTTCTCGCGGTACTGGCGGCAGCCCGAGTACGAGGCGTAGGCGCTGGTGGCCAGGACGGCGATCCGGCGGTGCCCGTCGGCGGTCATCTCGCGCAGGGTGTCGGTCAGGTACGGCGCCCAGTTGCGGTTGCCCCAGTAGACCGGGAGGTCCAGGCCGTGGTCGGCGAAGTCCTTGCGCAGGGCGTCCAGCAGCGCGCGGTTCTGGGCGTTGATCGGGCTGACCCCGCCGAACAGGAAGTAGTGCTTGCCGACCTCCTTCAGCCGTTCCTCCGGGATGCCCCGGCCACGGGTCACGTTCGCCAGGAACGGGACCACGTCGTCCGGGCCCTCGGGACCGCCGAAGGAGAGCAGCAACAGGGCGTCGTAGGGAGCGGGATCGCGCAGATCGGACATGACACCGATCCTGCCACCCGCCGCCGACAGGGCGGCAACCGACATCCGACGCCGCGTCGGCAACCGGCCGGACCGCTCCGGCAGCCGCGTCCGGTCACCACCCGGGAACACCGGGATCCGCTTTCGGCCAGCGCCCCAGAGCGCCGGGATCCACCTTCGGCCACCACCCCGGAGCACCAGGATCCGCTTTCGGCCAGCGCCACGGCCACCGCGAAGCCATGCTTCCGCGCGCCTCCGGCCACCCCGGAGCCGCATGCTCCCGTACGCCCCCCGCCGCCCCGAAGCCATGCTTCCGCGCGCGCCCCCGGGGCCGCTCCGAAACCCGGTGTCCGTCGCCCTCCGCCGACCGTAAGCTGTATCAGCCAGCTATACCCCTGACAGGCACGACCGGAGTACCCCCTTGCCCAGCCCCTACCGCGCCATCTTCTCCGCCCCCGGCTCCAAGGGGTTCTCCGCCGCCGGGTTCTTCGGGCGGATGCCGCTGTCCATGATGGGCATCGGCGTCGTGACCATGATCTCGCAGCTCACCGGCCGTTACGGGCTGGCCGGGGCGCTCACCGCCACGCTGGCCATGGCGGCCGCGGTCTTCGGCCCGCAGGTCTCGCGCCTGGTCGACCGCTACGGCCAGCGGCGGGTGCTGCGCCCCGTCACGCTGGTCGCGGTGGCGGCGGTGGCGGGGCTGCTGATCTGCGCCCAGCAGGGGGCGCCGGACTGGACGCTGTTCGTCTTCGCGGCGGGCGCGGGCTGTGTGCCGAGCGTGGGGTCGATGGTCCGGGCCCGCTGGGCGGCGATCTACCGGGGTTCCGACCGCGAGCTGCACACGGCGTACTCCTGGGAGTCGATCGTCGACGAGGTGTGCTTCATCTTCGGCCCGATCATCTCGATCGGCCTCTCCACCGCCTGGTTCCCGGAGGCCGGTCCGCTGATCGCCGCCGCCTTCCTGCTGGTCGGGGTCTTCTGGCTGACCGCCCAGCGCGCCACCGAGCCGGTCCCGCACCCCAAGTCGCAGCACACCGGCGGCTCGGCGCTGCGCTCACCCGGCCTCCAGGTCCTGGTGATCACGTTCGTGGCGACGGGCGCGATCTTCGGAGCTGTCGACGTGGTGACCGTGGCGTTCGCCGAGGAGAGCGGCCACAAGGCGGCGGCCTCCCTCGTGCTGGCCGTCTACGCGCTCGGCTCGTGCCTCGCGGGGGCCGTTTTCGGGCTGCTGCACCTGAAGGGGAAGCCCGCGACCAGGTGGCTGGTGGGTGTCTGCGCGATGGCCGTGAGTATGATCCCCCTCCAACTGGCCGGGAACCTTGCGTTGCTGGCCGTGGCGCTCTTTGTCGCGGGCCTCGCCATCGCACCGACGATGGTGACCACCATGGCCCTCGTCGAAGCGCACGTACCGCGCACCAAGCTGACCGAGGGCATGACCTGGACCAGTACCGGGCTCGCGGTCGGAGTGGCGCTCGGCTCCTCGGCCGCCGGCTGGGTGGTCGACGCCGCCGGGGCGAAGGCGGGGTACGCGGTGCCCGCCGTGGCGGGAGCGATCGCGGCGGCGGTGGCGTTCCTGGGGTATCGCCGGCTGGCCAAGCCGGTTCCTACGGGAGGGCGCGGGGAAGATGACCGACACCTACGCACGGACGACGACGAACGCGTGGCGTAACTGGGCGGGCAATGTCACCGCCCGGCCGGCCCGGGCCGAGTCCCCCGCGTCCGTGGACGAGCTCGTGGACGTACTGCGCCGGGCGCACACCGACGGCCTGACGGTGAAGCCGGTCGGCACGGGCCACTCCTTCACGGCCACCGCCGCCACCGAAGGCGTGCTGATACGCCCGGACCTGCTCACCGGCATCCGGGACATCGACCGCGGGGCGATGACCGTCACCGTGGAGGCTGGCACTCCGCTCAAGCGCCTCAACACCGCGCTCGCCCGCGAGGGGCTCTCGCTCACCAACATGGGCGACATCATGGAGCAGACGATCGCCGGGGCGACTTCCACCGGAACGCACGGCACCGGCCGTGACTCGGCGTCGATATCCGCCCAGATCCGCGCCCTCGAACTGGTCACCGCCGACGGCACCGTGCTGGTCTGCTCGGAGCGGGAGAACCCGGAGGTGTTCGCCGCCGCCCGGGTCGGGCTCGGCGCCCTCGGGGTGATCACCGCGGTCACCCTCGCCGTGGAGCCGGTCTTCCTGCTGACCGCCCGTGAGGAACCGATGACCTTCGACCGGGTCACGAGCGACTTCGACCAGTTGGTCACCGAAAACGAGCACTTCGAGTTCTACTGGTTCCCGCACACCGGCAACTGCAACACCAAGCGCAACAACCGCAGCGCGGGCCCGGCCGCCCCGCCCGGGAAGGTGAGCGGCTGGATCGACGACGAGCTGCTCTCCAACGGGGTCTTCCAGGTGGCCTGTTCGGTCGGCCGGGCGGTCCCGGCGACCATCCCCTCCATCGCGAAGCTCTCCAGCCGGGCCCTCTCCGCCCGGACCTACACCGACATCCCGTACAAGGTGTTCACCAGCCCGCGCCGGGTGAGGTTCGTGGAGATGGAGTACGCCGTTCCGCGCGAGCGGGCCGTGGCGGCGCTGCGGGAGCTGAAGGCGATGGTGGAGCGCTCACCGCTGAAGATCAGCTTCCCGGTCGAGGTGCGCACCGCGCCCGCCGACGACATGGCCCTCTCGACGGCCTCGGGCCGCGACAGCGCGTACATCGCCGTACACCTCTACAAGGGCACGCCCCACCGCTCGTACTTCACGGCGGTCGAGCGGATCATGACCGCGCACGCGGGCCGGCCGCACTGGGGCAAGATCCACACCCGGGACGCGGAGTATCTGTCCGGGGTCTACCCGCGCTTCGGCGAGTTCACCGCCGTACGGGACCGGCTCGACCCGGACCGGATGTTCGGCAACGACTATCTGCGGCGGGTCCTCGGCGACTGAGGCACCCATACGGCGTCGGCCCCCTTGATCCGTCAAGGGGGCCGAGATGTTTCCCGCGGTACGTCGTCACTCGGCGCCGGTGCCGTTGGCGGGCGGGGCCTGCTCGCCCTGGCCGGGGGCACCGCCGGGGCCCGTGCCGGTCGTCGGGTCGGGGGCACCGGTCCCGTTGTCGCCCGGGTCGGACGGGGTCGGTGTGGGAGCGGGAGTGGTCTGGCCGCCGCCGGAGGGGGTGGGCGTGGGGGTGGAGCCGGTGTCCGGACTCTCGCCGCCGGTGCCGGTGCCCGTGCCGGGGTCGGGGCTCGTACCGCCGCCCCTGCCGGGGTCGGTGGCGGAGCCCGTACCGCTGCCGTCGCTCCCGCCGTCACCGTCACCGCTGCCGGGGGTCTGCCGCTGCTCGCCCTCTCCCCCGTCCCGGCCGGTGTCGCCGGAGGGCGCGGGGTCGGCGGGTCCGGAGTCGCGGTCGCCGCCACCGCCCCGGACGGCGGAACCGAAGGTGGTGCCCTTGCCACCGCTGAGGTCGTTGCCCGCAATCACCTCGAAGACGGTGATCCCGCCCATGGCCACGGCGAAGACGGCCGCCGCCGCGAGCGCGGGACGCTTCCAGCCGCGCAGCCGGGTGCCGTGGGTCGTGCCTTGGGTGAACGTGTCGTCGGCGGCCACGGCACCGGCGCCGGCCTGGCCCGGTGCGGCCTGCCGCAGGACCTGCGTACGGTCTCCGGCCTGCGGCAGCGCCTGCGTACGGTCTCCGGCCTGCCGCAGCAGCCGCGTACGCTCCGGGTCCTGTCCGGCACCCGCCGCCGCGCCGGGCCGCGCCCGCAGCATCCGGGTCCGGGCGTCGCCGAGGTCCAGCATCTGCGTACGGTCCGTATCGGCGGCGGGCCGCAGCAGTTGCGTGCTCTCCGGGTCCGGGAGCACCTCCGGGACCGTGCCCGGGTCGACCGTGGGAAGCACCGTGGTGGCGTCCTCGGGCGGCTCCGGCGCGTGCTCCGGCGCTGCTTCCGTCCGCCGCTCGGCGCCTCTGCGCCCGGCCGGCGTCGTCTCCTTGGTGTGCACCGTCACCTGGCGGCCCTCCGGGTGGGTCACCTGGACCGTCACCTCGCGGATCTGCTCTCCGGTGCGGCGGAAGAAGTGCTGGAAGACCGAGCCTCCGCAGGTGGCGACGACGCTCATCACGCCGGCCCCGGCGATGGTGCCGTACACGCCCAGCTGCGAGGCCGCCACGGCTGCCGCGACGGCCGCCACCGCGCTCCCGGCGACCTGCGGCAGACTCAGATCTATGCGCCTTTCCTTGGGTTCTGTGTCACTTTCCGGCTTCTGAACCATTACCAGCCCTTGCTTGACATCTCTCCCACCATGCAACAGGAAGGGACAAATGAGCGAAGTGGATAGTTCCGTTTCCGGCGATTGTGTGAAGCACAACACGCATCAGGGGCATTTCGCGGAGAACTGGGTAACCCAACTCCCGTGCCTCCCGAGAAGTTCGGCGGCGCGCCGGTCCACCCCGGTGGCCCGAATGGAGTACTGTGACGAGCCCTGGGGCGGACTCCCACACGGGTATCCGCAGCTACGGGAGGGGGCCGGCGGCTCCACTCGGACCGGCGGCGCCAAGGCATTGCACGGATGCTTGCTGCACAGAGCGGCCAAATCGGTCACTTTGGGACGCAAGAGGCAACCGTGCCATGGCGGCGTTCCAGGGCGAGCGCCCGACACGCCGGGCAACTTGGCAAGGTTGTGGCAGGCTGCACCCGGGCAGGTCACACTCGACTAGCGGAAGCAGCGACGCACGTGACGTCGGCAGGCACCACCCGGGAGGTCCCCATGCCCGAACTGCGTGTCGTGGCCGTCTCCAACGACGGCACACGACTGGTGCTCAAGGCTGCGGACAGCACGGAATACACGCTTCCGATCGATGAGCGGCTGCGCGCCGCCGTGCGCAACGACCGCGCCCGGCTCGGCCAGATCGAGATCGAGGTGGAGAGCCACCTCCGCCCCCGCGACATCCAGGCCCGCATACGGGCCGGTGCCTCCGCGGAGGAGGTCGCTCAGTTCGCCGGTATCCCGGTCGACCGTGTGCGCCGCTTCGAGGGCCCCGTGCTCGCGGAGCGCGCCTTCATGGCCGAGCGGGCCCGGAAGACCCCCGTGCGCCGTCCCGGCGAGAACACCGGCCCCCAGCTCGGCGAGGCGGTGCAGGAGAGGCTTCTGCTGCGCGGCGCCGACAAGGAGACCGTCCAGTGGGACTCCTGGCGCCGCGACGACGGCACGTGGGAGGTCCTGCTGGTCTACCGGGTCGCGGGGGAACCGCACTCGGCGAGCTGGACGTACGACCCGCCGCGCAGGCTGGTCCAGGCCGTCGACGACGAGGCGCGCTCGCTGATCGGTGAGACCGACGGCGCGGCGCCCGAGCCGAGCTTCCCGTTCGTGCCCCGGATCGCCCGGCTGCCGCGCGACCGGCCGCTGGACCGCGCGCTCGACCGGCAGATCGAGCGGCCCGCACCGGCCGCCGAGCCGGAGGAGTACGTGAGCAGCGCGTCGGCCGGTGAGCGCGACTCGCTGACCAGCCTGCTGGAGGCGGTGCCGAGCTTCCGCGGCGACATGGTGGTCCCGGAGCGGCCCACGCAGCCCGAGCCGCCCGCGCTCGAACCCGCCGTCGAGGAGAGCGAGGCGGACGAGCCGCCCGCCGCCGCGGCCTCCGCCGGTGCCGGTTCGGCGTATGCGGATGTGCTGATGCCCCGCGCGGTGGCCGGTCACCGCGACCGGCTGACCGGGACGACGGACCGTCAGGCCGAGGCGGACGGGGTCCGGCCGGGCCGCCGGGCCGCCGTGCCCAGCTGGGACGAGATCGTCTTCGGCACCCGCCGCAAGAAGCAGGACTGACCGGGAGTGACGGTCGGCAGGAGAGGGGCCCGTACGCGATGGCGTACGGGCCCCTCTCCGTCGTCGCGCTTATCAGGCCGGCTCGGGGCCGGTGGCGACCGGACGGGACGGGTCCGCGGACCACTCGGACCAGGAACCGGGGTAGAGCGCGGCACTGATTCCGGCGATCTCCAGGGCGAGCACCTCGTGCGCGCCGGAGACCCCGGATCCGCAGTAGACGCCGACGTTTTCGGCGCTCTTCCCCGCTCCCAGGGCGCCGAACCGCTCGGCGAGCCGGTCGGCCGGAAGGTAGCGCCCGTCCTCGGCCACGTTCTCCGTGGTCGGGGCGGAGACCGCGCCGGGGATATGGCCGCCGACGCGGTCGATCGGCTCGACATCGCCCCGGTAGCGCTCGGCCGCCCGGGCGTCCAGGAGCAGCCCCGTACGGGCGAGCGCGGCGGCCCCGTCCGCGTCCAGGGTGGGCAGGGCGCCCGGCTTCGGCCGGAAATCGCCCTCGGCGGGGTGCGGGATCCCGGTGGAGAGGTCGCCGGTCCACGCGGCGAGCCCGCCGTCCAGGACCCGTACGTCCGGATGCCCCGTCCACCGCAGCAGCCACCAGGCGCGGGCGGCGGCCCAGCCCTGTCCGCCGTCGTAGACCACGACCGGGGTGGACTGCCCGACCCCGGCGCGGCGCATCACGGCGCCGAAGGCCTCCGGGTCCGGGAGGGGGTGGCGGCCGCCGCTGCCCGCCGGTCCGGCCAGTTCCGTATCGAGGTCGACGAAGACGGCACCGGGCAGATGACCGGCCTCGTAGGCGGGGCGGCCGTGCGGACCACCCAACTGCCAGCGGACGTCCAGGAGCACCGGGGGCCGCGGTCCCGCCGACTCGCTCGCGTATTCGGATGCGGTGATGATGGGCTTCATGGGTGCCATCCTCGCGCAGAGGCCGTGGCACCCGTACCGACGCATGAACCGATATACCCCACCGAAGCGTTCCTGCCCCCGTCGAGAACCCGGAGAAGCCGGAGAACCTGGAGAACGCGGCGCGGCCGGAGCCGCACCGGCGCCGGGTGGTGCGAGCATCTGCACGGGGTGTGCGGACCGCGTCCTGACCCGGGACGGCCGCCCCCCGCCCCGTTCCCCCGTACGGCCACCACAACGGTCCGAGGAGAGACAAGACGATGACCGAGGCTGCTGCCCGGCGCACGCCCGGAACACCTTGCTGGGTGAGTCTGATCGTGCACGGTCTGACCGCGACCCAGGAGTTCTACGGAGCCCTGTTCGGCTGGGAGTTCCGGCCGGGACCCGACCAGTTGGGCCCCTATGTGCGCGGTCTGCTCGACGGGAAGGAGGTCGCGGGCATCGGCCAGCTGCCGCCCGACCGGCATCTCCCGATCGCCTGGACCACCTATCTGGCCACGGATGACGCGGACCTGACGGCCGAGGCGATCCGCTCCTGCGGCGGCACGGTCGCGGTCGGCCCGCTCGACGCGGGCGAGGCGGGGCGGCTCGTCATCGCCTCGGACCCGGGCGGGGCGGTCTTCGGCGCCTGGCAGGGTTCGGAGCACATCGGGACCATGACGGCGGGCACCCCCGGCACCCCCGTCTGGAACGAGCTGGTGACCCGGGAGACCTCGATGGTCGCGAAGTTCTACCAGACGGTCTTCGGCTACGAGACCGAGGCGGTGGTCTCCGCCGACTTCGACTACCAGACCCTGCACCTGGGCGGCAGCCCGGTGGCCGCCCTGCACGGGGTGGGCCAGGCGCTGCCGCGTGACCGGGGCCCGCACTGGATGACGTACTTCGAGGTCGCGGACGTGGACGAGTCCGCCGCCCGGGTGGTGGAGCTGGGCGGACACATCCTTCAGCCGCCGCGCGAGGGGGCGAGCGGCAGGCTGGCGACGGTGGCCGATCCGGAGGGCGCTGCCTTCACGATCGTACGGACGTCCGAGGGCTGAGGACCCCTCTCGTACGACGCCCCGGGGGCTGACGGTCCCGCGCCGGAGCCCTCAGCCCTCGGCGGCCACCGGGAGCACGTCCGGGGAGAGGGCTCCGGCGCGGGCCGTCTCCGCGGTGAGCCTGCGGCGGTGGTGGCGCCGGCACAGCACCTCGTAACCGACCTCGCCCGCCTGCCGGTTGACGTCCCCGACGACCACCTGGGCGCCCTCCACGACCATTTCGCCGTCCACCGTACGGGCGTTGTGGGTGGCGCGGGCGCCGCACCAGCAGAGCGCCTCGACCTGGAGGGCCTCTATCCGGTCGGCCAGCTCTATCAGCCGCTGGGAGCCCGGGAAGAGCTTCGTGCGGAAGTCGGTGGTGATGCCGAAGGCGAAGACGTCCAGGCCGAGGTCGTCGACGACCCGGGCCAACTGGTCGATCTGGACCGGGGCGAGGAACTGCGCCTCGTCCACGATCACGTAGTCGACCCGGCCGCCGCGGCTGACCCGGTCGACGATGTGCGCGTACACGTCCATGCCCTCGTCGGCCTCGACCGCGTCCGTCACCAGGCCGAGCCGGGAGGAGAGCTTGCCCTGGCCCGCCCGGTCGTCGCGGGTGAAGATCACGCCCTGGAGGCCGCGTGCGGAGCGGTTGTGACCGATCTGCAGGGCCAGCGTGCTCTTTCCGCAGTCCATGGTTCCGGAGAAGAACACCAGCTCGGGCATGAGGGGTCGAGCACCTTTCACAGCGGCAGGGGAAACGTTCAGGGGAGAAAACGCGGTTACGAGCGTACTTCGAGCAGCGGGACGAGCTGTTCGACGGGGGTCAGGGAGCCGTGCATGCCGACCATCGCCGACTCGTGCGGCTCGTTGACCGAGGCCGTGATGACCACGTCGTCGTGGGCGGCGGCGACCACATCGCCGATCCGACCGTACACCCGCTCGTCGATGACGGGCCCGAACCAGCCCGCCGCGATCGCCTCGTCCCGGCTCGCCACCCAGAACTGCTCGCCGAGCACCTCGCGCCAGACGGCCAGGACGTCCCCCTGGGCGCCGGGCACCGCGTAGACATGGCGGGCGCGGCCCTCGCCGCCGAGCAGGGCGACGCCCGCGCGCAGCTCCCAGTCCTCGTCGAAGTCGATCCGGGACTGCTCGTCGAACGGGATGTCGATCATGCCGTGGTCGGCGGTGATGTAGAGCGCGGAGCGCGGCGGAAGCTGCTCGGCGAGGCGCTGGGCGAGCCCGTCGACGTACATCAACTGGCCGCGCCAGGCGTCGGAGTCGACGCCGAAGCGGTGGCCCTTGCCGTCGACCTCGCTGTAGTACGTGTAGACGAGCGAGCGGTCACCTGCAGCGAGCCGCTGGGCGGAGACGTCCATCCGGTCCTCGCCGGAGAGCCGGCCGAGGAAGGAGCCGCCGCTGAGAGCGATCTTGGTGAGCGGGGTCTGCTCGAAGTCCGGGGAGGAGACCTGCGCGGTGCGCACGCCCGCCGCGTCGGCCAGCTGGAAGACCGTGGGGTGGGGCTGCCAGACCTTCGGCTCGGTCCACGGCCGCCAGCGCAGCTGGTTCATCAGCGCGCCGGTCTCCGGGTTGCGCACGGTGTAGCCGGGCAGGCCGTGGGCGCCGGGCGGCAGCCCCGTACCGACCGAGGCGAGCGAGGTCGCGGTGGTGGAGGGGAAGCCCGCGGTGATCGGCTGCCCGGTGCCGCCGCGCGAGGTGGGGAGCAGGGAGTGCAGGAAGGGGGCCTCGTCCGGGTGGGCCTTGATCTGCTCCCAGCCGAGGCCGTCGACCAGGAAGACGCAGTTGCGGTCGGCGGGCTCCAGCTCGGGGATGACGGCGGTGCAGCCCTCCACCCCCTGCCCGGCGGCGAGCGTCGGCAGCAGGTCGGCCAGCGAGCCGCTGCCGTACGCGGGGACGGGGGCGGTGTCGAGCGCGAGCGGGACGGGGTCCTGCCAGGCGGCCTGGGCCATCACCGGCCGGTCGCCGCGGTGGCGGCCGTGGCCTCGGAGAGCGACTGGGCGAAGGCGAGGGTCTGCCGGACGGCGTCGGGGCCGTCACCGGCCTCGCTGACGCGCAGGCTCAGGTCGTCGGCGGTCGAGCTGCCCGTGTAGCCGTGGTCGGCCTCGCAGTTGCTGTCGCCGCAGGCGGCGGGCTCCAGGTCGATCCGGGAGACCGCACCCCAGCCGATGGTGAGGACGACCTCGCGGGGCAGGGTGCCCGGGACGTACTTCTCCGGGTTGGCCACCACCCGGCTGACCACGACGGAGGAGATCCGCTCCAGCTTGACCGACTCCGTGGAGGTGGTGGCGTACGGCGTCGGGGAGCTGGTGTCCGCGGCCTGCTCGTCGGTGTGGCTGACGATGAACCGGTTCTCGGTCAGGACGAGGACCGTGGCATGGCGGCGCACCTCGTTGGAGTCGAAGGTGGTCTCCTGGTGGACCAGGTACGAGGCGACCGGCTCCCCGCCGACGGCGGCCTCGACCGCCTCGGCCACGAGGGCCGGGTAGTAGCCGCTGCGCTCGATCGCCGCGCGCAGCCCCTGGGTCGTCGTACCGGTCTTTGCCATGTGCACCATCCTACGGGGGGCCGGTGACTGCCGGGGACGCTCTGGGGCGGTCAGTAGTTCGGGAGGCGGCGGGGGCCCAGGTCGCCGCGTGGGGGCGGTGGGGCGAGACGGACGCTCGCGCCGAGCACGGTGAGGCCGTGGGGGGCGACGACCACCGGTTCCAGCGCCACGGAGACCACTTCGGGATGGTCGTCGACCAGCCGGGACAGCCTCAGCAGCAGCTCCTCCAGGGCCGGGGTGTCGACGGGCGCCGAGCCGCGCCAGCCGAACAGCACCGGGGCCGCCTTGATCGACCGGATCAGTTCGGCTGCGTCGCGGTCGGTGGCCGGAACCAGCCGGTGCGCGGTGTCGCCGAGCAGCTCGGAGGGGGCACCCGCCAGGCCGAAGGAGAGGACCGCCCCGGCGGCGGCGTCGATGGACGCCCGTACGACCGTGTCCACACCGCGCGGGGCCATGGACTGGACGACCGGGAGGAGTTCGGCGGGCTTGCCCAGGAGGTCGGTGAGGTCGCCGTACGCGCGGCGCAGGGCGTCCTCGTCCGCGAGATCCAGCCGTACGCCGCCGAGGTCGGCGCGGTGGCGCAGATGGGGTGCGGTGGTCTTCAGCGCCACCGGGTAGCCGAGGCGGGCGGCCGCGGCCACGGCGGCCTCGGCGTCCGGGGCGGGGAACGTGGGGGGTACGGGGATGCCGTAGCGGCCGAGCAGCTCGCGGGCCTCGTCGTGGGTGAGGGGGCGGCCGCGCGGGTCGGGGGCGGTGCCGAGCAGGGTCTCGATCAGGGCGGCGGCGCCGGGCCCGTCGATGGTGTCGTCGAGGAACTCGGGCACCTTGCCGGGGGTGGCCGCCTGGCGCCGCCACTGCGCGTACTTCACGGCTTCGGCGAGGGCCCGTACGGCACGTTCGGCGGCCGGGTAGGCGGGGATGCGGCCGGGGCGGGCGGGGGGCTGGGCCCCTTGGGCTTCCTCGGTTCCTGTGGTTCCTGCGGTTCCTGCGGTTCCTGCGGCTTCTACGGTCGCGGGCTCCGTGGGGGTGGGCGGGGTGGTCGCGGCGGGCGGGCCGGAGGGCTGGGCGGCGCGTGTCGTGGGCCGGGGGTGGGGCGCGGCCGTGCTGCTCGCGGCGGCCAGGGCCTCCGCGAGGCCGCCGATCTCCACATGGACGACGGCGACGGGCTTGGCCGGTCCCCCGGCGGCGGCCCCGCGCAGGGCGGCTGCCAGCACCTCGCCGTCACCGGTCTCGGCCTCACCGTTCTCCCCCACCCACGGGATGGCGGTGACGATCACGGCGTCGCAGGTCCCGTCGGCGAGCGCCTCGGCCAGCGCGTCCCGGAAGTCCTGCGGGGAGGCGGCCGTGGTGAGGTCGCGCGGCGGTCGCGGGCGAAGCCCCTCGGCGAGGCAGGCGTCGTACGTGAGGAGGCCGAGGGACTCGGAGTTGCCGAGGATCGCGACCCGGGGCCCGGCCGGGAGCGGCTGGTCGGCCAGGAGCAGTCCGGCGTCGACCATCTCGGTCACCGTGTCGACCCGGATGACGCCCGCCTGCCGCATCAGGGCGGAGACGGTGGTGTCGGGGATGCGGCTGACCGGGACGGCGTGGCCGGGCGGGTTGGAGCCGCTGTGGCGGGCGCCCTTCACCACGACGACGGGCTTGACGGCGGCGGTGCGGCGGGCGAGGCGGGTGAACTTGCGGGGGTTGCCGAGCGATTCGAGGTAAAGGAGGGCGACGTCGGTGTCCGGGTCCTCGAACGAGTACTGAAGGAAGTCGTTGCCGGAGACATCGGCCCGGTTGCCCGCCGAGATGAACGAGGAGAGGCCCGCGCCGCGCCGGTGGAGGCCGGAGAGGAGGGCGATGCCGATCGCGCCGGACTGGGTGAAGAGGCCGATCCGGCCGCGCGCGGGCGACTCGGGGGCGAGGGAGGCGTTCAGCCGGACGGAGTCGGCGGTGTTGATGATGCCGAAGGCGTTGGGGCCGATGATGCGCATGCCGTACGAGCGGGCCTGTCGGACCAGTTCGCGCTGGAGCTCGCGGCCCGCGGAGCCCCGCTCGGCGTAACCGGCGGAGAGGACGACCAGGCCCTGGACGCCGTGCTCGCCGCAGTCGGCGACGGCCTCGGGGACCCGGTGGGCGGGGACCGCGATGACGGCGAGGTCGACCTGCTCGTCGATCTCCCCGACGGAGCGGTGGGCGGGGACCCCGTCGAGGGTGGTGAGGTCCTCGTCGAAGGCGCGGTTGACGGCGTAGGCGCGGCCGGTGAACCCGGCGGCGAGGAGGTTGCGCAGGACCGTGCGGCCCACTCCCCCGGGCGTGCGGCCGGTGCCGATGACGGCGACGGAGCCGGGGGCGAGGAGGCGCTGCACTGAGCGGGCCTCGGCGCGCTGCTCCCGGCCGCGCTGGACGGCGAGGGACTTCTCGGTGGGTTCGAGGTCGAGGGTGAGGTGGACGGAGCCGTCCTCGAAGCTGCGCTGCTGGGTGTAGCCGGCGTGCCGGAACACCTTGATCATCTTGTTGTTGGCGGGGAGCACCTCGGCGGCGAAGCGCCGGATGCCGCGCTCGCGGGCGACGGCGGCGATGTGTTCGAGCAGCGCCGAGGCGACTCCGCGGCCCTGGTGGGCGTCCTGGACGAGGAAGGCGACCTCGGCCTCGTCGGCGGGGGCGGAGGCGGGCCTGCCCTGTTCGTTGATGCGGTCGTAGCGGACGGTTCCGATGAACTCGCCGCCGATCGTGACGGCCAGTCCCACCCGGTCGACGTAGTCGTGATGGGTGAAGCGGTGCACGTCCCGGTCGGAAAGGCGGGGGTACGGGGCGAAGAACCGGTAGTACTTCGACTCGTCGGACACCTGCTCGTAGAAGCTGACCAACCGCTCGGCATCGTCCGTGGTGATCGGCCTGATGCGCGCGGTGCCACCGTCGCGGAGGACCACGTCCGCTTCCCAGTGGTCGGGGTACGCGTGATGCGGAATCGGCTCCGGGGTGGGCTCCATGGGCAAAGCCTACGGCTGACATCCCGGTCGCGGAGGGACCGGTACCGGGGCAGTCTGAGGACGGCCCCGGCCAGGGCCTGCCGGAGGGGAGGGAGGCCGGGCAGAGCATTGCGCACCGCATGAGAGACTGGTCTAGACAACCGTTGATATGTGAAGGGCAGAACCATGGCTGAGCGCCGCGTAAACGTCGGTTGGGCCGAGGGCCTGCACGCCCGCCCCGCTTCCATCTTCGTCCGTGCCGCCACGGCTTCCGGCGTCCCCGTGACGATCGCCAAGGCCGACGGCAACCCGGTCAACGCCGCCTCCATGCTCGCGGTGCTCGGTCTGGGTGCGCAGGGCGGCGAGGAGATCGTGCTCGCCTCCGACGCGGACAACGCCGAGGCCGCCCTGGACCGTCTGGCGAAGCTGGTCGCCGAGGGTCTCGAAGAGCTTCCCGAGACCGTCTGACGATCCCGGGCCCGTATCCAACGGCGACGGACCCGAGCCGTGGTTCCCCCGAGGGGAACCACGGCTCTTTCGTTATTCCCGGCACCGACGCACCGACGAACGGACTGCATCGGCATATCGGCGTATCGACCACTCGGGAATTATTCGGGCAGCACGAATAAAACCCTCGGCAATTACTTCTCTTTGTATACGGCGTCCTTGTTAATGACGGACACCCGCGATGTTTACGCCGTGTTGCGAAGAACTCACCCGGGGCGGGGGCGCAGTGCGCCGGCCGGGCCGGTCCGGGCGGCGCAGCCGGTGGGCGCCCGCGGCCCGTTCCGCATGCTGGGCGGTGAGCGCCCTGGCCCGTTCCGCGTCGCCGCGCGCGACCGCGTCCACGATGGCGCCGTGCTCGGCCCAGGAGTCGGCCGGGCGGGCCGGCTGCTCGACCGCGTACATCCAGGCGACCTTGTGTCTGAGCTGGGTGAGCAGCGCGATGAGGCCGGGGCTGCCGGAGGCCTGGGCGAGGGTCTCGTGGAACCAGCCGCCCAGCGACCGCAGATCCTCCCCCTCCCCCCTGCGCGCCCGCTCCTGGCCCAGTCTGACCAGCCCGCGCAACACCTTGAGGTGGGCCTCCGTACGGCGCTGGGCGGCCCGCGCGGCGGCCAGCGGCTCCAGGAGCATCCGGACCTCCAGCAGGTCGGCCGCCTCCCGCTCGGTGGGTTCGGCGACACAGGCCCCGGCGTGCCTGCGGGTGGTGACGAAGCCTTCGGACTCCAGGGTGCGCAGCGCCTCGCGCACCGGGACGCGGGAGACCCCGTACCGCCGTGCCAGCAGCTCCTCGGTGAGGCGGCCGCCGCGCTCGTAGACACCGGAGACGATGTCGTCACGGATTGCCGTGCATACCGAATGCGCGGGAATGCGCATGTCCGAACCTCCGCCTTAATCCCCGCGAAACGCGGCCGGCCGACGCCTGTTCCGTGACTCTATTGCAATCTGCCGCAATTTCCGATGGCGGGCCGGAATCCATGGATATCTTCCGGCCAGGGACCGGGGGCGGAGAGACCGGCGGCGGGGCTTTTCGGGTGCGTTGCCGAAGGCCCCGGCGGGAAGCCGGGGCCTTCGGACGAGCAGGACGTACGGGCAGGTCCTGCGGGCAGGTCGTACGGGGCCGGGTCAGACGCGTACGCCGTGCGAGCGCAGGTAGGCGACCGGGTCCATGTCCGAGCCGTACTCCGGGGTGGTCCGGGCCTCGAAGTGGAGGTGGGGGCCGGTGGAGTTGCCGGTGGAGCCGGAGAGGCCGATCTGCTGGCCGGAGGCGACGCTCTGGCCGACGGAGACGCCGATCGAGGAGAGGTGGCCGTACTGGGTGTACGTGCCGTCGGCCATCCGCAGCACGACGTTGTTGCCGTACGCGCCGCCCCAGCCGGCCTCGACGACCGTACCGGCGCCGACCGCGACGACGGAGCTGCCGGAGGCGGCGCGGAAGTCCACGCCGGAGTGGCTGCCGGAGGACCAGAGCGCGCCGCCCGACTTGTAGCCGGTGGTGACGTACGAACCGGCGACCGGGAGGTGGAAGGCGTTGAGCCGGGCGCGTTCGGCGGCGCGGGCGGCCCGGGCCTTCTCCTCGCGGACCTCCTGGGCGCGGGCCTCGGCCTTGCGCTGGGCCTCCGCCTTCGCCCTGGCCTCCGCCTTCGCCCTGGCCTTCGCGGCCTTGACCTTGGCCGCCGCTGCCGCCTCGGCCTCCGCCTTCGCGACGGCCTCGGCGCGCTGCTTCTGCGCCCGGGCCTGGGCCTGGATCTGCTCGGCGATCGTGGCGTCGAGGGCGATGGTCCGGGTGAGTCCGGTCTCGGCTGCCTCGGGGGACCCGGAGTCCGCCGCGGCGGCCGGGGAGGCCAGGGAGCCGATGACTCCGGTGGTGGCCAGGGCCGCGATGCCGGTGGCCCGGGCGCCGCGGCACTTCAGGCGGCTCGGGGCACGGTGCTTCCCGGTGGCACGGGTGAACGCCATGGAGGGGCTGATCCTTTCCTTCCTTCTCGCCTACCGGGTTAGCTGACGGGTTCGGAGCAGGAAGGTCTCCTACGGATGTCCGCGCCGGGTCACGGCACGGGGATCCGATTCACCCCAGGGACTGCGTGTGGGTCCCCGGCTCCCCAGGCTCGCGCCTGACGGGGACTCGGCGATGGCTGCCCGGGGCCGCGGATGCGGCGTACGGGTGACGGACAGCCGGGCCGACGCTAGGCGGGCCGCCTTCCCAGCACCAAACGGACAGGGGGATTTGTCGCGCATCCCACAGGGCGTAGAGGGAGTTACCCCCCTGAGAGCAGGTAAATGGCACTAAGTGGACAAAAGGGAGGACCCCGGCGGACTGCTGTCCACCGGGGTCCCTTTCGTCCTGATGTGCCGACGGTGCGTCAGCCGCTGACGACGGTCACCTCTCCGATGCCGAGCGCCTTCACCGGCTCCTCGATCCGGGAGGCGTCCCCGACGAGGACCGTGACCAGCCGGTCCACCGGGAAGGCGCTGACCACGGCCGCGGTCGCCTCCACGGTGCCCGTCTCGGCGAGGCGGGCGTACAGCTGGGCCTGGTAGTCGTCGGGCAGGTGCTGCTCGACCTGGTCGGCCAGGGTGCTCGCGACCGAGGCGGCCGTCTCGAACTTCAGCGGGGCGACGCCCACCAGGTTCTGCACGGCCGTCTCGCGCTCGGCGTCGGTCAGCCCCTCGGCCGCCAGCGTCCGCAGGACCTTCCAGAGGTCCTCCAGCGCCGGGCCGGTGGACTCGGTGTCCACCGAACCGCTGATGGCGAGCATCGCCGCGCCGCCCGATTCGGGGCCGGACGAGCGCAGGACCTGGGCGAAGGCCCGTACGCCGTAGGTGTAGCCCTTCTCCTCGCGCAGCACCCGGTCCAGCCGGGAGGTGAGGGTGCCGCCCAGGCAGTACGTGCCGAGCACCTGGGCGGGCCAGACGCGCTCGTGCCGGTCGGCGCCGATGCGGCCGATCAGCAGCTGGGTCTGGACCGCGCCGGGGCGGTCCACGATGACCACACGGCCGGTGTCGTCGGCGGTGATCGGCGGGACCGGGCGGGCCTGGCCCGGGTTGCCCGACCAGTCGCCGAGGGTGTCGGCGAGCAGGGCGTCCAGGTCGATGCCCGTGAGGTCGCCGACGATCACGGCCGTCGCGGTGGCCGGGCGGATGTGGGCGTCGAAGAAGGCGCGCACGGCGGCGGCGTCGATCCGCCGCACCGTCTCCTCGGTGCCCAGGCGCGGGCGGGACATCCGGGCGGTGGCCGGAAAGAGCTCCTTGGAGAGCTGCTTGGCGGCGCGCCGGGACGGGTTGGCCTGCTCGTGCGGGATCTCGTCGAGGCGGTTGCCGACGAGCCGCTCGATCTCGCTCTCGGAGAAGGCCGGGGCGCGCAGGGCCTCGGCGACCAGTCCGAGTGCCTTGGCCAGCCGGGAGGCCGGGACCTCCAGGGAGACCCGGACGCCGGGGTGGTCGGCGTGCGCGTCCAGGGTGGCGCCGCACCGCTCCAGCTCGGCGGCGAACTCCTCGGCGCTGTGCTTGTCGGTGCCCTCGGAGAGCGCCCGCGACATGATCGTGGCCACACCGTCCAGGCCCTCGGGCTCGGCGTCCAGCGGGGCGTCCAGGAAGATCTCCACGGCGACGACCTGCTGGCCGGGGCGGTGGCAGCGCAGCACGGTCAGCCCGTTGGGCAGGGCACCGCGCTCGGGGGCGGGGAAGGCCCACGGCCGGGCGGTGCCCGGGGTCGGCTGCGGGTGGTACTCCATGGCTACTCCAGTCACGGCGGCGTCGCTCACTTGTCCGCCCCCTCGGGCGCGTCGGTGCCTGCTGCGTCCTCGACGGCCCCGGCGGCCCCGGCGGCCCCGACGCCGTCGCCGGACTCATCGGACTCCTCGGCCGGCTCGATGGGCTCGTAGACCAGCACCGCCCGGTTGTCGGGGCGCAGGGCCGCCCGGGCCGCCTCGCGCACCTCCTCCGCGGTGATGTCCAGGACGCGTCCCACGGCGGTCAGGGCGAGCTGCGGGTCGCCGAACAGCACCGCGTAGCGGCACAGTTCGTCGGCGCGGCCCGCGACCGTACCGAGGCGGTCCAGCCACTCGCGCTCCAACTGCGCCTGGGCGCGCTCCATCTCCTCCGGAGTGGGCCCCTCCTCGGCGAACCGGGCCAGCTCCTCGTCGACCGCGGCCTCGATCGTCGCCACCTCGACACCGCCGGAGGTCTTCACATCCAGCCAGCCCAGCGAGGGCGCCCCGGCGAGCCGCAGCAGCCCGAAGCCCGCCGCCACCGCCGTACGGTCGCGGCGGACCAGGCGGTTGTGCAGCCGGGAGGACTCGCCGCCGCCCAGCACGGTCAGCGCCAGGTCGGCCGCGTCACAGGCGCGGGTGCCGTCGTGCGGGAGGCGGTAGGCGGCCATCAGCGCACGCGCCGGGACCTCCTCGTGGACCACTTCGCGCAGCTGCTCGCCGATGATCTCAGGCAGGGTGCCGTCGCGCGGCGGCTGCTTGCCGTCGTGGGACGGGATGGAGCCGAAGTACTTCTCGACCCAGGCGAGGGTCTGCTCGGGGTCGATGTCCCCGACGATCGAGAGCACCGCGTTGTTGGGCGCGTAGTACGTACGGAAGAACGCGCGGGCGTCCTCCAGCGTGGCCGCGTCAAGGTCGGCCATGGAGCCGATCGGGGTGTGGTGGTACGGGTGGCCCTCGGGGTAGGCGAGGGCGGTCAGCTTCTCGAACGCGGTGCCGTAGGGCACGTTGTCGTAGCGCTGGCGCCGTTCGTTCTTGACGACGTCGCGCTGGTTCTCCATGGACTCCTCGTCGAGCGCGGCGAGGAGGGAGCCCATACGGTCGGCTTCCAGCCAGAGAGCCAGCTCCACCTGGTGGGTGGGCATGGTCTCGAAGTAGTTGGTCCGCTCGAAGCTCGTCGTCCCGTTGAGCGAGCCGCCGGCTCCCTGGACGAGCTCGAAGTGGCCGTTTCCCTTGACCTGTCCCGAGCCCTGGAACATCAGGTGCTCGAAGAGGTGAGCCAGACCGGTGCGTCCCTTGACCTCGTGGCGCGAACCGACGTCGTACCAGAGGCAGACCGCGGCGACCGGGGTCAGATGGTCCTCGGAGAGCACCACACGCAGGCCGTTGGCCAGGCGGTGCTCGGTCGCTGTCAAACCGCCGGAACCGGCCTGTGCTGTGGCCGTGTGACCCATGGGCATGTACGTCCCTTCGATCGCGATGCTGGACTTTCTGCCAGACCTGCCACTCTAAGCAAGCGCACCGGCACCTGGCGAAGTTCCCGTTCCGCGGAAGTTTCCGTCGATGGTGTCCCGGGTCGGGCCGCCTCGGACCGCTTCGGACGGGTCGAGGTCCGCGTTGTCAGTGCGGCGGTCCACAATGGTCCGCATCAGTACCCCAGGTTGTCCGATCAGAATCCGTGAATCCGAGAAGGAGTCGCAGCCGCGATGGCCCGCCGTAGCACGAAGACCCCGCCGCCGGACGACTTCGAGGAGAAGATCCTCGACATCGACGTCGTCGACGAAATGCAGGGCTCCTTCCTCGAGTACGCGTACTCGGTGATCTACTCCAGGGCCCTGCCCGACGCCCGCGACGGCATGAAGCCGGTGCACCGGCGCATCGTGTCCCAGATGAACGAGATGGGACTGCGCCCCGACCGCGGCTATGTGAAGTGCGCGCGCGTCGTCGGTGAGGTCATGGGCAAGCTGCACCCCCACGGTGACGCGTCGATCTACGACGCCCTGGTGCGGATGGCACAGCCCTTCTCGATGCGGCTGCCCCTGGTCGACGGCCACGGCAACTTCGGCTCCCTCGGCAACGACGACCCGCCGGCCGCCATGCGGTACACCGAGTGCCGGATGGCCGACGCCACGTCACTGATGACCGAGGCGATCGACGAGGACACCGTCGATTTCCAGTCGAACTACGACGGCCAGGAGCGCGAGCCGGTCGTCCTCCCCGCCGCCTACCCCAACCTCCTGGTCAACGGGGTCTCGGGGATCGCCGTCGGCATGGCGACCAACATGCCCCCGCACAACCTGGGCGAGGTCATCGCCGCCGCCCGCCACCTGATCAAGCACCCGGGCGCCGACGTCGAGACGCTGATGCGCTTCGTCCCGGGCCCCGACCTGCCCACCGGCGGCCGCATCGTCGGACTCACCGGCATCAAGGACGCGTACACGGCGGGCCGAGGCACGTTCAAGATCCGTGCCACCGTGGCCGTGGAGAACGTGACGGCGCGCCGCAAGGGCCTCGTCGTCACCGAACTGCCCTTCGCCGTCGGCCCGGAGAAGGTGATCGCCAAGATCAAGGACCTGGTCTCGTCGAAGAAGCTCCAGGGCATCGCCGACGTCAAGGACCTCACCGACCGGGCGCACGGCCTGCGTCTGGTCATCGAGGTGAAGAACGGCTTCGTGCCGGAAGCGGTGCTGGAGCAGCTCTACAAGCTGACGCCGATGGAGGAGTCCTTCGGCATCAACAACGTGGCGCTGGTCGACGGCCAGCCGCTCACCCTGGGCCTCAAGGAGCTGCTGGAGGTCTATCTCGACCACCGCTTCGAGGTGGTGCGCCGGCGCAGCGAGTTCCGCCGCACCAAGCGCCGCGACCGGCTGCACCTGGTCGAGGGTCTGATCGTCGCCCTCCTCGACATCGACGAGGTCATCCGGATCATCCGGGACAGCGACAACTCGGCGCAGGCGAAGGAGCGTCTGATGGCGCACTTCTCGCTGAGCGAGATCCAGACGCAGTACATCCTGGACACCCCGCTGCGCCGGCTCACCCGCTTCGACCGGATCGAGCTGGAGAGCGAGCGCGACAAGCTCAACGGCGAGATCGAGGCGCTGACGGCGATCCTGGAGTCGGACGCGGAGCTGCGCAAGCTGGTCTCCTCGGAGCTGGCCGCCGTGGCGAAGAAGTTCGGCACGGACCGGCGCACGGTGCTGCTGGAGTCGGCGGGTTCGCAGATCGCCTCCGTACCGCTGGAGGTCGCCGACGACCCGTGCCGGGTGCTGCTCTCCTCGACGGGTCTGCTGGCCCGTACGGCCAACGCGGAGCCGGTCGGGATCGCCGAGGACGCCCGGCGGACGAAGCACGACGTGATCGTCTCGGCGGTCGCGGCGACGGCGCGCGGCGATGTGGGGGCGGTGACCTCCACCGGGCGGCTGCTGCGGCTCTCGGTGATCGACCTGCCGCAGCTGCCGGACACCCACGCGGAGCCCAACCTGTCGGGCGGGGCGATGATTTCGGAGTTCCTGAATCTCGATCCGGACGAGGAGCTGATCTGCCTCACCACGCTCGACGAGGCCTCACCGGGGCTGGCGATCGGCACGCTCCAGGGCGTGGTGAAGCGCGTCGTGCCGGACTATCCGGCCAACAAGGACGAGCTGGAGGTCATCACCCTCAAGGACGGTGACCGCATCGTGGGCGCGACCGAGCTGCGTACGGGCGAGGAGGATCTGGTCTTCATCACCTCCGACGCCCAGCTCCTGCGCTATCCGGCGGCGTCGGTGCGTCCGCAGGGGCGGGCCGCCGGAGGCATGGCGGGCGTCAAGCTGGCGGCCGGGGCCGAGGTGCTGTCGTTCACGGCGGTCGACCCGGCGGTGGACGCGATCGTGTTCACGGTGGCCGGTTCGCACGGCACGCTGGACGACTCGGTGCTGACATCGAAGCTCACCCCGTTCGACCAGTATCCGCGCAAGGGCCGGGCGACCGGCGGGGTGCGCTGCCAGCGGTTCCTGAAGGGCGAGGACGTCCTGGTCTTCGCCTGGGCGGGCGCCACCCCGGCCCGCGCCGCCCAGAAGAACGGCACCCCGGCGCAACTGCCGGAGCCGGACCCGCGCCGCGACGGCTCGGGCACGCCGCTGGTGCAGCCGGTGGCCGTGATCGCGGGGCCGCCGCTGTAGGCGCGCTCATCGTGCGATGGGGAGCGGCCTGGGGTGTTCACGCCTCCGGGCCGCTTCCTGTTACGCCTCCGCGGCCGCTTCTTCTCGTACGTCCTCGGGTTCCGGCTCCCGTTGTACGTATACGTCCTCGGGTTCCCGCTCCTGTTGTACGTATACGTCCTCGGGTTCCCGCTCCTGTTGTACGTACCGGAGCACGCCCCACATGGCACGTTCGGCGTCCGGGGTGTCGGGGCGGTGTTCCGCCACGGGGCGGTCTGTCGGCTCCGCCCGGCAGGCGGCGAGCCCGGCGCGCAGCGCCTCGGCGTCGATCCCGGCCCCGATCATGACGAGCTGGGTGAGCCGCTGTTCGCCCCGCGCCCACGGCTGCGGCACGAAGCGCAGGAACCGGCCGACCGCGTGCAGCGCGTACCGGTTGTCCCGGTCCCCCGCCCCGAAGTCCGCGAACCCCTTGATCCGGTAGAGCCCCTCGGGCCGGGAGTCCAGGAACGCGATGAAGCGGCGCGGGTCCATGGGGATGTCCGAGGTGAAGTCGACGCTCTCGTAGGCCGCGTGCAGATGGTCCCCGTGGTCGTCGTGGTCGCCGCACGCCTCCTCCCGCAGCAGGTCCTCGAAGGTCAGCTGACGGATCTTCTCCTCGCCGTCCGGCCGCATCGCCGGATCGAAGAGCAGCTCGGGATCGATCCGGCCGTGCACGGCGGTGATGACGGCGGCGGGCCCGCTCAGCTCAGCGACGGCTCGGCGCAGCCGCTCCCGCTCGGCCTCCCCCACCCGGTCGGTCTTGTTCAGGACGACGAGGTCCGCGACGGCCAGATGGCGGTCGATCTCCGGATGGCGCTCCCGGACCCCGTCGAACTCGGCGGCGTCGACGACCTCGACCAGTCCCCCGTACAGGATGTGCGGGTTCTCGCTGGCCAGCAGCATCCGTACGAGCTCCTGGGGCTCGGCGAGGCCGCTCGCCTCGATGACGATCACGTCCAGCCGGGCGGAGGGGCGGGTCAGCGTCTCCAGGAAGGTGTCGAGTTCGCTCGCGTCGACCGCGCAGCACAAGCAGCCGTTGCCGAGGGAGACCGTCGAGCCGACCTGCCCCGCGACGGTCATGGCGTCGATCTCGATGGACCCGAAGTCGTTGACGATCACGCCGATCCGGGTGCCTTCGCGGTTGCGGAGGAGGTGGTTCAGGAGGGTGGTCTTGCCTGATCCGAGAAAGCCCGCCAGGACGACGACCGGGATCTGCGGGGTGCGGGGCGGGGTCAACGGGGGCCTTCCTCGGAGGGGCGGTCAGGGCGCGGGGACCGGCTGCGGCGGGGGTGTGCCGATGTAGCGGGCCGCCGGGCGGATGATCTTCGAGTCCTCCGCCTGTTCCAGGATATTGGCGCTCCACCCGATCACCCGCGCCGCGGCGAAGGTGGGCGTGAACATCGCGCGCGGCAGCCCGCAGAGCTCCATGACGACCCCGGCGTAGAACTCCACGTTGGTGTGCAGCTCCCGCCCCGGCTTGAGCTCGGCGAGGATGGCCTCCACCTGGCTCTCGACCTCCACGGCGAAGTCGACGAGCGGCCCGCCGAAGCCCTGCGCGATGGACCTGAGCATCCGGGAGCGCGGGTCCTCGGTGCGGTAGACGGGGTGGCCGAAGCCCATGACGCGGCGGCCGGAGAGGACCTGTTCGCGGATCCAGCCGTCGATGCGGTCCGGGGTGCCGATGGCGTCCAGGGTGTCCAGGGCGCGGCTGGGCGCCCCGCCGTGCAGCGGTCCGGAGAGCGCCCCGACGGCGGCGACCAGACAGGCGGCGAGGTCGGCGCCGGTGGAGGCGACGACGCGGGCGGTGAAGGTGGAGGCGTTGAAGCCGTGGTCGATGGTGGAGATCAGATACTGCTCGACGGCCCGGACCCGCTCGGGCTCCGCCTCCGTGCCGGTGAGCATGTACAGGTAGTTGGCCGCGTAGGGCAGGTCCTCGCGGGGCTCGACGGGTTCGAGGCCCTCGCCAAGGCGCTGGAGGGCGGTCAGGATCGTGGGTACGGCGGCGCAGGCGGCCAGCGCGTCCGTACGGCGGCGGTCGGTGTCGAGGTCGTAGACCGGGCGGAATCCGGCGGAGGCGCCGAGCAGCGACAGGGCCGTACGGAGTCCGGCGAGCGGTCCCGAGACGGCTCCCGCGCGGGCGAGGGCGGGCAGCGCCTCGCGTACGTCGGCGGGGAGCGCGCGCAGCTTCGCCGTACGGGCCGCGAAGTCGGCGGCCGCCGCCCGGTCGGGCAGCTCGCCGTGGAACATCAGGTACCAGACGTCCTCGAAGCCGCGGGTCCGCGCGAGCTCGATCGCCGAGTACTGGCGGTAGTGGTAGAAGCCCTCGCGGCCACGGACATCGCCGAGGGCAGTGTCCGTGACGACGACGCCGGCCAGACCTCGGGGGACGACAGGGGTGGTGGTCGTGGTCATGGCTGTTCTCTCCTCCGTACATCTGACATTGATTCGACTGTCCATGCTTGACTTGAAATCTGTCAATGTTGATTGAATCAATGCATAGGCGGAGTGGATACGGTGGTGCCCATGACGGATCAACCAGAGCCCGGCGTGCGGGACGCACCCCGACTGACCACCCGGGAGGCGGCCGAGCTGCTGGGGGTGAAGCCCGAGACGGTGTACGCGTATGTCAGCCGGGGGCAGCTCAGCAGTGTGCGGGCGGCCGGGGGCCGGGGCAGCACGTTCGACGCCGAGGAGGTGCGGACCCTGGCCCGGCGTTCGGGGCGCCGCGAGCCCTCACCGGCCGGGGGCGACCTCGTGTTCCGTACCGGCATCACCCTCATCGAGGAGGACCGGTTCTTCTTCCGGGGGGTCGACGCCACGGAGCTGGCCCGGAGCCACGGCTATGAGGAGGTCGCGGAGTGGCTGTGGACGGGTGAGCTGCGGCCGGGCGCACGGTTCCAGGCGCCGCCGGAGACCCTTGCCGCGGCCCGTCGGACCATGGGCGCGCTGCCCGCGCACAGCGGCTCGGCGGACCGGCTGCGGGCGGCGGTGACCGCTGCCGCCGCCACGGACCCGCTGCGGTTCGACCTCTCGCCCGAGGCGGTGCTGAGCAGTGCGCGGAGTCTGATCCCCACACTGGTGGGCGCGTTGCCTTTGGTGGGCGACGCGGTGGCGGAAGAAGCCGCCGTGGACAGCGCGGCGGCAAAGGAAGACAGCGATCCCGGCTCCCTGGCCCGGCAGCTGTGGCCCCGGCTGACCACGCGGCCGGTGGACGCCCCCGCCCTCGCCGTCCTGGACGCGGCCCTGGTGCTCCTCATCGACCACGATCTGGCGGCCTCCACCCTGGCCGCCCGGGTCGCGGCCTCGGCGCACGCCCATCCGTACGCCGTGGTCTCCGCCGGCCTCGGGGTCCTGGAGGGCCCGCTGCACGGCGCCGCGAGCGGGCTGGCCCACCGCATGCTCCAGGAGGCCGTGGACCGGGGCAGCGCGGTCCCCGTGGTCGCCGACCATCTGCGGACCGGGCGCCGGGTGCCGGGCCTGGGCCACCGGCTGTACCGGGGCGAGGACCCCCGGGCCCGGGCCCTGTTCGCCCTGCTGGAGGACGTGCCGCAGGCAGCCGGGGCACTGGCGGCGGCCCGTGAGGTGGTCAGCACGACGGCCCGCCACGCGCCGCTGCACGCCAACATCGACCTGGCGCTCGCCGTCCTCTCCGTGGCCTGCGGGATGGCGGCGGAGGCGGGCGAGACGGTGTTCGCGGTCTCCCGCACGGCGGGGTGGATCGCGCACGCGCTGGAGGAGTACGGGGAGCGCCCGCTCCGCATCCGCCCGAGCGGGCAGTACGTCGGCCCCCGGCCGCCCCAGCCCGTCCCATAAGCCCATAAGCCCATAAGCCCATAAGCCCATAAGCCCATGGTCCCTTGGACCCTTAGGTCCGTACCAGCGCAAATTAGCTACGGATCAGAGGGAATTCCCGCGTGGCGGCTGTGCGGTGGATCCCCGGACCACCAGCTCGGGCTCGAAGAGCAGCTCGTCCGAGGGCACGGTCCGCCCGCCGATCTGCACCGAGAGCAGCTCCACGGCCGCGCGCCCCATGGCCTCGATGGGCTGGCGGACGGTGGTCAGCGGCGGCTCGGTGCAGTTCATGAACGCCGAGTCGTCGTAGCCCACGACCGATACGTCGCCGGGCACCGAGAGCCCCCGGCGGCGGGCGGCCCGGACCGCGCCCAGGGCGAGCGGGTCGCTGGCGCAGATGATGCCGGTGACGCCCCGCTCCAGCAGCCGCATGGCGGCCGCCTGCCCGCCCTCCAGCGAGAACATGGCCCGCGCCACCCACTCGTCCGGGATGCTCGTGCCGGTCTCCTCCGCGAGCGTCCGGGCGGCGGCGAGCTTGCGCTGCGAGGGCACGTGGTCGGAGGGGCCGAGGACGAGGCCGATGCGCTCGTGGCCGAGCGAGACGAGGTGGCGCCAGGCCTGCTCGACGGCGACGGCGTCGTCGCAGGAGACGCCCGGGAAGCCGAGGCGGTCGATGGCCGCGTTGATCAGGACGACGGGGATCTTGCGGTCGGCGAGCACCTTGTAGTGGTCGTGCGGGGCGTCCTCCTGGTGGTAGAGGCCGCCCGCGAAGACCACGCCGGAGACCTGTTGCTGGAGGAGGAGTTCCACGTAGTCGGCCTCCGAGACCCCGCCCTTGGTCTGGGTGCAGAGCACCGGGGTGAGCCCCTGCTGGGCGAGTGCGCCGCCGACCACTTCGGCGAAGGCCGGGAAGATCGGGTTCTGCAGCTCGGGCAGGACGAGCCCGACCAGCCGGGCGCGCTCGCCCCGCAACTGGGTGGGCCGCTCGTAGCCGAGGACGTCCAGCGCGGAGAGCACGGCCTGCCGGGTGGCGTCGGAGACGCCCGGCTTACCGTTCAGCACCCGGCTGACCGTCGCCTCGCTGACTCCCACCTTCTGGGCCACTTGAGCAAGTCGTCGCGTCATGAGCGCAAGATTAGCGCAAGAAGTGCAAGTGGATTGCGTTACTGACGAACTCTCCGCAACGCCCCCAGAACGCCCGTACGCGAACGCTCACAGAAGGCGCGTCGGCAGGCAAGGGGAAGGGAGCTACCGTTCGTACGATGAACGCCCCACAGCTCTCCGACCGGGGACCGCACCGGTTCGGCTGGCCGCAGCGGGTCTTCTCTCAGGTGCTGCTGATGCAGCTGGCCATCATCACGGGCGTCACCGTGCTGGTCACCGGCCTGTTCCTGGCCCCCCTCAGCGCCCAGCTCGACGAGGAGGCCATGCGCCGCGCACTGGCCATCGCCCGCAGCACGGCCGCCCAGCCGGGGATCGCGGAGGACCTGCGCACCACGGAGCCGTCCGCCCCCGGCCCCGTACAGTCCACCGCCGAGGGCGTCAGACGGGCCACCGGCGCGGAGTACGTCGTCGTCATGGACCGCCGGGGCGTGCGCTGGTCGCACCCGGAGGCGGACCGGATCGGCGAGGTGGTCTCCACCGACCCCGGGGACGTGCTCCGCGGCGAGGAGGTGATGGAGATCGACAGCGGGACCCTCGGCCGCTCCGCCCGGGGCAAGGCGCCGCTGCGGGACGCCTCGGGCGAGGTGGCCGGGGCGGTCTCGGTCGGGATCGCGTACGACAGCGTCCGCGCGCGCCTCCTCGGCGCGATCCCGGGGCTCCTCGCGTACGCGGGCACGGCCCTGGCCGTCGGCGCGCTGGCCGCCTACCTGATCTCCCGGCGGCTCCAGCGGCAGACCCATGACCTGGCCTTCTCCGATATCTCCGCGCTGCTGACCGAGCGCGAGGCGATGCTGCACTCCATCCGCGAAGGGGTCGTCGCGCTCGACGGCACGGGCCGCATCCGGCTGCTCAACGACGAGGCGCAGCGGCTGCTCGGGCTGGGTCCCGGGGCGGCGGGCCGGGTGGTGGACGAGGTGCTGGACGGCGGCCGGACGGCGGACGTGCTGGCGGGCCGGGTGGTGGGCGAGGACCTGCTGGCCGTCCGGGGCGGCCGGGTGCTGCTGGCCAACCGGATGGCGACGGACGACGGCGGGGCGGTGGTGACCCTGCGGGACCGGACCGAGCTGGAACACCTCGGCCGTGAACTCGACTCCACCACCGGGCTGATCGACGCGCTGCGCGCCCAGGACCACGAGCACGCCAACCGGCTCCACACCCTGCTGGGCCTGCTGGAGCTGGAGCTGCACGAGGACGCGATGGAGTTCGTCACGGAGGTGGTGGGCGTCCACCGGGCGACGGCGGAGCAGGTCACCGAGAAGGTACGGGACCCGCTGCTGGCCGCGCTGCTGGTCGGCAAGGCGACGGTGGCCGCCGAGCGCGGTGTCGCGCTGCGGCTGGCCCCCGGCACGCTGCTGCCGGACCGGGTGGTGGACCCGCGCGGCCTGGTCACGGTGGTCGGCAACCTCGTCGACAACGCCACGGACGCGGCGGCCGGGTCGCAGGACGCCCGGATCGAGGTCGGGCTGCGGGCTCAGGGCCGTACGGTGGTGCTGCGGGTGCGGGACAGCGGCCCCGGCATCCCGCCGGAGCAGTACGGGTCGATCTTCACCGAGGGCTGGTCCACCAAGGACCTCCCGGCCCACGGCAAGCGCGGCCTCGGGCTCCCGCTGGTGCGCCGACTCGCGGAGCGGCAGGGCGGCGGTGTGAGTGTCGCCGGGGCCGACGGGGGCGGGGCGGTGTTCACCGTGGTCCTCCCGGAGGCGCTGGCAGCCTCGGAGCCCGTACGGGACACGGCCACGGACACTGCCACGACGGGAGAGAACCGGTGATCCAGGTCCTGATCGTGGACGACGACGTCCGGGTGGCGCGGATCAATGCCGCGTACGTGGCCAAGGTCGCCGGGTTCCGGGTGGCCGCGCAGGCCCATTCGGCGGCGCAGGCGCTGGCCGTGGCCGAGGAGGTCCCGGTGGACCTGATCCTGCTCGACCACCACCTCCCGGACCGCAACGGCCTCGCCGTCGTACGGGAGTTGCGGCGGCTGGGCCACCGGGCCGACGTGATCATGGTGACCGCCGCCCGCGATGTGGCCACCGTGCGGGACGCGATGCGGCACGGTGCGCTCCAGTACCTGGTGAAGCCGTTCACGTACGCCGGTCTGCGCTCGAAACTGACCGCGTACGCGGCCCTGCGCCGCACGCTCGACGGCGGTGGCGAGGCCGAGCAGGCGGAAGTGGACCGGATCTTCGGCGCCCTGTGGGCGGCGGGCGAGCCGGAGCTGCCCAAGGGCCACTCCCCCACCACTGCCGGGCTGGTCCGGCGGGCGCTGCGCGAGGCGGACGGCCCGCTCTCCGCGCAGGAGGTCGCGGAGAGCGCGGGGATGAGCAGGCAGACCGCGCAGCGCTATCTGAAGCTGCTGGAGCGGACGGGCAGGGTCCGGCTGACGCTGCGGTACGGCGAGACGGGCCGCCCGGAGCACCGGTACGCGTGGTCCCAGGGGCCGTCCGACGCGCCCGACGGCCCCCAGGAGGCTTCCTAGGCGGCCCCCGCCCCCGTCAGCGCCCGGACCTCGGTCTCGGCGTGCTTGGCCTCGTCCGGCTTCTCCCGCGAGGTGACCGTACCGAGCCAGCCCGCCAGGAAGCCGAGCGGGATCGAGACGAGCCCCGGGTTCTCCAGCGGGAAGAGCTGGAAGTCGACGCCCGGGAAGAGGGACGCGGGGCTGCCCGACACGACGGGTGAGACCAGGACCAGGACGACGGCCGGGACGAGGCCGCCGTACACCGCCCAGACCGCGCCCCGGGTGGTGAAGTTCCGCCAGAACAGCGAGTAGAGCAGGGCCGGGAGGTTCGCCGACGCGGCCACGGCGAAGGCGAGGCCGACCAGGAAGGCCACGTTGAGGTTCTGGGCGAGGAGGCCGAGCGCGATGGCGACCGCCCCGATCCCGGCGGCGGCGAACCGGGCGACGGCCACTTCGCCGTACTGCTTGCGGCCGGGGCGGCGGAGCGAGGCGTAGAGGTCGTGGGCGACGGAGGCCGAGGAGGCGAGGGTGATCCCCGCGACGACGGCCAGGATGGTGGCGAAGGCGATGGCGGCGACGACGGCGAAGAGAACCGTTCCGCCGGTGGAGCCCTCGCCGCCGCCGAGGTTGAGGGCCAGCAGCGGTACGGCGGTGTTGCCCGCGGCGTTCGAGGAGCGGACCTCGGCGGAGCCGACCAGGGCGGCGGCGCCGAAGCCGAGCGCGATCGTCATCAGATAGAAGCTGCCGATGAGGCCGATGGACCAGACGACGGACCGGCGGGCGGCGCGGGCGGTGGGCACGGTGTAGAAGCGCGCCAGGATGTGCGGCAGCCCCGCCGTACCGAGGACGAGGGCCACGCCCAGGCTGATGAAGTCGAACCGGGAGATCCAGTCGCCGCCGTAGCGCAGGCCGGGGGCGAGGAAGTCCTTGCCGTGGCCGCTGCGTTCGGCGGCGGTGTTGAGCAGGCTGTTGATGTCCCCGCGGAAGTGGACCAGGACGAGCACGGTGAGGGCGACGGCCCCGCCCATCAGCAGCACGGCCTTGACGATCTGGATCCAGGTGGTGGCGCGCATCCCGCCGAAGGAGACGTAGATGACCATGAGCGCCCCTACGCCGACCACGGTCCAGGAGCGGGCCGCGTCGCTCGTACCGCCGAGCAGCAGGGCCACCAGGGAGCCCGCGCCGACCATCTGGGCGACCAGGTAGAGCACGGAGACGGTGACGGAGGAGGTGCCGAGCGCCGTGCGCACCGGGCGCGCGGCCAGCCGGGCGGCGACCACGTCGGCGAGGGTGAACCGGCCGCAGTTGCGGACGAGTTCGGCGACGAGGAGCAGGACCACCAGCCAGGCGACCAGGAAGCCCACGGAGTAGAGCATGCCGTCGTAGCCGAAGAGTGCGATCAGGCCGGAGATGCCGAGGAAGGAGGCGGCCGACATGTAGTCGCCGGCGATGGCGAATCCGTTCTCCATCGGCGAGAACAGGCGTCCGCCCGCGTAGAACTCCTCGGCGGAACCTTGCCGGTTGCGGCTGACCCAGGTGGTGATGAAGAGCGTCACCGCGATGAACGCGCAGAACAGCAGCAGGGCGAGTGTCTGGTGGTCGCCTCTCAACGGACCGGCCCTCCCGTCACCGGCTGTCCGGCTCCCCGCGTCATCTCCTGGGTGTCCCACCGCAGATCGAGCGCCGCCCGGTCCCTGCGCAGCCGTGCGTGGCGTGCGTACGCCCAGGTGAGGAGGAAGGTGGTGAGGAACTGGCCGAGACAGGCCACCATCGCCACGTTGACCGCACCGACGACCGGGCGGGCCATCAGCCCGGGTGCCGTGGTCGCGGCGACGACATAGGCGAGATACCAGAGGAGGAAGGCGAGGGCGGCGGGCACCACGAAGCGGCGGTAGCGGCGGCGCACCTCGCGGAAGGCGGCGCTCCGGTGCACCGCAAGGTAGATCTCGGCCGCGTCGGGCCCCGGCCGGGGCTCCTCGGGGCCGGGTCCGCCGTCGGTCGCGGTGCCTCCCGCGCCCTCCGCCCCGTCCCAGCCGGCGGCCGACGCCTCGTACCACGGATCGTCGAGCCGCACTCCCGCGGTCGCCGGTCCTGCTTCCTTCTCCACCGAGCAACTCCCTTGTCCACGGACCTTTTCGGCCGCGTAACCAACCATGGGCGGTTCGGGAAGATGCCGGGCGCGTCATTCGCCCGAATTCACCCCTTCAGGTGACAGAAGTCCCGGACGGCTGCGACGCGGGCCCCGGAACGTACCGAGGCCCCCGCTCTCCGGTGGGTCCGGGGAACGGGGGCCACATGGGTCCGGGGAGCGGGGGCCTCAGAAGCCGACGCGTGAGCCTTTACGGCTTACGCGTTGATTACGGGTTACGCGTTGATTACGGGTTACGCGTCGATGCGCGAGCGGTCCAGGGTCGCCGCCGAGCGCGTGATGAACTCCTTGCGGGGGGCGACCTCGTTGCCCATCAGGAGGTCGAAGACCTGCTCGGAGGATTCCAGGTCGCCGATGTTGATCCGGCGCAGCGTGCGGTGGCGCGGGTCCATCGTGGTCTCGGCCAGCTGGTCGGCGTCCATCTCGCCCAGGCCCTTGTAGCGCTGGATGGACTCCTTGATGCGCACGTTCTTGCGCTGGAACTCCAGCAGGGTCTGGCGCAGCTCGTTGTCCGAGTACGTGTACACGTACTTGTCCTGGCCCTTCTTGGGCTGGACCAGCTCGATCCGGTGCAGCGGCGGCACCGCCGCGAAGACCCGTCCGGCCTCGACCATCGGGCGCATGTAGCGCTGGAAGAGAGTCAGCAGCAGGGTGCGGATGTGGGAGCCGTCCACATCGGCGTCGGTCATCATGATGACCTTGCCGTACCGGGCGGCGTCGATGTCGAAGGTCCGTCCGGACCCGGCTCCTATGACCTGGATGATGGCGCCGCACTCGGCGTTCTTCAGCATGTCGGAGACGGACGACTTCTGGACGTTGAGGATCTTGCCGCGGATCGGCAGGAGCGCCTGGAACTCACTGTTCCGGGCCAGCTTCGCGGTGCCGAGCGCCGAGTCGCCCTCGACGATGAAGAGCTCGCTGCGCTCGACGTCGTCGCTGCGGCAGTCGGCGAGCTTGGCGGGCAGCGAGGAGGACTCCAGCGCGGTCTTGCGGCGCTGGGCGTCCTTGTGCTGGCGGGCCGCGATCCGGGTGCGGGCGGCGGCGACGGCCTTCTCCAGGACCGCCCTGGCCTGGGCCTTGGCATCCCGCTTGGTGGAGGTCAGGAACGCCTTGAGCTCCCGGGCGACCACGGCCGCGACGATCCGGTTGGCCGCCGAGGTGCCGAGCACCTCCTTGGTCTGCCCCTCGAACTGCGGCTCGGCCAGCCGTACGGTGACGACGGCGGTGAGCCCTTCGAGGGCGTCGTCCTTGACCACGTCGTCCTCGGCGACCCGCAGCATCTTGGCGGAGCGGAGCGCTTCGTTCACCGTCTTGGTGAGGGAGCGCTCGAACCCGCTGACGTGGGTGCCGCCCTTGGGGGTGGCGATGATGTTGACGAAGGACCGGACGGTGGTGTCGTAGCCGGTGCCCCAGCGGAGCGCGATGTCGACGCCGAGCTCCCGGGTGACCTCGGTCGCGGTCATGTGGCCGCGGTCGTCGAGGACCGGGACGGTCTCCTTGAACGTCCCGGTGCCGGTCAGCCGCTGGACGTCGCAGACGGCCTTGTCCTGAGCCAGGTACTCGCAGAACTCGCTGATGCCGCCGTCGAAGCGGAACGTCTCCTCGGTCTTGCCCTCACCGTCGATCCCCCGCTCGTCGCGGACGACGATCGTGAGGCCGGGGACGAGGAAGGCCGTCTGGCGGGCGCGCTGGTAGAGCGTCTCCAGGTTGAGCTTGGCGTCCTTGAGGAAGATCTGCCGGTCCGCCCAGTACCTGACCCGCGTACCGGTACGGGTCTTGGGGACGCGCTTGCCCTTGCGCAGGCCGTTGGCCGGGTCGAAGGGACTGTCGGGGCCCTGCTCGGTGAACATGCCGGGGACGCCGCGCCGGAAGCTGATGGAGTGGGTCGCGCTGTTGCGGTCCACCTCGACGTCCAGGCGGGCGGAGAGGGCGTTGACCACGGAGGCGCCGACCCCGTGGAGGCCGCCGGAGGCCGCGTAGGAGCCGCCGCCGAACTTGCCTCCGGCGTGCAGCTTGGTCATGACGACCTCGATGCCGGAGAGCCCGGTCTTGGGCTCGACGTCCACGGGGATGCCTCGGCCGTTGTCCCGGACCTCCACGGAGGAGTCGTCGTGGAGGATGACCTCGATCTGGTCGCAGTGACCGCCCAGGGCCTCGTCGACGGAGTTGTCGATGATCTCCCAGAGGCAGTGCATGAGCCCGCGGCTGTCGGTGGACCCGATGTACATCCCGGGGCGCTTGCGGACCGCCTCAAGTCCTTCGAGGACGAGAAGGTGCCGCGCGGTGTAGTTGGAGCTGTCCCGGTCGCCGCCTGCTGCGGTCAGCATCGCGGTGGACGGCACGGACGTTTCGGCGGTCACGCGGTTCGCTCCTCGCTGAATTTCATCTGGGCCCTTGGTGGGTATCACGGTCGGCGTCAGTTGCCGCTGAGAGCCTACAGAGGCCTGGTAGAGCGGTTGTAACGCCACCCTCGGGGAATCCTCATGCTAGTCGAGCTTCATCCGGGCTCGCATGGATGTTCGATCAACCGTCGGAGTGACGTGCACATCACGTTCCCTTCGAGGCATGAACCATTTAGGCTCCGGGCACGTCCTCATGAACAAACCGGCAAGCCGGCCGGCGGGACCGACCCCCAAGACAAGCAATGCGAAACCGTAGCGCTCCGCATACGGCACATTCGCCGCCAACCGGCAACTGACAGCCATCCCGAGAAGAAGTTTCGAAGAAAAGCCACGAGCGGGAACGTTTTCGGCCTGGTTGGATGTTGACCCTGGTACGACAGCTCGTCGAGCTAGAGAAGAGGCGACGTGACTACTGTTCTGACCCCCGCGAGCCCGCTGACCGCAGCAGACCGCTGTGACCGTTGCGGCGCCCAGGCCTATCTGCGCGTCGTCCTGATCAGCGGCGGTGAACTGCTCTTCTGCGCCCACCACGGGCGCAAGTTCGAGCCGGAACTCAAGAAGATCGCCGCGGAAATACAGGATGAGACGGATCGGCTCACCGCCGTGCAGGCGACTGCTGCCGACGAGGAACAACACTGACACCTCGCATCCACGACGAGCCAGGGGCCGGTCCAGGACCGGCCGACGGGCGGCACCCCCAGCAGGGGGTGCCGCCCGTTCTCGTCGTCGCGGGTCTGCTCCGCCCCCCGCTCTCAGCCGCTCAGATGCGGCCCTCGGCCCACTTCACGGCGGCCGAGACCCGGGTGTACACCCCAGGGCTGCCCGCACGCCCGCAGCCGCTCCCCCAGGACACCAGGCCGATGAGCCGCCCACGGGCCACCAGCGGCCCGCCGCTGTCGCCCTGGCACGCGTCCCGCCCACCGGCCGGATCGCCCGCACAGAGCATCCCTGAGGCGTCGTACGCGCCCTCCCGGCCGCCCGGGTAGGCCCGGGCGCACTCGCTGTCCGGCAGGACCTGGACCCGGGCGGAGCGCAGCACGGAGGCGTACGTACCGGCTCCGGTCGTGTCCCCCCACCCGTAGACCGCCGCGCCCGTGCCCGCCCGGTACGCCTCGTCCCCGGCCCGGGCCATCGGGATGACGCTGCCCGCCGGCAGGGGCTGGGCCAGGGTCAGCACCGCGAGGTCGCCGGCGTTGGTGGCGGAGTCGTACGCCGGGTTGATCCAGACCCCCCGTACGGGAATCTCCTGGCCGGTCCGGTCACTCAGCCGGTCCCTCCCGGCGATGACCCGCAGATCCCGGACCCGGCTGACGGGGCCGCCGAGCGCCTCTTCACCCAGACAGTGGGCGACCGTCAGGATCTTCGTGGGCGCCACGGCGACTCCGCCGCAGAACTGGCCCGCGCGCGCCCCTCCGAACCGGTCGCGGCTCGACAGCGCCACCACCCAGGGGCTGTCCGCCACGGGGGCGGGCCGGCCACCGACGACGATGCTGTCCGCCACCGCCGGGGGCGGCGAGGCGAGCGGCAGGACGGCGGCCGCGGCGGTCAGGGCGAGGACCCCGGTCAGGGCACGGACGACGGGACGGGGCATGAAGGCTCCTGACACTGAGGTGGAAACGTTTCACCCAGCGTGATCCAGCCCGTCCCCCTGCGCACCCGCGGACACGCCGGAGGGCCCGGATCCCTGGGGATCCGGGCCCTCCGGCGGTGAATCTTCCGCCCTGTGTTCCAGGGCCTCTCGTTTGGATCATGCCGGGCTCGCGGGGTCCGGCCCCTGATCCGGCCTGATCCAAACGGAAGACGCTAGTCCAGGTAGTCGCGCAGGACCTGCGAACGCGACGGGTGACGGAGCTTCGACATCGTCTTCGACTCGATCTGACGGATGCGCTCACGCGTCACGCCGTAGACCTTTCCGATCTCGTCCAGGGTCTTCGGCTGGCCGTCGGTGAGGCCGAAGCGCATCGAGACCACGCCGGCCTCACGCTCGGAGAGCGTGTCAAGCACCGAGTGCAGCTGCTCCTGGAGGAGCGTGAAGCTGACCGCGTCCGCCGGGACGACGGCCTCGGAGTCCTCGATCAGGTCACCGAACTCGCTGTCGCCGTCCTCGCCGAGCGGGGTGTGCAGCGAGATCGGCTCACGGCCGTACTTCTGGACCTCGATGACCTTCTCAGGGGTCATGTCGAGCTCCTTGGCCAGCTCCTCCGGGGTGGGCTCACGGCCCAGGTCCTGGAGCATCTGGCGCTGTACGCGCGCGAGCTTGTTGATGACCTCGACCATGTGCACCGGGATACGGATGGTGCGGGCCTGGTCGGCCATGGCGCGGGTGATCGCCTGACGGATCCACCAGGTGGCGTACGTGGAGAACTTGTAGCCCTTGGTGTAGTCGAACTTCTCGACCGCGCGGATCAGACCGAGGTTGCCCTCCTGGATCAGGTCCAGGAAGAGCATGCCGCGACCGGTGTAGCGCTTGGCCAGGGAGACCACCAGACGGAGGTTGGCCTCCAGGAGGTGGTTCTTGGCCCGTCGGCCGTCCTCGGCGATGATCTCCAGCTCGCGCTTGAGCTTCGGCGCGAGCTTGTCGGCGTTGGCGAGCTTGTCCTCGGCGAAGAGACCCGCCTCGATGCGCTTGGCGAGCTCGACCTCCTGCTCGGCGTTGAGGAGGGGAACCTTGCCGATCTGCTTCAGGTAGTCCTTGACCGGGTCGGCGGTGGCGCCGGCGACGGCGACCTGCTGCGCGGGTGCGTCGTCCTCGTCGTCGTCGGAGAGGACGAAGCCCTTGTTCTCGCCCTCGCCCTCCTCTTCCTCGCCCTTGCCTGCCTTGACCTCTTCGACGGCCTCGTCACCGTCGAGCAGCTCGTCGTCCTGCTTGCCGGACTTCTTCGCCGCTGTCTTCTTGGCCGCCGTCTTCTTCACGGCGGTCTTCTTGGCAGCCGTCTTCTTGGCTGCCGCCTTCTTCGCGGGGGCGGCCGCGGCGGCGTCGTCGGCCACCGCGCCCGCGCTCTCGGCCGCCGGGGCGGCGGGGGCCGCGACGGTCCTCGTCACGGTGGTCTTCGCCGCGACAGTCTTGGTGGCGGTGCGCTTGACCGGGCTCTTCGCTGCGACGCTCTTGCGGGCGCGCTTCGGCGACTCCGCGGCACTGACCATCAGCGTCACACCCTCTTCCTCGAGGATCTGGTTGAGGCTGCGCAGAACATTCTTCCACTGGGTTGGCGGAATCTGGTCAGCCTCGAAGGCCCGACGCACGTCATCGCCGGCGATCTGCCCATCAGCCTTTCCCCGCTCGATGAGCGCCATCACAGACTCGGACTCGGCGATCTCCGGCGGGAGCGTACGGGATGTGCTGGCCGACACGAACAACCTCTCGGAACGATGGAAACGGCTTCCGGCCCCGCCCTGGAGAGGGCTGGAACCGACGACCGTCGACTGGGGATGTCGCCGACGGCGCGGGTTTGGCCTCAGAACTGAACAGCGCACCCAAGGGCTGCTGTATTCCTTCCGCGGCGGTCACCTCTTAAGTCATCGCGCTGCTTCGAGGAGTGTTACGCCCAATCCACGTGGCCCGAGTCACACCCCATTCGCGACGAACCGTGCCGGGGCGGGCATCTCACCACAATTGTGCCGCCGGACCCGATCGCTCCGGCGGCACAGGGCCTGGACTCCCCGGCGTGGACCGGTCAACGCTCGCGCGCGGTGGAGGCGGTCAGTGCTCGCGCGGGGCGGGAACCACACGCTCCACGTCGGGGTGGACCACGAGCAGTTGGCGCATGGCCGCCTCGGCCCCGGTGGAGTCGCCCGAGGCGAGGGCTTCGACGATGCGTGCGTGGTGGGCGAGCGAGGTCTCGCCGGGGCGGTCACAGCCGGTGACCGGGCCGCCGGAGACGTGCAGGGCGGCCGAGACGATGCCGGAAAGGTGTTCGAGCATCCGGTTGCCCGCGGCCTGGATGAGGAGGGCGTGGAACTCCGCGTCGGCGCGGGAGAAGGTGATCGCGTCCCCCTGACCCATCGCGTGTCCCATGATCTCCAGCATGTCGCCGAGGCGCTGCTGGAGATCCTCGCGGCCGTGCCCGGCCGCGAGGCGGGCGGCCAGCGGCTCGATGGTCCAGCGGAGCTCGGCCAGCTCACGGCGCTGGTCGTCGCGCTGCGGGCCGAAGGCCCGCCACTCGATGATGTCGGGGTCCAGCAGGTTCCAGTCGCTGACCGGACGGACCCGGGTGCCCACGTTGGGGCGCGCACTGACCAGCCCCTTGGCTTCGAGGACGCGCAGGGACTCGCGTACGACGGTACGGGAGACCTCGAACCGCTGGCCGATCTCCTCGGGCACGAGGGGACGGTCCGCGCCGAGATCGCCGGAGACGATCATCTGGCCCAGCTGTTGGACGAGTTGGCCGTGCAGGCCGCGCCCGCGGCTGGCTGCTCCCCGTCGGCTCGCCCGCCCCAGCTCCGAATCGGAGCCGCCCCAGGCCCGGGCCGCGGCGCGCTCTCCGGCCGGCGCCTCGGTGTAGGGATAGCGATCGAGTTCACCCGGGCCGGCCAGGCCGGAATCGGCGGAGCGGGCGGCGGTCATCATGGTGTGCGCAAGGGTACTCACGCATCCTTTGTCGGCGCGGCTCGCCCACCCCTTGAGGTCTTTGCTGAAAAGCACACGAAAGGGTGATCGGCGCCCGCTCCGCAATTGACGCCATATACGTATAAACCTGGCATTTCTTAGGGAGTTACGGGCTCCTCCCCGCGACGCCGACCCGCAGCGATCACCAACGCACCCTTCCGCGAAGGCTGGTGAACAGATACGCACAGATCAGGGCCGACAACGACAGGGCCAGCGCGGCCCCCACCGGCTGTGCCACCACCCGCGCGACGGCGAGGACCCAGCGGTCCGCCTCCTGCGGGAGCTGCCACCAGGCCAGTTCGCGCAGTCGGCCCGGGAGTCCGGTGACCGAACGCGCGGACGGGGCCTCGAACACCTTCTGCACCAGCGGAACCACCACCACCGGAACGGCCAGTACGGCGGCGATCCCCGCCCCGGCCACCCGGAAGACGCCGGCCGCCAGCAGCCCCGCCCAGGCGCAGCCCACCGTGAGCGCCGCCCAACTCGCGCCGAGCACGACGGCATTGGCCGGAACGGTGATCAACTCCGGCCCGTAGAAGAGCCGGAGGCCCTGCGCGCCGCCGACGACGGCGAGGAGGGCCAGCAGAAGGGCGAAACCCGCGGTCACGGTCAGCTTGGCCACCAGCAGGCCGATCCGCCGGGGAACGGTCCCGCGCCCGGCGGCGAGGGCCGGGTAGCGGAACTCGTCCCCGAAGGAGAGGGCGCCCAGGATGCCCGCGCCCAGGGCGGCCGGGGGCAGCGGCAGCAGCTCGGGCCAGGCGGCGAGCGTACGCGGCAGGGGCGTGCCGCCGGTGCGGGCCAGCAGGACGGAGAGCGCGGCGGAGACCAGCAGTACGGACGCCATGATCATGGTCGTCGTCCGGACGCCGAGGGAGCGCCGCAGCTCGTACCGGAGGGGGCGCAGCGGCCCGCGTGCGGGGCGGGCCCGGATCGGCGGTGGCAGTTCGGAGAGGGCCACGGCGGAGGGCTGCCGCGCCCCGCCCCCGCTCTCCGGCGGGGCGGCGGGTCCGGTGTCGCCGATCTCGTCGGCGAGTTGGTGGACCGGAACGCCGTGCCGGAACGCGGTGTCGCCGACCTCGGCGCAGGTGGAGCCGTACACGGTCAGCAGACCGCCGGATTCGGGGACCACCTCGACGGACCGCCGCGCGGCCCGCGCCTCCCGGCTGACCATCGCGGCGAGCCGGGCGGCGTGGGGCGTCCGGACGGCGACCCGGGGGCGGAGCCGGGTGCGGGCGAAGTCGGCGACGTCCTGGTCCGCGACGAGGCGTCCGCCGTCGACGGTGACGACCCGGTCGGCCGTGCGTGCGGCCTCCTTGGGGTCGGCGGTGGCGTACAGAACCGTTCCGCCCTGCGCCGCGTGGGCGCGCAGCAGCCCGTACAGCCAACTGTTCTCACGCGGGGAGAGCCCCTCGGCGGGTTCGTCCAGGACGAGGGTGTGCGGGTCTCCGAGCAGCGCGGAGGCGAGGCCGAGCCGACGGTCCATCCCCACCGACAGGGTGCCGAGGCGCTGGTCCCCGAGTCCGGCGAGGCCGACGACTTCGAGCATCTCGTCGGCCCGGGCGGCGGGCGTTCCGGCGGCCGCGCAGAGCATCCGGAGCTGGCCACGGGCCGTACGGGAGGGATGTCCCGGTACGTCGCCGAGGAGCACGCCCACTTCGCGCGCGGGGTGGGGGATGCGGTGCAGCGGCCTGCCGCGGAAGTACGCGACACCACGCCCCGAATCGAGTTCGAGCATCAGACGCAGGGCCGCGGTCTTGCCCGAGCCGGGGGCGCCCAGCAGGGCCGTGACGCGGCCGGACGGGGCCTCGAAGGTCAGGTCGTCCACGGCGGGCGGAGCGTTGCGGCGGGGAGTGCTGGTGAGTCCGATGGCCTGGAGCATCGCTTCTCTCGCGTTCTCTCACGGACGGTGAGACCGCTCGGCGGCAGATGGGTACCGCAGCAACATAACGCGACATTTCCGACTTTTGGTGCAGGGGTGGGCCGACGGGTGTTCCGCAGGGCCGACCAGGGCCCTGCGGCTCAGACCTCCGGGCGCAGCATCGGCGGGTTGAGCACCGTGGCGGCGCCCGCCCGGAACAGTTGCGCGGGGCGGCCGCCCTGCCGGGTGGTCGTGCCACCGGACGGCACCAGGAAACCGGGGGTGCCCGTGACCTTGCGGTGGAAGTTACGGGGGTCGAGGACGACGCCCCACACCGCTTCGTACACCCGGCGCAGCTCTCCGACGGTGAACTCCGGCGGGCAGAACGCCGTGGCCAGCGAGGAGTACTCGATCTTGGAGCGGGCGCGCTCCACTCCGTCGGCGAGGATCCGCGCGTGGTCGAAGGCGAGCGGCGTCGTCTGCTCGTCCTCCCGCCCGGTGCCGGGGCGCAGCAGATCGTCGACGGGCGCCCAGCGCGCGCTGTTGGCGTCCCCGCCCGCACGGGGTGCGGGCAGATCCGGCGCGAGGGCGAGGTGGGCGACGCTGACGACCCGCATCCGGGGGTCGCGCGCCGGGTCCCCGTAGGTGGCCAGCTGTTCCAGGTGCGCGCCGTTGCCCACGGCGGGCTTCGCCGGGTCGTGGGCGCACAGCCCCGTCTCCTCGACGAGCTCACGCGCTGCCGCGGACCCGAGATCCTCGTCGGCCCGGACAAAACCACCGGGCAGCGCCCACCGGCCCTGGAACGGGGTCTCTCCACGGCGGACGACCAGCGCGCAGAGCGCGTGACGGCGCACCGTGAGCACGACCAGGTCCACGGTGACGGCGAACGGCGGGAAGGTCGACGGGTCGTAGGGCGGCATGTCGCGATCATAGTCGTCTGCCTGACGATAAACACTCCCTTCGGTGCTCCCGCGATCAGCGAAATCCCCGACAGTACGGCCGGAACCGGCCGCACGGGCCGGACGGTGCGAGCCGCGCGGGTCGGGTAGCCAGCCCGAGCCTGAGCGGGGCAGGCAGCCCGAGCCTCTCGGTGCCACCCGGTGGACGGGCGCGGGCCGTCGGCCCGTCCCGGGGGTGCAGGGTCGTCGCGCGAGATGAGCACGTCCCGGGATCCCGGGACACCGGAATCGCCGCACACCATCAGCCCATCCCGGGCCCCGGCGCCACCGTGCACCATCAGCCCATCCCGGGCCCCGGCGACGGGGGCGCGGTGCCGGTGGAACCTCCCGGCCCGGGGTCCTGCGATGACGGCGGCCCCGCCACCTCACGGGGTCCCTCGGTGGTGGCGGGCCCGCCACCGTACGGACGTCGTCGTCGCCCACGGCGCGGGCCGCCCCGGGAGGCCGCCTCGCATACGGCCTGGGCCCGTCCGTCACGGCCCTCAGCGGCGGGAACCGGTGTCCCGGCGGCCGTACCGCCGGGGGTCCCGTGTCCGCTGCCCGGCAGGGGCCGTCCCTGGCCGGGCGGTGGCGCCCGGCGTCGGTGTCCTCCGCCCGGCGGGCATCACCCGGCGCCCGCTCCCCCTCCGCTCCCGGTTGGGCAACGACCGGACTCGGCGGACACGAAGGGCGGGCGCCCTGGTGGCGGCCGTGCCGTCCCCCGCAGCCCCGGCGCCCCCGGCGGCGTCCGTGCACCCGGCCTCTGCCTCCGCCTCCGCCTCTCCCTGCCCCCCGTCACCGTCACCGTCACCCCGCAGGCAGCGGCGCAGCGTCTCCGGGTCCAGCCCTTCGTTGCACGCCCGGTGCAGCAACTGCGCGAACGTGTACTCCGGGTCGGCGCGGAGCGCCAGGGCCAGAGCGACCCGGGCGCCGGGCTCGTCACCGATGGACCAGGCGACCCAGCCCGCGAGGGTCAGCGGAGCCGCCGCGTGCTCCCCGTACGGTCCGACGCAGCGCCGGGCGAGCGTGCGCCACAGCCGCAGCGCGGTGTGGCCGTCGGGGCCCTCCATCCAGGCCGCGGCCTTGTCACGGGTCTCCCGGTCCTGGAGGCCGAGGATGACGGCGGCGGCCTCGTCCTCGCTGATCATCTGGTCGTCCCCGAAGTCGGCGACGGCTTCCGGAGCGGGCCGCATCCGCCCGAGGCGGCCCATGAGGGCGTGTGCGAGCTCAAGGGTCTCCTCGGCCACCTCGGCCTTCGTCCGTTCGTCCAGGATCCGGGGCACCAGCGACGGCGCTACCCGGTCCAGCGCCTGCATCTGTGCGGACGCCTCGTCCGGCTTCTGCCAGGGAGCGAGCCGCGCCTCCATGTCGCGCAGCGTCCCCCGTACCTGGATTCCCGCGTAGGCGGCTGCTGCGGCCATCACCGTCGTACCGGGCATGGCCAGGGGTTTTCCCTGGGCCGGGCAGCACCGGCTGTCGGGGCAGCAGTAGGACCAGTAGCGGCCGTCCGAGATGCAGAGCGCTTCGAGCACGGGCACGTCGAGCGCCCCGCACGCCGTGCGCAGGCTCTGGGCGAACGGCCGCAGCCGCTCCATGGTCAGGCGGCCGCTCACGCCGTCCGGTGAGTCCTGGCAGAGGAAGATCACGATCGCGTCGGGCCGTCCGTCCCGGCGCTCGCTCCCCGAGATCAGGCTCTCGGCCAGCTGATCAGCGACGGGCCCCCATTCGCCGGGCGCCTGCGGGATTCCGAGCCGCAGTCGGCCGCCGAACCGGCCCCGGCCGCCGTGCAGGGCCACCATCACGACGCTGTCGTTGGGATGGAAACCCATCAGATACGGGAGGGCATCGGCGAGTTCGGCGGGACCCCGCAGGGTGATCTGCTGACCGTCGGCCGGGCCGGTGGATTCCTGGTGCTTGTTCATGGCTCGACGGTCCCGCGATCCGCCGCATCCCGCGACCCCTGTGGATAACGTTATCCACAGGCTCGCCCCGCCGTTCGCGGTTTGTGGTCGCCATCGGGTTGCATGGGGGGATGACCAACGCAGATCGTGCAGCGCTCAGGGCTTCGGCCGACACCGTCCTCGCCCGTCTCGTCGGGGATGCCTCGGGTGAGGCCCGGCTGCGCGAGGACCAGTGGCTGGCGATCGAAGCGCTCGTCGCCGACAAGCGCAGAGCGCTGGTCGTGCAGCGCACCGGGTGGGGCAAGTCCGCCGTCTACTTCGTGGCGACCTCGCTGCTGCGCGCGCAGGGCGCCGGCCCGACCGTGATCGTCTCGCCGCTGCTGGCGCTGATGCGCAACCAGGTCGCGGCGGCCGCGCGGGCGGGCATCAGCGCCCGCACGATCAACTCCTCCAACACGGAGGAGTGGGAGAGCGTCCAGGACGAGGTGGCGGCCGGTGAGGTCGACGTCCTCCTCGTCTCCCCCGAGCGGCTGAACAATCCCGATTTCCGGGACCAGGTGCTGCCCCGGCTCGCCGCCGCGACAGGGCTTCTCGTGGTCGACGAGGCGCACTGCATCTCCGACTGGGGGCACGACTTCCGGCCGGACTACCGGCGGTTGCGGACCATGCTCGCCGATCTCCCCGCAGGTGTGCCGGTGCTGGCCACCACCGCCACGGCGAACGCGCGCGTGACGGCGGACGTCGCGGAACAGCTCGGCACGGGCGCGGGCACGGACGCGCTGGTCCTGCGCGGCCCGCTGGACCGGGAGAGCCTGAGCCTGAGCGTGCTCCAACTGCCCAACGCGGCACACCGGCTGGCCTGGCTGGGCGACCACCTCGGCGAGCTTCCCGGCTCCGGCATCATCTACACGCTGACGGTCGCGGCGGCCGAGGAGGTCACGGCCTACCTCCGGCAGAACGGTCACCCGGTCGCGTCCTACACCGGGCGGACCGAGAACGCGGACCGGCAACAGGCGGAGGACGACCTGCTGGCCAACCGGGTCAAGGCGCTGGTCGCCACCTCCGCGCTGGGCATGGGGTTCGACAAGCCCGACCTCGGCTTCGTGGTGCACCTGGGTTCGCCCGCCTCCCCCATCGCGTACTACCAGCAGGTCGGACGTGCGGGGCGCGGGGTCGAGCACGCCGAGGTGCTGCTGCTCCCCGGCAAGGAGGACGAGGCGATCTGGCAGTACTTCGACTCGGTCGCCTTCCCGCCCGAGGAGCAGGTCCGCCGCACCCTGGACGTCCTGGCCCGCTCGGAGCGCACGCTGTCCCTGCCCGCCCTGGAGCCCCTGGTCGATCTGCGGCGGACCCGCTTGGAGACGATGCTCAAAGTGCTGGACGTCGACGGTGCCGTGAAGCGGGTCAAGGGCGGCTGGATCTCCACCGGAGAGCCCTGGGTCTACGACTCCGAGCGCTACGCCTGGGTCGCCCGGCAGCGGGCCGCCGAACAGCAGGCCATGCGGGACTACGCCACCACGACGGCATGCCGGATGGAGTTCCTGCGGCTGCGGCTCGACGACGAGGAGGCCACCGCCTGCGGGCGCTGCGACAACTGCGCGGGCGCCCGCTTCGACGACAAGGTCTCCACCGCGGCGCTGGACGGCGCCCGCAGCGAGCTGGGCCGGCCGGGGGTGGAGGTGGACCCCCGCAAGATGTGGCCCACCGGCCTGTCCGCCGTGGGCGTCGACCTCAAGGGACGTATCCCCGCCGGTGAACTCGCCTCCACCGGACGGGCGCTGGGCCGGCTCTCCGACATCGGCTGGGGCAACCGGCTGCGCCCCATGCTGGCGGCGCAGGCACCGGATGGATCAGTTCCGGACGATGTCACGGACGCCGTGGTCACCGTTCTCGCCGACTGGGCCAAGGGGCCCGGCGGCTGGGCCTCCGGCGCACCCGACGCCGCTCCCCGGCCGGTCGGTGTGGTCACCGTCGCCTCGCGCCGCCGACCGCTCCTGGTGGGGTCGCTGGGGCACCGCATCGCCGAGATCGGCCGGATGCCCCTGCTCGGGACGGTGACGTACGCGCCCGGCAGCGAGGATCTGACGGTGTCGCAGACCAACAGCGCACAGCGGGTGCGGGCCCTGCACGAGGCCCTCGTCGTCGAGCCGGAGCTGGCCCAGGCGGTGCGGTCCGCCGACGGCCCGGTCCTGCTCGTCGACGACCTCTCCGACACCGGCTGGACACTGGCCGTCGCCGCGCGCCTGCTGCGGCGCGCCGGAGCCAAGGGGGTGTGTCCGCTGGTCCTCGCGGTTCAGGGGTGACAGGAGGCGTCATCCGGCCGGGGCTGGGCAGGGATATCAGTAGCATTCCGGCCGATACCCGTCAGCGGCGCCAATTGCTCGTTGCCGCCTGCCGATACGCCAGGAAGAATTGGGACTGCTTCCCGCACAGTTCCCCGTCGGGCCCGGAAGGGCTGTGCCGCGGCGCGCCCTCACTCGACCCTGCCCACACCATGGGCGCGTAGCGAAGGGAGGACCATGACCTTCGGATTCGCCCCGTCCCCCGCCACTTCTCCATCGGCGTTCTCGACCCCGCCGGGTTCCGCGGACTCCGTCAACCGCCTTGCCCGGATACTCGAACCCGCCGAGTGGGCCTCGGCGGGCATACCTCTGCTGCGCAGCCCGCGGGAGGTCGTCAGCGGGCTGCACTCACGGCACCGGCCGCAGCCGACCACCGCCGTGGTCGCGGTCCTCGATCACGAGGAACGCCTCACGGCCAGCGCCTCGTTCACCCGCCGGGACACGGTGGCGGCGGACGGCTGGGACTTCCGCAACGCGCTGCTGTCCCAGCTGCGGCGCGTGATCCCGCACGATCTGCGCCGCCGTACTCCGGTGCGTACAGCTGTACTTCTCTACTGCCGCGAGGGCGACGAGCGGTGGACCGAGGAGGACGGTGCGTGGATGTGGGGCCTGCGGGACGCCTGCACCCTGCACGGGCTCCGGTGCGGTGCGTACATCACGCTGACCGGCGGGGGCTGGCAGGTGCTCGGCGAGGGCCGGGGCGGGCGGCGGCCCAGTTCGCTGTCGGAGCCGGCCGCGCTGGCCGACACCGTCGCCGAACCCCAGCCCGCGCTGCTGCGGACCGGTGGCGGGGCGGCGGGTGCACTGCGCCGCTCGGCCGCCGCCCGGTGACCGGGCGGCCCTGAACAGCCGCGCAGAACACCGACCGTAGCCGCGCAGGACATCGGCCGGGAGCGCCGGCCACCCGGGCGGATGGCCGGCGCTTCAGGCCGTACGGTCTCAGACGCCCGCGCCCAGCGCGGAGTTGATCGTCTGCGGGTCGCCGCAGACGATCAACAGCCCGGCGGCACGGTCACGCGCGACGGGCAGCGCACGGGCGACGGTGCCATCGGCATCGCCGTTGACCGCCACGACCACCACGGGCCGGGGCTTCGTCCGGTCGACCGCCGAGGCGTCCGCGAAGAAGACGTCGTCGCCCGCGTCGTGCTGGGCCCAGTACGCGGCCTCGCCGAACGACAGCTCGTGCGCGGCCCACGGGTGCTGCTCGCCGGTGGTGAGCACCAGGATGTCGCCCGGCGCCCGGCCGGACTCCAGCAGCAGGTCGACCGCTTCCTCGGCCGCGTCGAGGGCTCCGCCGGCCGGGGCCGGGATCAGCTGGAGCTGCGGCTCGGAACGATTCTCCGGCCGCCCCTGGGCGCTCTTGGGCGCCGCGGGCGCGGGGGCCGGAGCGGGGTGTGCGCGCTGTGCCGGAGGCGTGGGGCGCGCGGGGCCGGGGCCCGGACGGCCCGGGCGCGGCGTGGCCGCGGAACGCGGACCTGGTACGGGACGGGGGGTCGGCGCGGTACGGCCGGCGGCCGGAGTGACGCGGGGACCCTGGGCACTCTCGTGAATCTGAGGCTCCTGAAGGATGAGAGGAGAGGCAGGAAGGTGGTCTGTCATGGGCCGACGTGGTCGGTCGGCGTCGCTGGAGGCGCGCCTGCGCGCGATCAGAATTCGAAGCCGAGCTGGCCCCCGCTTTCCAGTGCGGCCGCCTCGGCGGAAAAACGGACCTTCTTCAGGTGCTGCCACCGGGGCAGCGCGTCCAGATACGCCCAGGAGAGGCGGTGCTGGGGCGTGGGGCCCCGCTCCTCCAGTGCGGCCCGGTGCACGGGCGAGGGGTACCCCGCGTTGGCACCGAAGGCGAAGTCGGTGTACTCCTCGGACTGCCCGCCCAGTTCGGCCATCATCCGGTCCCTGTGCACCTTGGCGATGACCGATGCGGCCGCCACGGCGATGCAGGACTGGTCACCCTTGATGACCGTACGGACCTTCCAAGGGGCGCCGAGGTAGTCGTGCTTGCCGTCGAGGATCACCGCGTCGGGCCGGACCGGAAGCCCCTCCAGGGCCCGTACGGCGGCGAGCCGGAGCGCGGCGGTCATGCCGAGGTCGTCGATCTCCTGCGGGGAGGCGTGACCCAGGGCGTGGGCGGTGACCCAGCTCTCCAGCACAGGGGCGAGCTCGGCGCGCCGCCGGGGCGTCAACAGCTTGGAATCGGTGAGGCCTTCGGGCGGTCGGCGCAGACCGGTGACCGCGGCACACACGGTGACCGGTCCAGCCCACGCACCGCGTCCGACCTCGTCTACACCAGCAACGGTCCTGGCACCGGTGGTGGCCCGGAGCGAGCGCTCGACGGTGTGCGTGGGTGGTTCGTACGGCATGGCGCCAGCCAGCGTACGCCGAGAGCAACGGCAGCAACACCCCGGGGCACCGTGCACACCGAGATTCGGCCGACGGACGTGGGACCGGTACGGGCCGCGGGCGTGGGGTCAGTGCAGGTACGGACGTGGGATCAGTACGGGTCGTAGTCGTCGTGGTCCTGCTCGTAGTCGCCGCGGCCGCCCTCCCGTACGCCGTTGGTGCCCAGTCCGTAGCAGGTGCGGCGGTCGGCGGTCACGGGGCGCTTGCGGAGAATCTCCTCGGCGCGCACCTGGCCCCAGCTAGTCGCGTACCAGGGGGAGTCGGAGGTGCGCAGCTCGTACTGGACGACCCGGAGCGCACAGGAGCGCTGCGGTTCCGGCAGCTTGTCCAGGGCCGGTACGGCGTCGGCGGAGAGGTCCTTGACGTAGGAGATGTCGATCGAGCCGCGGGCCTCGAAGCGCCGGACGTTCTGCTCGGCGACCACCGCGTCCGGTGAGACGAGCCCGAAGGCCAGGACGGCGGCCCCGGCGCTGACGGCGATCGCGCGGGGCAGGAACCGGGCGCCGAAGAGCCCGGCGGCCAGGATCAGGACGAAGACGACGCCGAGCCAGAGCTCCATCGCGGCCACGGAGATCCGGAGCCGGGTCAGCCCGTACTCCTCGACGTACAGGTCCATGCGGCGCAGCGCGGAGGCGACCACGACGAGGGTGAGCACGCAGAGGGTGCCCAGCACGGCGCGCACCAGTGTCCGGTCCCCGCTGCCACCGCGCGGCGCCCAGCGCAGGGCCAGGGCGATCACGAGGAGGGTGAGCAGGGTGGCCCAGAGGAGCTGCCAGAAGCCCTGGCGGGCGTACTCGGCGTGGTCGAGCCCGGTCGCCTCCCGCACCTTCTCGTAGCCGCCGAGGAGGACGACGAGCTGGAGGGCGATGAACGCGGCGAAGAGCAGGTTGAGGACGATGAGCGGAAGGGCCCATTCCGTACGTCCCCGGGGCTTGCCCGCCTTCACGGTGAGCCCGTCCCAGCGGACGGGGGCGGCGGCGGTGTGGGCGGCGGCCAGCGCGCCGGTGAGTCCGAGCAGGAAGAGGAAGAGACGCCACGGGCCTTCGGCGAGCGACACGTCGGGGGTGAGCCGCCCCAGCAGGTCGGCGAAGGCGGCGTCGGCGCTGGCGAAGAGCGCCCCGAACACCACGAGGAGCCCGAGGGCCACCGCCGTGGTGCGCAGGACGGCGCCCCAGCGCCCCCGGGAGTCGTCGGCCCGTTCGCGTACCCCGCGCCACCCCCAACGGATGCCCGGTACGACCGAGGCGAAGGTGCCCAGGGAACCGGCCAGGACGCCCGGCCAGCTCCGGCTGCCGTGCAGTGCGAGCGAGCCGAGTGCGAAGGCCGATACGACGGCCAGGAAGGTGGGCCAGCCCGCGTCCCGGAGCGCGGGCACCGCGAGCAGGGCGAGGCCGCCGACGGCCCAGGTGGCGGTCCAGGGCCGGAGCTTACGACCGGCGGCGCGCGCGGCGAAGGCGGCGGCCAGCGCGGCGGGCACCGCGACGATCAGGAGGTTCACGCCGAGGCCGTCGCCCAGCAGGAGCGCGCTGAGCACGGCGGTGGCCAGGACCGCCCAGAGGACGGCGGGCCGGACCAGGGCCGGTGCGGCGGGCCGGAGCCGGGCCGTCACGCCGGGGCGCTTGACCGGAGGCTGCCAGGACTGCCCCTGCTGCCAGGGCGAGGGCCCTCCCTGGGGCCGCTGCCGCTGGGCGTGGAGGTAGGCGGGTACGGCCGGGGGCTCGGCGCCTGGGGTCGTGTGGGGGCCGGGCTGGGGGGCCGGGGCCGGTGGGTGGGGGGCGGTCGAAGGGACGGTCACGGTGGCCGGGGAGGGCGGGGTAGCGGTGCCGGTGGCCAGGGGCGGTGGGGCCGCAGCCGGTGATTCCGAGGTCGGTGATTCCGGAGCCGGTGAGGCGTCGGCCGACGGAACCGGGACCGGTGAAGCGTCGGCCGACCGACCCGATGCCTTGGACGGCTCGGACGGCTGGGGCGGCTCAGGCGACTGGGGCAGCTCGGACGGCTCAGGCGACTCGGACGGCTCAGGCGGTTGTTCGGACATCGGGCCCCCTCCCCCACCGGGCCCCACGCACGGCCTCGGGCGGCGCGGTGTCCCGGTATCTCATTCGGCGCGCGCCCGCAGAGCCCGATCCGTAAAGATCGAACAGGGGCCGCGTGGCCGAAAGCGTAGTCCTGAACCGGCGTTCGCGAACACGCAGAGTGAGGCTGTGGCAGGACCGTGACAGAGCGTCGACCCGGCCAGGCCGTCCGGCGACGGTACGGTCAGTGGTGCGCCGGGGTGATCAGCCAGCCGGGAGGCTCTTCCGTCTGCGCCAGCCAGTCGGCGGGCGGCGCCCCGGCCGTACCGGCGGCGACGACACCACCGACGATGGCGCAGGTCGTGTCCACGTCGCCGCCCGCCTGGGCCGTCAGCCAGAAGGCCTCCGCGAAGTCGCCGAGGCTCCGGGCCGCCGACCAGAGGGCGAACGGCACGGTGTCGTGGGCGCTGGTCCGCCGACCGTTGCCGAGAACCGCGGCGACCGTCCCGGCGTCCTGGTAGTCCAGCATGTCGCGGGCCCGGCGCAGCCCCGCACCGACCGCGCTGCGGGGCACGAGCGCGATCACGCCGTCGAGAAGTTCCTCGGGCGTCGGCGGCCCGCCCGGGGCCGCGGCGAGCGAGGCGGCGGCCGCGACGGCCATCGCGCCGACGACGGCCTCACGGTGCTGATGCGTGGTGTACGAGGAGATCTCGGCCTGGTGCGTGGCCTGCTCCGGGTCGTCCGCGTACCAGGCACCGAGCGGGGCGATCCGCATGGCCGAGCCATTGCCCCACGAGCCCTGTCCGTTGAAGAGCCCGGAAGCCAGCTCGCGCCAGTCACCGCCTTCCCGCACCAGGCGGAGCAGCCGGTTCACGGCGGGGCCGTAGCCCCGGTCGAAGTCGTGACGCTCGGCGAAGGAGCGGGCGAGCGCGTCCTGGTCGATCCGGCCGTGGGCGGCGAGCACGGCCAGGACCGAGGAGGCCATCTCGGTGTCGTCGGTCCACTGCCAGGGGCCGGGCGGCAGGGCGCGCTGTTTGAGCAGCGGGTAGTTGACCGGGACGAAGAACTGGGAGCCCAGGGCGTCTCCCACGGACAGGCCACGCAGGCTGGCCAGGGCGCGTTCGAAGCGCCGCTCGGAAGCAGAATCAACGGTCATCGCCCTGCCACTCTATCCGGTGCGGCCGTACGGCTCAGGGGTGCGCCAGCTCTGGAAGGGCCGGTCCAGGGTGTAGCGGCCGTTCTCGCCGAGGAGAAGGGTCCGCGTCTCGCCGTTGCCGGGGTTGGAGAGCGATTCGAACTCGGCCACCGACCAGTGGAACCAGCGCATGCAGAAGAGGCGCATCGTCAGCCCGTGGGTGATGAGCAGGACGTTCTCCGGGTGGCCGGGGTCCTCGAAGCTCCGGTGCAGGCTCTCCAGGAAGGCGCCCACCCGGTCGTAGACGTCGGCGCCGGACTCCCCCTGGGCGAAGCGGTAGAAGAAGTGCCCGTACGCGTCCCGGTAGGCCTTCTGGAGGCGTACGTCGTCCCGGTCCTGCCAGTTGCCCCAGTCCTGCTCGCGCAGCCGGGGCTCCTCGCGGACCCGGACCAGGCCGGGGTCGAGGCCGAAGGCGCGGAACGTCTCGTGGGTGCGGCGGTAGGGGGAGATGTAGACGCTCACCCGTTCCCCGGCGAACTGCTCGCGCAGGAGCGCCCCGGTCTCCTCCGCCTGCCGCAGCCCCGTCGCGGTGAGCCGGAGCGCGTGGTCGGGCTCCCGCTCGTACACCGTGTCGTCGGCGTTGCCCTCGGACTCGCCGTGGCGGACGAGGACAATGCGCTGCGGTCGTGCCATGTACCCGACCCTAGGTGGTGCCCGAGGATTCCGCGTGATCCTCTGTTAACGGCTCCCGAACGATCGTGATCCTCTGTTGACTGCTCCCGAACGGTCCAGGTCCTTTGTTGACTGCTCCCGAATGGTCCAGGTCCTCTGTTGACCGCTCTCGAACGGTCCAGGAGGATCCCCCGCCTCAGACCGTCCAGGAGGGTTCCAGCTCGACGACGTCACCCGTCAGCGCGGCCACATCCGTCTCGGTCTGCGCGCGGGCCACCAGGCGCTCCGCCCCGTCGGCGCGGTACTTGCCCCGCTCGGCGCTCGACCTCCACATGGAGAGCACCAGGAACTCGTTGCCGGGCGCCTCCCCGAAGACGCCGCGCACCATGCCGGGGGAACCGGCCATCGCCGGGTTCCACACCTGCTTCTGCATCAGCACGAAGTGCTCGGCCCGGTCCTCGTGGACGGTGCTGTGGGCCACCCTGACCACGTCCGCCTCCGTGAAGTCGGGCTCAAAACCCGTCTTCACGTCGAACCGGCGCTCGAAGAGCATGACCTGCATATCGCGGAACTTGCCCGCCTGTCCGGCCGCGAGCCGGTCGTGTCCGCGGGCCATGAACGAGTCGTAGAAGACCCGGTTGTCCCAGAACGCGAAGACATGGGCGACATCGGGGCGCGTTCGGCTCCACCCACCGCTCTGCCCCCTGAACCCCGGCTCGCCGCGCAGCCCCGCCCACTCTCGCTGTCCCCGCTCGAAACCATGACGGTCCACCACGGAGCAGCGAATCCACTTCACCAGCACCGCGCCATCGTACGGGGCGGAGCGTGGCGCCGGTCACGGTCGTACGCGGACCACCCGAACCTCGTCGTCCCGCTCGCAGCGTGATCCCCCCCTCCCGCTGGAGACCGCGTCGATACATGGGCCGGTACACGGGTCGGCACATGGCCCGAATCCGCCGTTGGCCTCGGTCGCTGGCCCCAGGGGCAGTTGGCTGCGCGGCCCGTTCCGGACATGATCGGGTGATGAGAACGGCCCACGGGCCGTCGGCCAGGAGGGGAAGTCCGGTGAGCACTCCGAACAAGGACATCGAGAAGGTCGAAGTACGGATCAAATGGGACCCCAGCCCGCACGGTGAACCCGACATCGACCTGGACATCATCGCGGCGACCTACCCGGCGGAGGAGCCGTACGGCAGCCCCGCGTACCTCGTTCACTTCGACAGCCGCTCGCCGGACGGCACCATCACGCTGGACCGGGACAGCAGGACGGGCCAGGGGTTCGGCTACGACGAGGTCATGACGATCGAGCTGGGCCGGCTGGCGGACAGGTACGGCCGGGTGGTCGTCGGTGTCGCCATCCAGCAGCGCGAGGGCCGCAGGACCTTCGGCGACGTCGAGAGCACCGGGGTGCAGATCCGGGAGGGCTACACGAGCCTGCTAGAGGACGATTTCGCGAGCGTGGCCCGGTCGACGGCGGCGGTCGTCGGGGAGTTCTCCCGTACGGGCTCGGGGCAGTGGGTGTTCCGCGCGGATGTACGGGGCTTCGACGCCGACCCCGACGCGTTCGCCGCGGTGATGGGAAGCCGCGACTCCGGGACCTGAACGGCAGCGACCAGTTCCGGCCAACCCCGCCTGGGTGTGGGAGGACCGAAGGGAAAGGGAGGGGCGCTGGCCTCATGGCCAACGCCCCTCCTCAGATCACTGCCCTTAGGTCACTGCTCAGCTGCAGCCGCTGGTCGAGCCGCAGCCCTCGCAGATGTAGCAGGAGCCGGCGCGCTGCATCTTCGTACCGCAGGAGAAGCAGAGCGGGGCGTCCGCGCTGATGCCGAGCTGCATCTCGACCAGCTCGGCCGAGGTGTGGGCCGTCGTCGGGGCCGGCTTCTCCGACCCGCGGGGAGCCGCCACCGCCTTCAGGGGCTCGGGCTGCACCGGAGCCGACTGGGCCAGGCTCTCGGAGTCCACGCCGTCCGCCTCGAAGGACGGCTCGTACGAACCGGTGTCGAGGTGGCGCTGACGCTCCTCGGCGGAGTGGATGCCGAGGGCGGAGCGGGTCTCGAAGGGCAGGAAGTCGAGCGCCAGGCGGCGGAAGATGTAGTCGACGATCGACTGCGCCATCCGCACGTCCGGGTCGTCCGTCATACCGGCCGGCTCGAAGCGCATGTTGGTGAACTTCGAGACGTACGTCTCCAGCGGGACGCCGTACTGCAGACCGACCGAGACCGCGATCGAGAAGGCGTCCATCATGCCCGCGAGGGTCGAGCCCTGCTTGGACATCTTCAGGAAGACCTCACCGAGACCGTCGTCCGGGTAGGAGTTGGCGGTCATGTAGCCCTCGGCGCCGCCCACCGTGAAGGAGGTGGTGATGCCGGGACGGCCCTTGGGGAGGCGCTTGCGGACCGGGCGGTACTCGACGACCTTCTCGACCGCCGTACGGATGGTCTCCTCGGCCTTGGCTGCGACCTCTTCCTTCTCCTTGTCCTTGGTCTTGGCGGAGAGGGGCTGGCCGACCTTGCAGTTGTCGCGGTAGATCGCGAGCGCCTTGACGCCCATCTTCCAGGCCTCGAAGTAGACCTCTTCGACGTCTTCGACGGTGGCGCTCTCGGGAAGGTTGACCGTCTTGGAGAGCGCGCCGGAGATCCACGGCTGGATGGCCGCCATCATCCGGACGTGACCCATCGCGGAGATGGACCGCTCGCCCATCGCGCAGTCGAAGACCTCGTAGTGCTCGGTCTTCAGGCCCGGGGCGTCGATCACGTTGCCGTTCTCGGCGATGTGGGCGACGATCGCCTCGATCTGCTCCGGCTGGTAGCCCAGGCGGCGCAGGGCCTGCGGCACCGTGCCGTTGACGATCTGCATCGAGCCGCCGCCGACCAGCTTCTTGAACTTGACCAGGGCGAGGTCGGGCTCCAGTCCTGTGGTGTCGCAGGACATCGCGAGACCGATGGTGCCGGTGGGCGCGATGACCGAGGCCTGCGCGTTGCGGAAACCGTTCTTCGCGCCGAGCCGGATCACGTCCTGCCAGGCCTCCGTCGCGGCGGCCCAGACCGGGGAGTCCAGGTCGTCGACGTGGATCGCCTTGGCGTTGGCGTCGGCGTGCTGCTTCATGACGCGCTGGTGCGGCTCGGCGTTGCGGGCGTAGCCGTCGTACGGGCCGACGACCGCGGCCAGTTCGGCGGAGCGCCTGTACGAGGTGCCGGTCATCAGCGAGGTGATGGCACCGGCCAGGGCGCGGCCGCCGTCGCTGTCGTACGCGTGACCGGTCGCCATCAGGAGGGCGCCGAGGTTGGCGTAGCCGATGCCCAGCTGACGGTAGGCGCGGGTGTTCTCGCCGATCTTCTGCGTCGGGAAGTCCGCGAAGCAGATCGAGATGTCCATCGCGGTGATGACCAGCTCGACGACCTTGGAGAAGCGCTCGGACTCGAAGGACTGGTTGCCCAGGCCGTCGTCCTTGAGGAACTTCATCAGGTTGAGCGAGGCGAGGTTGCACGAGGTGTTGTCCAGGTGCATGTACTCGCTGCACGGGTTCGAGCCGTTGATCCGGCCGGACTCCGGGCAGGTGTGCCAGGCGTTGATGGTGTCGTCGTACTGGATGCCGGGGTCGGCGCAGGCCCAGGCGGCCTCGGCCATCTTGCGGAAGAGGGACTTGGCCTCGACCTCTTCGATGACGTCGCCGGTCATCCGGGCGCGCAGCCCGAACTTGGAGCCCGACTCGACGGCCTTCATGAACTCGTCGTTCACCCGGACCGAGTTGTTGGCGTTCTGGTACTGGACGGACGTGATGTCGTCGCCGCCCAGGTCCATGTCGAAGCCCGCGTCACGCAGGGCGCGGATCTTCTCCTCCTCCTTCACCTTGGTCTCGATGAAGGCCTCGATGTCGGGGTGGTCGACGTCGAGGATGACCATCTTGGCCGCACGGCGGGTGGCACCACCGGACTTGATGGTTCCGGCGGAGGCGTCGGCGCCGCGCATGAAGGAGACCGGGCCCGAGGCGTTGCCGCCGGAGGAGAGGAGCTCCTTGGAGGAGCGGATACGGGAGAGGTTCAGGCCGGCGCCGGAGCCGCCCTTGAAGATCATGCCCTCTTCCTTGTACCAGTCGAGGATCGACTCCATGGAGTCGTCGACGGCCAGGATGAAGCAGGCCGAGACCTGCTGCGGCTGGGGCGTGCCGACGTTGAACCAGACCGGGGAGTTGAAGCTGAAGACCTGGTGCAGGAGGGCGTACGCGAGCTCGTGCTCGAAGATCTCGGCATCCGCGGGAGAGGCGAAGTAGCCGTTGTCCTCGCCGGCCTTCCGGTACGTCTTCACGATCCGGTCGATCAGCTGCTTGAGGCCGGTCTCGCGCTGCGGAGTGCCGACCGCACCGCGGAAGTACTTGCTGGTGACGATGTTGACCGCGTTCACCGACCAGAAGTCGGGGAACTCGACGCCACGCTGCTCGAAGTTGATCGAGCCGTCGCGCCAGTTGGTCATGACGACGTCACGGCGCTCCCACGCCACCTCGTCGTACGGATGCACGCCGGGGGTGGTGTGGATGCGCTCGATACGCAGACCCTTGCTCGCCTTGGTGCCCTTCATGCGGGAACCTCGTGCCGGGCCGCTCGCCGTCTCTGTCATGCCGCCTCCCATATGTGGGCAAAAACGCCCTGAAGTGCCCAGTTCTTCCCAGGCACAGTGTTGTGTCCGTTGTCCCGGGGACCGCGCTCGGCCCACGGGAACAGGTATCGAATCGCCCGGTCACCGGTCGGCAGACGTACTGCCGGACCGGCGACGGGCGCGTACCGCTCAGTCGGCGGCAATGGCAGGGGCGGGGACCTCCAGGGTCTCTCCGCTCCCGCAGTCCTCTGCGGAAGGCCGCTGCGCGCGCAGTTCCACGATGGCGGCCTCGAAGTCTTCCAAAGAATTGAACGCCCGGTAGACGGACGCGAAGCGCAGGTACGCGACGAGGTCGAGCTCCTGCAGGGGGCCGAGTATGGCCAGACCCACGTCATGGGTGGTCAGCTCGGCGCTGCCGGTGGCGCGCACCGCCTCCTCGACCCGCTGGCCGAGTTTGGCGAGGGCGTCCTCGGTGACGGGCCGGCCCTGGCATGCCTTGCGGACGCCGGAGATGACCTTGGTACGGCTGAAGGGTTCGGTCACGCCGCTGCGTTTGACGACCATCAGCGAGCAGGTCTCCACCGTGGTGAAGCGGCGGGAGCAGTCGGGGCACTGACGGCGGCGACGGATCGACGTCCCGTCGTCGGTGGTGCGACTGTCGACGACTCTGCTGTCGGGGTGCCTGCAGAAGGGGCAGTGCATGGCTCCCAACCCTCCTTCACAGCACGACTGAATAGCCTCTCCGGTCAACCCTTGCGGGCTCCTGGGAGGCAGTCCCCAGCATAGGCGATGGCCATGGGCCGAACGAACCCAGGACCACAACTTCTGGGTGGCCGGGACGATCCAACCACTAGATCTAGGGTTGAGTCGCGAATTCGGCCCCACCGCGTGTCGCACCCCGGGAGTGCCCGGGGGCAGCGCGGGCCAGGAAAGAGGGTACGGGAAACGCGCGGCCCGCGAACCGCCGGGGCTCCCGGGGGCCAGGAGTGGATGGAAGACTGGGGCGCAGCCGCGGCGAGGGCCCCGCGCGACCCCGTACGCACCCGTCGCCCCGCACCCGTACACACCCGCCGCCCCGTGCCCATACACCTGCGGGATGCATCGCGGCAGCCCTTTATTCGTTTTTCACTCGAACGTGTGTTTGGCGCAACCTTTCGAAAGCTACTACCGTTGTCCAGCTAGGGAGAACATTCGAGAGGGGCCGACGTGACCACCACCGCAGACAGTGCCACCATCACCGCCCGGGACCACCGCTCCCAGAGCCGACTTGAGCCGGTGCATGCCATGAATGACTCAGTCACGAACAGCGACGGGCCCGAGCCCACCCGACCCGGGCGTTCCTTGCCCGGCAGGCCCCCAGGGATCAGGGCGGACAGCTCGGGGCTCACGGACCGGCAGCGGCGGGTCATCGAGGTCATCCGCGACTCGGTGCAGCGCCGGGGGTACCCGCCCTCCATGCGGGAGATCGGTCAGGCGGTGGGCCTGTCCAGCACCTCGTCCGTCGCCCATCAGCTGATGGCCCTGGAGCGCAAGGGGTTCCTCCGCAGGGACCCGCACCGGCCCCGCGCCTACGAGGTGCGCGGCTCCGACCAGCCCAGCACCCAGCCGACGGACACGACGGGGAAGCCCGCCGCCTCCTACGTTCCCCTGGTGGGCCGGATCGCCGCCGGTGGGCCGATCCTGGCCGAGGAGTCCGTCGAGGACGTCTTCCCGCTGCCGCGCCAGCTCGTCGGTGACGGCGAGCTGTTCGTCCTGAAGGTCGTCGGCGACTCGATGATCGAGGCGGCGATCTGTGACGGCGACTGGGTCACCGTCCGCCGCCAGCCCGTCGCGGAGAACGGGGACATCGTCGCCGCGATGCTGGACGGCGAGGCGACGGTGAAGCGCTTCCGCCGCGAGGACGGACATGTGTGGCTGCTGCCGCACAACGCCGCGTACCAGCCGATCCCCGGTGACGAGGCGACGATCCTCGGCAAGGTGGTGGCGGTGCTGCGGCGGGTGTGAAGAGCGCCGGTCGTCGGCCTCACGTACACGACGGATACGACGGAGCCCCGGGATGCCTTACGGCACTCCCGGGGCTCCGTCGTGGTGGCCTACTTGCCGTCCGCCTTGGCCAGGGCGTCGATCGCGGCGAGCGAGCGGCGTGCCTGGTTGGGGTCCGTGGTGTACCAGAAGTCCGGCAGGGAGGCGCGCAGATAGCTGCCGTACCGCGCCTTGGCGAGCCGCGGGTCCAGTACGGCGACGACGCCCTTGTCGCCCGTGGCCCGGACGAGGCGGCCCGCGCCCTGGGCCATCAGCAGCGCGGAGTGGGTCGCGGCCACCGCCATGAAGCCATTGCCGCCGGCCTCCTCGACCGCCTTCTGCCGTGCGCTCATCAGCGGGTCGTCGGGCCGGGGGAACGGAATCCGGTCCATCACCACCAGCTGGCAGCTCGGCCCCGGCACGTCGACGCCCTGCCAGAGCGAGAGCGTACCGAAGAGGCAGGTCTCCGGATCGGCGGCGAAGTTCTTGATCAGCTCGCCGAGGGTCTCCTCGCCCTGGAGCAGGATCGGCTTGTCCAGCCGTCCCCGCAGCTCCTCGGCCGCCGCCTTGGCCCCCCGCATGGAGGAGAACAGCCCCAGCGTGCGGCCGCCCGCCGCCTCCACCAGCTCCGCCAGCTCGTCCAGCATGTCCGTACGCGAGCCCTCGCGCCCCGGGGTGTTCAGATGGCGGGCGACATAGAGGATGCCCTGCTTCGGGTAGTCGAACGGGGAGCCGACGTCCAGCCCCTTCCACTGCGGGATGTCGTCGCCCGCGGTGCCCTCGGGGGCGAGCCCCAGGGACGCCCCCACCCCGTTGAAGTCCCCGCCGAGCTTCAGCGTGGCCGAGGTCAGGACCACGGAGCGCTCCGCGAAGAGCTTCTCGCGCAGCAGCCCGGAGACGGAGAGCGGGGCCACCCGCACGGAGGCGCCGAACCGGTCGTGCTGCTCGTACCAGACGACGTCGTACTCCGAGCCCTGGGTGATGCGCTCGGCCACCCCGTGGATCGACTCGACCGAGGCCAGGGCCTGCTTGCGTACCGCGTTCTCGTCCTCCACCGACTTGTCCCGGGTGGCCCCGATCGCGGAGATCACCGTACGGGCCGCGTCGCGCAGCGCCATCAGCGCGTACCCGAGGTCCTCGGGCACCTCCTCCAGCCGGCCCGGAAGCGCCAGCTCCATCACCCGCTCGAACCCCTCGGCGGCGGTCTGGAGCGCGTCGGCGGCCTTCTCGTTGACCAGCTTCGCCGCCCGCCGGACCGCCCGGTTGACCTGGGCCGGGGTCAGCTCGCCGGTGGCGACCCCGGTGACCCGGGAGACCAGCTCATGGGCCTCGTCCACGATCAGCACCTCGTGCGGGGGCAGCACCGGGGCGCCCTCGATGGCGTCGATCGCGAGCAGGGCGTGGTTGGTGACCACCACGTCCGCCAGCTTGGCGCGCTCCCGGGCTGCCTCGGCGAAGCACTCGGCGCCGTACGCGCACTTGCTCGCGCCCAGGCACTCACGCGAGGAGACCGAGATCTGCGACCAGGCCCGGTCCGAGACGCCGGGGGTGAGGTCGTCCCGGTCCCCCGTCTCCGTCTCGTCCGCCCAGTCCCGCATCCGCAGCAGGTCCTGGCCGAGCTTGCTGGAGGGCGCCGCCGCCTCGAACTGGTCGAAGAGCCCCTCCTCCTCGTCCTGCGGGACCCCTTCGTGGAGCCGGTGCAGGCAGAGGTAGTTCGACCGGCCCTTGAGCATCGCGTACTGCGGGCGCCGCCGCAGCAGGGGGTGCAGGGCCTCCACCGTGCGTGGAAGGTCCCGCTCCACCAGCTGTCGCTGGAGGGCGAGGGTGGCCGTGGCCACGACGACCCGCTCCCCGTGCGCCAGCGCCGGCACCAGGTAGCCGAGGGACTTGCCCGTGCCGGTACCGGCCTGGACGAGCAGGTGGGATTGGTCGTCGACCGCCTCGGCGACGGCCTCGGCCATGGCGGCCTGGCCGGGCCGTTCCGTACCGCCGACGGCGGTGACGGCGGCGTGCAGGAGCTCGGGGAGGGATGGCTTCGTCATAGCCCGACCACCCTACGGCGCACCACTGACAACGGCGATCACTCCCGGATCCGGGCGGTGGGGTGCAGCGGATTGGGAACCGTCCCGTGGATCGCCGCGTGCGGGCGGCTGGAGCGGTCGCGGTAGCCGTCCACATGCAGCCGGTTGCGGTTGAGACAGAGCCGTTCGATCTCGGGGGTGACCATGTCGAACAGCTCGAACCGCTCCTTGAGCTCCGGGAATCGGGCGTGGTGGCGGACGATCTCCGCCCGGACGAGTGACCAGAACTCGTCCTCGCTCACCCCCAGCTGCTCCTCGCAGAGCGGGGACAGATAACGGAAGACGCCGACGAAGAGTCCGGAGTGGATGAACTGGGTGAGGAAGGAAGGCTCCTCGGTGAGGAGGACGGCACGCACCTCCTCGGGCATGGTGTCGTGCTCCGGCAGCGGGTGGGCGCTGATGTTGACGTCGTCGACGAAGTCCTTGATCGCGAGCCGGACGGGCACGTCGTTCTCGTCGAAGACGACGATGGCGTTCTCGCCGTGCGGGGAGAAGACCGTTCCGTAGCGGTAGAGGAAGTGGAGGAGGGGCGGCAGCAGCGCGGCGAAGAGGCGGGTGAGCCAGGCGGCCGGGGCGAGCCCGGAGCGCTCGACGAGTTCGGCGGTGAACGCGCGGCCCGCCGGATCCGTATGGAGGAGGGAGGCGAGCGTGCGGGCGCGTTCGCCCGGTGCCAGGCGGGGCGGCAGAGGCTCCCGCCAGATCGCGCCGAGGATTTCCTTGTACTGGTAGGGGGCTTCGGGGAGGTGGTCGTAGAGCGGGTGTTCCACGGCGACGGAGGCGACCTCGCCGAGGAGGATCACCCGGCAGGTGTCGCGCAGGAACGGGTCGGCCTCGCACAGCCCCTGGACCCAGGCGGTGACGGCGGGGGCGGCGAGAGTGCGCTCGGTGGGCAGGCCGCGCCAGACCAGGGTGTTGAGGATGGAGAGCGGCAGCTTCACCGTGTGCCGGTCTGGGCGCCCCACATTGGCGAAGGTGCGGACGGACTGCTGCGCCAGGCGCGCGTCGCCGTCGCTGTGCAGCGCCACGATGTCCCCGTCGGCGATGGCGGGGGCGAAGAGCGGAACGATCCATTCGTCCCACTGCCAGGGGTGTACGGGGAGGAGGAGATAGCTCTCGGGGTCGATCCCCCGGGCATGCAGTTCGGCGGCGAACGAGGCGCGTACGGAGGGGTCGAGCTCCTCGGCGTACAGGTGCTCGGGGGTGGTGAGTCGACCCACACCCCGGTACTGCGCGATGCGGGTGCTCACGGCGATCCACGGCAGCTGGAGGGGGCTGCGGGTCTCGGGGGTGAAGCGGGCCGCGTCGGCGGCGGAGAAGCCGAGCCGCCCCTTGCTCGCCACCAGCCAGGGGTGGCCGGTCTGGTGCCCTTCGAGCTCGGCGTAGTCGAGTGCGGCCAGCTCGTGCGCGGGGAGGGCGGTGTGGTCGAGCCGGGCGTCGGCGGAGAGCGTGAGGGTGAGCTCGCGGATGAGGTGGCCGAGGGTGGCACCGTCGAGGCCGAGGAGCCCCCGGGCGCGGGCGAGGAACCGCAGCGGGTCGCGGAACGGCCGGGTCCCGTCGGCCGCGTTGCCGGGGAGGGGCGAACCGTTGGGCGAGGGTGAGCCGTTGGGCGAGGGATGGCCGTTGGGCGAGGAGTCGCCGTTGGGCGAGGAACCGCTGTCGGGTGAGGAACCGCGATCGGGTGACGCGGAGCCGTTGGAGAGGGGCGTCGCGGGCGGGTGGGCCGTCTCGATGGAGTCGGGGTCGACGCGCCAGCTGCCGTAGACGCCCCGGCGGGCCGCGAAGCGGAGCTCCGTCCCGTCGTCGAGCGACAGGGAGTAGAGGTGGCCGTCCCCGGGCCGGCGTTCGGGCTCGATGATCTCCTCGTACGCGAACTCGCCGAGCATCTTGGCGAGCAGCCGCGCTGCGGCCCGGTCCCAGACCTGCCGGTTCAGCTCCGGGGGGCTGATCAGCGGGTGGGGCTCGGCAGAATCATGGCTCGCGGGATATGTCGGCACGGGGACTCCTCCGGGTGGAACCGATGGGGTTCGAGCGGTGTGGACGGTGCGGAGCGATGTTCACAGGTGATCACGGTACGTTCGGTCGCGGATCATGAGGGCGGCACGTTTGTCGGGGAGGTCCACTTCGGCGGAGAAGCGGAAGCCGGCGCTCAGGAATGCCGATACGGACGGGGTGTTGCGCAGATCCGGCTCGGCGACGACCCGGCCGCACCGCGGAAGGTTGTCCAGGACGAGGTCGGCGACGGCGCGCAGCAGGATGGTGCCCACGCCCCTCCCCCGGTTGTTCACGCCCCCGATGAGGAGGTGGATCCCGGTGTCGTGGAGGCGGGCCGGGTAGTGGCGGGCCAGCGGGTCCAGGTCGGCGCGGTAGATCTCCCAGTAGCTCATGGGGGTTCCGTCGAGCACGCCGAGGCAGGGGATGGAGCGGCCGTCCCCTTCCAGCTGCGGCCTCAGGTGGTCGGCGGTGACGGATTCGGGCCCGGCCAGCTCCCAGAAGGCGGCGACGGCGGGGTCGTTCATCCAGCGGCTGAGTACGGTGAGATCGCGCGCCAACTCCACCGGGACCAGGTGGAACACCCCGGCCTCGGTGGTGGCGCCGGGCCAGGTGGCCGGGTCGCCCAGCAGCTCGCAGCCGGGATCGCGCCGGGGCGGCGCCCCGGCGCGATCCTCGGCGATCAGCGCGAGGAGTTCCTCGGTGAGCTTGAGGTCGAGGGTGTCCTCGGTGGAGTTGTTCGACGGTACGGCGGTGGCGTTCTCCGTGCCACTGCCGGAGGCCGGGCCGGGGGTGGCGGTCGTGCCACTGCCCGGCGGTACGCCGACGGGGCCCGGGGTCCGGGGTGTTGAGCGTGCACCCCGGGACCCGGAGGCCGGTTCCGGAGGCGCCGCGTCGGAGTCCGCGGGCGCGTCGGCGGGTGGCACGGTGGCTCTCTCCTCTCTGGGGCGGGTTGCCGGGCCGGTTGCGGGGCCGGTCCGCTCAGGCGTGCAGCGGGTTGGCGATGGAGACGTAGACGGACTGGGTGTCGACCGGCCCGACCAGCTCGTCGAGCCCGTGCAGCCGGGTCAGCAGGTTGGCCTTGCAGCGCAGTTGACGGTTCTGAAGGAGATACGCGGGCAGGGGCGAGCCCAGTTCCGCGTTCTCCGTGAGGAATTGGCGGAGGACGGCGAGGAGCGCCTGCTCGTCGGCGAGGCGCTGGGCGCCGAACGCGCCGATGAGGCCGAGGACGTTGTTGATGCCCAGGTAGTAGGCGAACCGCTCGTCGGTGACCGGGTCCGAGACGAAGGTGTCGCTGACCGTGCCGATGCCCGGAAGCCGCCGTTCCAGCTCCTCGCGGCGGGAGTCGCGGAAGTAGTAGCCCTGGTTGTCCCGGTAGCGCCCGCCGACCGGCCAGCCATCCGGGTCGAGCAGCACCAGGGTGTTCTGCTGGTGAGCTTCGAGCGCGACCCCGGCATGGGCGTCGAGCCAGAGGACGGGGCGTACGACGCGGTCCAGGTAGCGGCGGAACCACTCGGCGGAGATGTCCGCGAGCGGGCGGCCGGTCCGGGCGGCCAGCGCGGTGACGGCCTCGGCGAGCCGGGAGCGCATCTCCGGCCGGCCCGGCCGGGGGCGCTGGGCGGTGAGTCCGGCGATGCAGACGGCGTCGTCGCCCGGGCCGAAGGGGTTCTGCCGGAGCATCACGTCGAGGCCGGTGACGGGGGTGCCCTCGGGGTCGTCGACGGCGAGCCAGGCGGGGTCGCGGACGATGTCGAAGCCGGGGTGCTCCCGCTGCCAGCGCTCGGCCAGTCCGGTGGTCAGGAGGCGGTGGACCTCGACACCCCGGTGCAGTTCCTTGCGGAGGTTCTCGCGGCGGGAGTTGGTGATGCGTACGCCGAGGGAGAGCTTGAGCATCACGCGGGCGCCGGGGCGGTGCACGGTGCGGATGGACGAGGTGGGGTGCCAGTGCTCGCCGTACGGACCGAGGTCGTGCAGCAGGCCGGTCGCCCGGAGGGCCGCGATCTGCGGGCGGCTCAGGAGGTCGGCGGCCTGCCAGGGGTGCAGCGGGACGGCGGCGGTGCCGGGCGGCAGGCTCAGCCCCTCACGGTGCGGGGCGAGGAGCTCCTCCGCCGACGCGGCGCCGCCCTCGGTCCAGGCGGAGTCGGTGGCGATCAGCGTACGGTCCACGGCGAACCAGTGGAGCGGGAAGGAGCCGTGGAGCTCCGGGGAGTAGCGCCGGGACTCCGCCTCGGAGAGCCCTTCGCGGCTCTTGGGGGTGGGGTGGAGGGGGTGGCCGAGCAGGAGGGACTGTTCGGCGTTGAGGAAGAGGTCGGCGTCGACGGGGTCGGCCGGGCTGCGCCGCCGCTGTTCGACGAAGCCCGCGGTGTGGCGTACGGAGTCGGCGACCCGGGCGACCAGGTCGGCGGAGCCGTTGCGGTCGGCCTCGCGGCCGATGAGGACGGCGACCGTGACGGCGTCGGCGGGCGGGGCCTTCTCGGGGGCGCCTTCCAGGACGGGGGCGCCGAAGCGGTGGGCTCCGGTGGCGGACCAGTAGTGCACGGGGACGAGCAGGGCGGTGCCGGTGGCGGGGAAGGGCAGGCGCAGGGTGTCGCCGTCGGGGCGGGGCAGGTCGTTCTCCCGGGTCCAGCACCGCAGGAGGCTCTCGGTGCCCGCGGCGTCGGCGACCCTCAGCGGGTCCGGGTGGTCGAGCGGGTCCTGGGCGAGGGGGTCCTGGGCGTCCGGGGCCTCCTGAGCGCCGGGCCCGTCCGCACGGGCCGTGGTCGCGGAGGCGGGGGCGTACGCCGGGTCCTGGCCCGTGGGGGCGTACGCCGGGGTGCTCAAGTCGCCTTCGTACACCGCTTTCTGACGGGGCACGGTCGTCGTCGCCTCGACCGTGCCGGGGGCGGCCGGTCCGTCCTGCCCTCGGTGCTGGGGGGTGCCGGGGCCGTCGGCCTCGGACGCGGGGGTGGGGTTCACGGCGGTCTTCCTTGCGTGGTTCAGGGGATCAGGTGGTCAGCCCGGCGGTGCCGCGACGGAGCGGCGAACGCTCCGCGGCCGCCAGCGCGTCGGCCAGCCGGTCGATGACGGCGCTCGCCTGCTCGTCGGTGAGGGTGAGAGGGGGCAACAGGCGGACCACGGCGCTGTGCCGACCGCCCAGTTCGACGATGAGGCCGCGGTCCAGGCACTCCTGTTGGACGGCGCGGGCGAGGGCCGGATCCGGCGGCGGGGCCGGGGCACGGTCGTCGGCCTCGGCCTGCCGGGGCGCGGCTTCGGGATCCACCAGCTCCAGGCCGATCATCAGTCCGCGCCCCCGTACGTCGCCGATCCCCGGATGGTCCGCCCGCAACTTCCGCAGGCTGTCGAGCATTCGGGAGCCCAAGGCCGCCGCCCGCTCCGCCAGCCCGTTCTCCCGGACGTACGCGAGGGTGGCCGCGCCCGCCGCCATGGCGAGCTGGTTGCCACGAAACGTACCCGCGTGCGCGCCCGGCTGCCAGAGGTCCAGCTCAGAGCGGTAGACGATGACGGCGAGCGGGAGGGAGCCGCCGATCGCCTTGGAGAGGACCATGACGTCCGGCACGATGCCGCTGTGCTCGACCGCCCAGAAGGCGCCGGTCCTGCCGACCCCGGTCTGCACCTCGTCGGCGATCAGCGGAATGCCCCTGGCACGGGTGATCTCGCGCATCCTGCGCAGCCAGCCGTCCGGGGCCGGGTTGACGCCGCCCTCGCCCTGGACCGGCTCCAGGATCATCCCCGCCGGGGCCGGGACCCCGCCCTTGTCGTCGTCCAGCAGATGTTCCGTCCAGCGCGCGGCGAGGGCGGCTCCGCTCTCGCCGCCGATCCCGAACGGGCAGCGGTAGTCCTGCGGGAAGGGCAGCCGGGTCACCCGGACGTCCCGGGCACCGCCGGAGGCCTCCAGCGCTCCGGCGGTCATGCCGTGGTAGGCGCCGGTGAAGGTCAGCAGGCCGTCCCGCCCGGTCGCGGCGCGAACGAGCTTGAAGGCGGCCTCGACCGCGTCCGTACCGGCGGGGCCGCAGAACTGGATACGGGCGTTCTCCGCGAACTCGCGCGGCAGGGTGGCGAACAGCTCCGTGGTGAAGGCGTCCTTGACCGGGGTGGCGAGGTCGAGCACGTGCAGGGGGGCGCCGGAGTCGATGACCTTCCGGATCGCTTCGAGCACGACCGGGTGGTTGTGGCCCAGCGCCAGGGTGCCCGCGCCGGACAGACAGTCCAGATAGCGCCGTCCGTCCGCGCCCTCGATGGTGAGCCCGCGCGCCCTGACCGGGACGATCGGCAGGGACCGCGCATAGGTGCGGGCGGCCGACTCGCGCAGCGACTGACGGCGGAGGATGCCCTCGTGCGCGGGAGGCGGTGCCACCGGAGCGGGTTCGGTCACGGACACGGCTCTTGATCCTCCTGCGGTAACAGCGGTAACAGTTGCGTTGCACGTCGGTACGTTTTCGCGCGGACGGAGTGCGGGGGTGAACGCTGTCCGGGTGTCCCCCGTACGTACCAACGACGCCGACCGCAAGGGATCACGGGTAAATCGGAACATCCTTGCGGCGACGGAACCGCGGACCTGCCGCGTACCGTCCCCTTCGGCACCGGCATAGTGGGGGCCGCACCGAGGGCCGGAGATCCTGCTCCGCGCCCCGAAGTGTCCGAGAAGCAGCACGGAGTACCGAGTGACGAAGTCCCAGGGGGATCACCAGATGCGACCCATTCGCCCGACCGACACCGCACGCCGCGGCAGGCGCGTACGGCGCATGCCCTCCGGCGTGCTCGCCGCGACGGCGGCCGTCGCCGTCCTGGCTCTCACCGCCACCGCCTGCGGTCCGGAGGAGGACAACGCGGGCGGTGCGACGCCCACCGCCTCGGCCGACCAGTCCTCCGACGGCAAGATCACGATTCCGGACGATCTCAAGAACCGGCTCAAGGAGCGCGGGATCGACCTGGAGAAGTGGCGGGACGGTGAGTGGAAGGACTGGGACAAGGACAAGTGGCTGCGGGAGGCCAAGGACTTCGTCAACCCGATCATCGACGGGCTCTGGGACCCGGACCGGATGCGGGAGGCCGACAAGCCCCCGGAGAACCCGGTCGACAACGACATCTCCGGTGACGACGGCGTGACGGACCCGACGCCGACCCCGGTCCGGGCCGCCGGGGTCGCGGCGCCGTACCACGACAGCGCGCCGGAGTCCGGAAAGCTGCTCTTCGACGGCCCCCAGGGCAAGATGGTCTGTTCCGCGACCGTGGTGAAGGACCCGGCCAACCCCGGCAAGTCCAACATGGTGTGGACCGCCGGGCACTGTGTGCACGCGGGCAAGGCGGGCGGCTGGTACCGCAACATCGCCTTCGTCCCCTCGTACAACAACGACGGCCTGTCGCCGGCGCAGCTGGAGACCGCGTCCAAGGAGAAGATCGCTCCGTACGGGGTGTGGTGGGGCCAGTGGGCCCAGACCTCGGAGCAGTGGATCGCCGAAGGCGCGGCGACCGGCGGGCAGGGTGCCCCGTACGACTTCGCGGTGCTGCATGTGACGCCGGAGAAGGGCTCGACGGGCAAGTCGCTGGAGGAGACGGTCGGTTCGGCGCTGCCGGTCGACTTCAACGCTCCGGCCGTAGCGGAGATCGCGTCCCTGACGGCCACCGGTTACCCGGCCGCGCCGCCGTTCGACGGCCAGAAGCTGCTCCAGTGCCAGGACAGGCCGGGCCGTCTGTCGGTCCGCCAGGACGAGCCGACGATGTACCGCATCGGCTGCACCATGACCGGTGGCTCCTCCGGCGGCGGCTGGGTCGCGGCGGGCCGGGACGGCAAGCCCGCCCTGGTCTCGAACACCTCGATCGGTCCGGTCTCGGCGGGCTGGCTGGCCGGTCCCCGGCTCGGCAAGGAGGCCGAGGGCGTCTACCGCGCGGTCAGCGAGAAGTACGCGGGCCAGTAGCCCCTTCCGTCCACGCCCGGCCGCTGCGAACACCGTTCCGCCCCTTGGCGGGACGGTGTTCGGCGTTCCGGCGGGTACACGGAGGGCGAGCGAGCGCCGGATTCCCGTGCGGACACGACCGAGAGGCAGGGCGATGACCGATTCCACCATGAGGGCGGTGGGGTGGGCGCGGTCCTTCCCCGTCTCCCGGGGAGTGCGGGCGGGACGCGTCTGGGCGCGCGAGCACCTCGAATCCCTGGAGTGGGCCCAGGAGGCGCCCGACACCGTGGACTCGGTGCTCATCGCCGTCTCCGAGCTCATCACCAACGCGCACAAGCACGCCCGCAGCGACGCCCAGCTCATACTGACCTGGGACAGCGCGTGCCTGCACGTCAGTGTCCACGACTCCAGTCCGCAGCCGCCCGCGCCGCGTGACGCAGGACCCGGCGCGCTCGGCGGCCGGGGCATGGCCATCGTCGACGCGCTGGCCGACAGCTGGCACCACCATCCGCAGCGGGACGGCAAGACCGTGACCGCGTGCTTCGTACCGCCGGGGTACGAGGACTCCGGTGCCTCGGGACGTCAGGAGCCCGGAGACACCGGAAACACCTGAGACACCGGAGACCCTGGAGACAGGTGACGCCCGGCCGGGCGGACCCGGTCGGGCGTCTTGGTCACGGCCTGCGCCGTACGGTGATCAGTGCGTGGCGGGGACGAACGTCCCCAGCTCCGCCGCCAGCTCCTCATGGACCTGGGCCTTGAGCAGGGTGCCCTCGGCGGTGTGCTCCTCGGAGAGGACCTCACCCTCGGCATGCACCCGGGAGACCAGGGCCCCCTGGATGTACGGCACGAGCACCTCGATCTCGACGGACGGGCGCGGCAGCTCGGCGTCGATGAGCGCGAGCAGCTCGTCGATTCCGGCGCCGGTCCGGGCCGAGACCGCGATCGCGTGCTTCTCGTTGCGCAGCAGCCGCTGGAGGACCAGCGGGTCCGCCGCGTCCGCCTTGTTGATCACGACGATCTCGCGCACGTTCACCGCGCCGACGTCCCGGATCACCTCGCGCACCGCGGCGAGCTGCTCCTCCGGCACCGGGTGGGAGCCGTCCACCACGTGCAGGATGAGATCGGACTCGCCGACCTCCTCCATGGTGGAGCGGAACGCCTCGACGAGGTGGTGCGGCAGATGCCGTACGAACCCGACGGTGTCGGCGAGGGTGTAGATACGGCCGCTCGGCGTCTCGGCCCGGCGCACGGTCGGGTCCAGGGTGGCGAACAGAGCGTTCTCCACCAGGACACCGGCTCCGGTGAGGCGGTTGAGCAGTGAGGACTTGCCCGCGTTGGTGTATCCGGCGATGGCGACGGAGGGCACCTTGTTGCGCTTGCGCTCCTGCCGCTTGATCTCGCGGCCGGTCTTCATCTCCGCGATCTCCCGGCGCATCTTCGCCATCTTCTCGCGGATCCGCCGCCGGTCCGTCTCGATCTTGGTCTCACCGGGACCACGGGTGGCCATGCCGCCACCGCCGCTGGAACCGCCGCCGCCCATCTGACGGGAGAGCGACTGACCCCAGCCGCGCAGCCTCGGCAGCATGTACTGCATCTGCGCGAGCGAGACCTGCGCCTTGCCCTCCCGGGACTTGGCGTGCTGGGCGAAGATGTCGAGGATGAGGGCGGTCCGGTCGACCACCTTCACCTTGACGACGTCTTCCAGGTGGATCAGCTGGCCGGGGCTGAGCTCACCGTCGCAGACGACGGTGTCGGCGCCGGATTCGAGGACGATGTCACGCAGCTCCAGCGCCTTGCCGGAGCCGATGTAGGTCGCCGGGTCGGGCTTGTCGCGCCGCTGGTACACCGCGTCCAGCACCTGTGCACCCGCCGTCTCGGCGAGTGCGGCGAGCTCCGCGAGGGAGATCTCCGCGTCACGCACCGTCCCCGAGGTCCAGACACCGACCAGCACGACGCGCTCCAGGCGCAGCTGTCGGTACTCGACCTCGGTGACGTCTTCGAGCTCCGTGGAGAGACCGGCGACGCGCCGCAGGGCGGCCCGCTCGGAGCGGTCCAGCTGATCGCCGTCGCGCGCTCCGTCGATCTCCTGGCTCCAGGCGACGTCCTCTTCCATCAGGGCGTCGGCCCGAAGGCTCTCGGTGAGGCTCTCGGGGGTGTTCTCCGTGGCGCTCTGCGCGTCCTGCGCGTCCTGGGGAAGGGAAGAAGAGGAGGTCATTGGATCCTTACGTCGATAGAAGTCTTTACGTCAGTCACAACGTGTGATCTGTCCGGATGATTCCCGATGGCTTTCGCCGGGGAATCCGGTGCGGTTCGCCGTGCCGACGTGTCGATAGTGGCACGGCCCCGCCGGGCCCGTCACTGGGGTTTTCCCCCGCCCTCAGGGGGTGGCAGCGGGCTCGGCCGTACGCCAGTCGGAGTGCCCGGGCATCGCCGGGGTCTTCTTCCCGTACAGCCAGCCCTCGAAGAAGGTGGTCAGGTCCCGTCCGGAGATGCCGGACGCCAGCCGGGTGAAGTCCGCCGTCGTCGCCGTACCGTCCCGGTGGATCCGGACCCAGGCGCGCTGCAGCCGGTCGAAGGCGGCCGCGCCGATCTCCTGCCGCAGGGCGTAGAGGACCAGGGCGCTGCCGTCGTAGACGACGGGCCGGAACAGGGAGAGCTTCTGCCCCTCCTCCGGCCCGTCCGGGTGCGCCGGCGGGCCGCCGTTGGCCCGCCACTCGTCGGAGCGGGTGTAGGCGTTCCGCATCCGCTGTTCCAGCGTCCCCCCGCCGTTCTCCTCGGCGTACAGGGCCTCGTACCAGCTGGCATGCCCCTCGTTGAGCCACAGGTCGGACCAGGATGCGGGCGAGACGCTGTTGCCGAACCACTGGTGGGCCAGCTCGTGGATCATGACGGAGTCGACGTACCACTCGGGGTAGGCGGGCTCGGTGAAGAGGTACTTGCCGAACAGCGAGATCGTCTGGGTCTCCAGCGCGAAGCCGATGGGGCTGTCGGCGATGAGGACTCCGTACGTCTCGAAGGGGTAGCGGCCGACCCGCCGCTCCATCCACTCCAGCTGGGCGGGGGTCTTCTTCAGCCAGGGCTCCAGCTTCTCGCGGTCGGCGGCCGGGACGACGTCGCGCAGGGGCAGGCCGTTGGTGCCGGTGTGGTGGTGGACGGCGGAGCGGCCGATGGAGACCTGGGCGAGCTCGGTGGCCATGGGGTGTTCGGTGCGGTACGTCCAGGTGGTCGTGGCGCCGTTACGGGTGTGGCCGGCGGGCAGCCCGTTCGCGACGGCCGTCAGCTCCTTCGGGGCGGTGATGCGGAACGTGAAGTGGGCCTTGTCCGAGGGGTGGTCGTTGCTCGGGAAGACCCGGTGAGCGGCGTCGGCCTGGTTGGCCATGGCGAGGCCGTCGGCGGTACGGATCCAGCCGCCGTTGCCCGCGGTGCCGGCCGGGTCGCTGGTGTGCCGGACGGTGATGTTCAGCGGTACGCCTTCGGGGAGGCGGCGGGGCGACTGGATGATCAGGTCCTCGTTCTTGCTGCCGAAGTCGGCGGCCTGTCCGTTGACCTCGACGGCCTGGACGGTGCCCCGCGCGAAGTCGAGGTTGATCCGGTCCAGCGGGGCGGTGGTGCGGGCCGTGATCTTGGTGACGGCGTCCAGGGGCTTGGTGTTGCTGCCGTGGTACGTGAAGGCGATGTCGTACGTGAGGACGTCGTAGCCGGGGTTGCCCAGCTCGGGGAAGAGCCGGTCACCGATGCCGAGGGGCTCGGGGTCGGGCAGGGCAGCGGCGGCGACGAGGGAGAGCGACGCGGTGGCCAGGAGGGCGGCCCGCAGGCGGCGGGAGAGGAGCGGCATGGACTACCGCTATCAGCGCCGGGCCCTCTCCCGGGGGTGCCGCGCGCCGCACCACCCGAACGAGGCGGCCTCCCCGGGCGGGCTCAGCCGGTGGCGGCCGGATGCTGGGCGCGGCTGACGTCGTAGACCCCGGCGACCTCGCGCATGGCCCGCATCAGGGCGGGCAGCCCGGCGGCGTCGGGGAGCTGGAGGGTGTAGGTGTGCCGGACGCGCTGCTCGCTGGGCGGCTCCACGGTGGCGGAGACGATGGCCGCGTCGGCCGTGGCGATCGCCTCGGTGAGATCGGCGAGGAGCCGGGGCCGTCCGAAGGACTCGGCGACGAGGGTGACGCGGCAGGCGGCGGTGTCGCTCCAGCCGTCCTCGTCGCGCCAGCGGGCCGCGACGGGGGCGCGGCCGATCTCCTGCATCCGGGCGACGGCGGGACACTCCTGACGGTGCACGGTGACGGCGCCGCCCCGGACGACGAAGCCGACGACCTCGTCCGGGGGCACCGGCGTACAGCAGCCGGCCAGGCGGGCGGGGCTCTGGGGGCCGTCGACGACGACGTTGGCGGCGCGGCCCCCGGACCTGGTGCGGGCGGGCGCGGTGGAGTGCGGGCCCTCGGCGGCCGGTTCCGTACGGGCGTCGCCGCCGTCCGCTCCCCCGGCCTCCGGTCCCGGGTCGTCGGGGTGGGCGGAGAGCCAGCCGGTGATGGCGATCCGGGCGGCAGGGGTGCGGGCGTGGTCCAGCCACTCGGGGGACGGGCCGGACGCGGTGTCCTGGGCGAGCAGGAGCTGCACGGTGTCGCCGTCGCTGAGGACGGTGGAGAGGGTGGCGAGGCGGCCGTTGACCCGGGCGCCGATGCAGGCGTGCGCCCGCTCCCCGTGCTGGGCGTAGGCGGCGTCGACGCAGCTCGCCCCGGCGGGCAGGCCGAGGGTCCGGCCGTCGGTGCGGAAGACGGTGATCTCGCGGTCCTGGGCGAGGTCGGCGCGCAGGGTGGTCCAGAAGGTGTCCGGGTCGGTGGCGGACTCCTGCCAGTCCAGCAGCCGGGAAAGCCAGCCGGGCCGGGTCGGGTCGGCGCGCTCGTCGGAGGGTTCGGTGGTCTGTTGAGCGGTGGTCCCGTCGTGGGCGGGGGCGGTGGCGTCGTGCGCGTACGGGTTGCCCAGGGCGACCACGCCCGCCTCGGCGACCTTGTGCATCCGGTGCGTACGGATGAGGACTTCGGCGACGGCGCCCTCTGGGCCGACGACGGCGGTGTGCAGCGACTGGTACAGGTTGAACTTGGGGGCGGCGATGAAGTCCTTGAACTCGGAGATCACCGGAGTGAAGCAGGTGTGCAGCTCACCGAGGACGGCGTAGCAGTCGGCGTCCTCGCCGACCAGGACGAGCAGCCGTCCGAAGTCGGTGGGGCGCAGCTCGCCGCGTTTCCTGCGGACCCGGTGCACGGAGACGAAGTGGCGCGGTCTGATGAGGACTTCGGCGCCGATGCCCGCCTCCCGCAGGGTGGCGCGGACGCTGTCGGCGATGGGGGACAGGGGGTCGCTCCCGCCCGTGACGGCGGTGATGAGCGCGCGGGTGTCCTCGTACTCCTCGGGGTCGAGGATCGCGAAGACCAGGTCTTCGAGCTCGGTCTTGAGCGCCTGGACGCCGAGCCGTTCGGCCAGCGGGATGAGGACGTCCCGGGTGACCTTGGCGATCCGGGCCTGCTTCTCGGGGCGCATCACGGTGAGGGTGCGCATGTTGTGCAGCCGGTCGGCCAGTTTGATCGACATGACCCGGACGTCGTTGCCGGTGGCGACGAGCATCTTGCGGAAGGTCTCCGGTTCGGCGGCGGCGCCGTAGTCGACCTTTTCGAGTTTGGTGACGCCGTCGACGAGATAGCAGACCTCTTCGCCGAACTGCTCCCGCACCTGATCGAGCGTCACCTCGGTGTCCTCGACGGTGTCGTGGAGGAGGGAGGCGGTCAGGGTGGTGGTCTCGGCGCCGAGCTCGGCGAGGATCAGGGTGACGGCCAGCGGGTGCGTGATGTACGGCTCGCCGCTCTTGCGCATCTGGCCCCGGTGCGAGGACTCCGCGAGGACGTAGGCCCGGTGGAGGATGCCCAGGTCGGCGTCGGGATGGTGGGCCCGGTGCGCCTCGGCGACATGGCCGATGGCGTCGGGCAGCCGGTCGCGGGATACGGGGCCGAGCAGCGCCACCCGGCCCAGTCTGCGCAGATCGATCCTGGGCCGGCTCCGCCTGCGGGGCACAGCGGCGGGATCGGCGGCCTCTGCACTCATGGGGCACCTCCGGCGACGTCGACCGGCGGTGGGGAGAGGCGGACGCCTCTCCGGGCCGGTGGTTGATGCTATCGACCCCACCACGTGGCGCAGTCCGCCTCTCGCCCAGCGTAAAACGGATCACCCATTCGAGCGAAGCTCGGACCGACCACGGTTTCGAACCGGGAGCCGGTCGGCGGTGAGCCGGTGACCCCTCGGCGGGTGACCGGTCCCACGGCTCGGCGGGCGGCGGTCGGCAGGTGGTCGATCGGCCGTTCGGCGGGCGGCGTGCGGCCGGTCACCGTTCTGCGGGCGGCGGGCAGCGGGCGGCCGTCAGCCGGTCGCCGCTTCGAGCCAGGCCGGGTCGATGGTGCCCTCCGCGACGATCACGGCGGGGCCGGTCATGTCGACCGCGCCGTCCGGGTGCTCGGTGATGGTGAGGGTGCCGCCGGGGAGGTCCACCCGGTACGTCGCGGGGAGGCCGGTCACCGCCGGGTCCGCGCCGTCCCGGCGGGCGGTGGCGACGGCCACCGCACAGGCACCGGTCCCACAGGAGCGGGTCTCGCCGGAGCCGCGCTCGTGGACGCGCATGGCGACGTGGCGCGGGCCCCGGTCGACGACGAACTCGACGTTGACGCCGTCGGGGTAGACCGTCACGGGGCTGACCGGAGGGGCGGAGAGGAGGTCGCCGGCGTGGGCCAGGTCCTCGACGAAGGCGACGGCGTGCGGGTTGCCCATGTTGACGTTGCGGGCGGGCCAGCTGCGCTCCCCGACGGCGACCGTGGCGCTCTCCCCGGGCAGCACCGCGCGCCCCATGGAGACGGTGATGTCGCCGTCCTTGGCGATGTGCACCTGCTTGACGCCGCCCCGGGTGGCGACGGCGAGACCGCCCTGCTCGACGAGGCCCGCGCGCTGGAGGTGGTGGGCGAAGACGCGCACGCCGTTGCCGCACATCTCGGCGATCGAGCCGTCCGCGTTGCGGTAGTCCATGAACCACTCGGCCTCGGCGGCCATGTCCCGGGCCTCGGGGTGGGCGGCGGAGCGCACGACGTGCAGCAGACCGTCCGCTCCGATACCGGCCCGGCGGTCGCAGATCCGGGCGACGGCGGAGGCGGGCAGCGCGAGGGCGTTGTCCGGGTCGGGGACGATCACGAAGTCGTTCTCGGTGCCGTGACCCTTGAGGAAGGCGATCTGCGAAGTGCTCACAGGCCAACTGTACGAGCCGCCACCGACACCCCGCGAAACCGGACCGGGACACGGGGCGCCGCGCCCGGGGCGAGGGCGTCAGCGCAGGCGGGCCACGCGCCAGACGGCGAGGGCGACGAGTCCGACGCCCACGGCGACGTACAGCGCGATCACGCGCCAGTCGAGGCGGTCGCCCGAGCCCCGGGCGGGCAGGCCGGGCCAGGTGTGGCCGACGCGGCGGGCGGCCATCATGCCCCAGCCGGCCGCGCAGCAGCTGATCAGGAGCCCGAGCATGGCGACGACGGCACCGCCGTCACCGAACTCGAAGGCGAGCGGGAAGGCGAACATCAGGGAACCGACGGCGGCCAGCATGACGATGGGCGCGAGCTGCCAGATCCGCATCCTGCGGGCGGGCCTGAGCTCGACCTCGACCTCGGGGGCCACGTCCTGCTCGTCGGGCCCGTCGGGGCTCAGCCGCCCCGCGGTCTGCCGCGGTGGCGGTACGTCGTGCTGCTCCGTGTCGCGAGGGCCGGCCTCCATCGCCACGCGCCCTCCCAACTCGGACTGCACTGGTGGATCGATGCTCGATGATGGCACGACCACGGGCGCCGAATTGACGGGCGGAGCGTCCCGATGCCATCACGTGATCAGGCTGTGACCGCTCGTTCGATCAACGTCAGCGCCCGGTGCGGGAGTTCCTCCCGGTCACGGTGTCCGCCGCCCAGCCACCGGACGCGCGGGTCGCGGCGGAACCAGGAGTCCTGCCGGCGCGCGAAGCGCTTGGTGGCGCGTACGGTCTCGGCGCGCGCCTCCTCCTCGGTGCACTCCCCCGCGAGCGCCGCGAGGATCTGCTGGTAGCCGAGGGCCCGGGAGGCGGTCAGGCCGTCGCGCAGCCCGACGGCCTCCAGCTCGCGCACCTCGGCCACGAGGCCCGCCTCCCACATCCGGTCGACGCGCAGGGCGATGCGTTCGTCCAGCTCGGGGCGGTCCACGTCGACGCCGATCTGCACGGCGTCGTAGACCGGCTCGTCGCCGGGGAGGTTGGCGGTGAAGGGCTTGCCGGTGATCTCGATGACTTCGAGGGCGCGGACGATACGGCGGCCGTTGCTCGCGAGGATGGAGCGGGCGGCGTCGGGGTCGGCGTCGGCGAGGCGCCGGTGCAGGAAGCCGGAGCCCCTCTCGGCCAGCTCCTGTTCGAGCCGGGCGCGCACCTCGGGGTCCGTACCGGGGAACTCCAGGGCGTCGATGGCGCCCTTGACGTACAGCCCGGAGCCGCCGACCAGGATCGGCGTACGGCCCTGGGCCAGCAGCCGGTCGATCTCCAGCCGGGCCAGGCGCTGGTACTCGGCGACGCTGGCGGCCTCGGTGACGTCCCAGATGTCCAGCAGATGGTGCGGGACGCCCGCGCGCTCGGCGGGGGTCATCTTCGCCGTTCCGATGTCCATCCCCCGGTAAAGCTGCATGGAGTCGGCGTTGACCACCTCACCGCCGAGTCTCCGGGCGAGGAAGACCCCCAGATCGGATTTGCCGGCCGCGGTGGGGCCGACGACGGTGATGACGCGGGGGGCTGAAGCGGGAGGGGTCACCGGGACAGTCTTTCAAACCTCCGGGCCCTTCCCGAACGCGCGGGGGCGCCGAGGAGGGCCCCGCGTGAACACCGTACGGCGCGTGAAGTCGGCGGGACGGGACAGGTGACGGACAATGGGGGCGGGAGAACGCTCCCGCAGACCGTCCTCACTGCACGGAAGGTGACCCAATGGGGTTCCTGGACAACCTGAAGGCCAAGCTGGGACCGGCCAAGGCAAAGGTCGGCGACCTCGCGCAGCAGCACGGGGACAAGATCGAGCAGGGTCTCGACAAGGCCGCGCGCACGGTCGACGAGAAGACCAAGGGCAAGTACAGCGACAAGATCGATTCCGGTACGCGCAAGGCGAAGGAAGCCGTGGACAAGCTGGGGCAGAAGGACGGGGGCACGCCCGGCACCACGCCTCCGCCGCCCCCGCCCGCTTCCTGACCTCACCTCACGTCACAGCGGCAGGCCCCGACGGCGGCAACCGGAACGCTCCGGTGCCGCCGTCGGCCCGTTCAGGACCAGGTGGCGACGGTGTAGCCGACCCCGTAGGGCGCGTCCTCGTACAGGAGCCGGCCGCCGAGGCCCGCTCCCCTCGCGGCGCCGCCGAGCAGCTGCCAGGGGGCCCGGCCGGCCGCCTTCAGGTCGTACGCGAGGGTCTCGTCCAGTGCGTCGAGCGCGTCGAGGTCCGCCGAGCCCAGTGCCCGGGTCGCCCGCGCGTCGAAGGGCTCGGCGCGCTCGTCCAGGTAGCCGGGCGCCTTGAGGGTGCGGCAGGCGCTGCCGTCGCCCATGACCAGGAGGGCGACGCGGCCGACGCGGGCGGCAAGCTCCTCTCCGGCCCGTGCGCACGCGGCGGCGGGACGGCGTTCGTCGACCGCCAGCCCCTCGACCTGGGCGCCCGGGGCGCCCGCCCAGCGGGCCCGGTCCAGCAGCCACGCTCCGACGGCGAGGGAGTCCGGCAGGGCCGGTCCCGGGGCGGCTCGGCCCACCGGGCCCAGGGTGACGTCGAGGCCGACGCCGAAGCCCCGGAAGGAGCCGTGCGCGCCCGCCGGGTAGCTCCCCGCGGACCGGCCGTCCGCCGGGCCCACGACCACGAGCAGATCGGGGCGCGAGGCGGCGAGCACACCGACCGCGTCGAGGCACGCGGCCCGTGCGGCGTCGAGTTCGGGCGCGGCCCCGGCGGCGACCTCGGGCACCAGGAGCGGCGGACAGGGGCACACGGCGGCGGCGACAAGCATGCCGGTCAGCGTACTGGGCGGGGGCGGTGCGGCCGTTCCCGAGGGAGGCTGCCCGGGGCCGCCCGGGCGCCGAAGCCGCCGCCCGCCGTGCGGGCCGGTGCGGCCGTCGTACGGGCCGGTGCGACCGTCGTACGGGCCGGTGCGACCGTCGTACGGGCCGCGTCGACCCCGTACGGGCCGATCCGCCGCCGTACGGGCCGGTCTTCAACGGCGTACGGGGGTGTCCCCCGCCCCTACGGGCCGTCCGACCGCCGCGAGGCGCCGACCACCGTACGGGCTTTGTCCGGCCGCCGTACGTACCGGTCAGCCGATCCCGCAGGCCGGTGCCGCAGCGGCCGGGAGCGGGGCCGGGGCGCCGATCGTGGGGAGGCCGAGCATCACTCCGGCCGGCTTGGCGGCGGCGGCCGTCGTGCGCTTCTCCCAGGCGTCGCCCGAGCGGGTGGCCCGTACCGCGAGCGGGGTGCCCTCGGCGAGCAGGTGGTGCGGGGCGGCGTAGGTGATCTCCACGGTCACCACGTCACCGGGGCGCACGTCCTGGCCGGGCTTGGTGAAGTGGACGAGCCGGTTGTCGGGGGCGCGGCCGGAGAGGCGGTGGGTGGCGCCGTCCTTGCGGCCCTCGCCCTCGGCGACCATGACCTCCAGGGTGCGGCCGACCTGCTTCTTGTTCTCGTCCCAGGAGATCTGCTCCTGGAGGGCGGACAGCCGCATGTACCGCTCCTGCACGACCTCCTTGGGGATCTGCCCGTCCATGTCGGCGGCCGGGGTCCCGGGGCGCTTGGAGTACTGGAAGGTGAACGCGTTGGCGAAACGGGCCTCGCGGACCGCGTGCATCGTCTGTTCGAAGTCCTCCTCGGTCTCGCCGGGGAAGCCCACGATGATGTCGGTGGAGATGGCGGCGTCCGGCATCGCGGCGCGCACCTTCTCGATGATGCCGAGGAAGCGCTCCTGACGGTAGGAGCGACGCATCGCCTTCAGTACGCGGTCGGAGCCGGACTGCATCGGCATGTGGAGCTGAGGCATCACGTTGGGCGTCTCGGCCATGGCGGCGATGACGTCGTCGGTGAAGTCGCGGGGGTGCGGCGAGGTGAAGCGGACGCGCTCCAGGCCCTCGATCTTCCCGCAGGCGCGCAGCAGCTTGGAGAAGGCCTCGCGGTCGCCGATGTCGGAGCCGTACGCGTTGACGTTCTGGCCGAGCAGGGTGATCTCGGACACGCCCTCACCGACCAGGGCCTCGATCTCGGCCAGGATGTCGCCGGTGCGGCGGTCCTTCTCCTTGCCGCGCAGCGCCGGGACGATGCAGAAGGTACAGGTGTTGTTGCAGCCCACGGAGATGGAGACCCACGCGGCGTAGGCGGACTCGCGGCGGGTGGGGAGCGTGGAGGGGAAGGCCTCCAGGGATTCGGCGATCTCGATCTGCGCCTCCTCCTGGATGCGGGCGCGCTCCAGGAGGACCGGCAGCTTGCCGATGTTGTGCGTACCGAAGACGACGTCCACCCAGGGGGCACGTTTGACGATGGTGTCGCGGTCCTTCTGGGCGAGGCAGCCGCCGACGGCGATCTGCATCCCGGGGCGCTTGGTCTTCATCGGGGCGAGCCGGCCGAGGTTGCCGTAGAGCTTGTTGTCGGCGTTCTCGCGCACCGCGCAGGTGTTGAAGACGACGACGTCGGCGTCGCCGTCGGCGCCTTCGGGGGCGCGTACGTAACCGGCGTCCTCCAGGAGACCCGACAACCGTTCGGAGTCGTGGACGTTCATCTGGCACCCGTAGGTGCGCACCTCGTAGCTCTTCTGGACGTCCACTGCTTCTTCGCTCCGGTTGCCGCTGCTCATGTGACCAGGGTAGGCGGTTGCCGGACACACCCTTCGCGTGCCCGGTCCGCCCTCGCGGCCGGGCCTGGTCAGGACCGCGGTGAGCTGGCAGGATCGCGCGCATGCGCCACGCTCCGTCCCGATTCGGCCGACGCCGCGCCCTGCAGACGGGCGCCGTGCTCGCGGTCGCGCTCGGGCTGCTCGCGTGGTGGCTCCTTCCCCTGGGCGAACGGACCCCGAGCGGGACGCTGACCTTCTCCACGGGGGTGCCGAGCGGTGTCTACCAGCGGTACGGGGAACGGCTGGAAGGCGCCCTTGCCAAGGACATGCCGGAGGTCTCCATAAGGCTCCGCAACAGCGAGGGGTCCCAACAGAACCTCGCGCGGGTGGCGGCGGGAGAGGCGGACTTCACCATCGCCACCGCCGACGCCGTGGCCACCTACCTGCGGGACGGCAGGCCCGGCGCGCACCGGCTGCGGGGCATGGTGCGGCTGTACGACGACTACGTCCAGCTGGTCGTCCCGCGCGGCTCCGACATCGGCAAGGTGGCCGATCTGCGGGGCAAGCGGGTCGGCGTCGGCCAGGAAGGCTCCGGGGTGCGGCTGGTCGCGGACCGCCTCATGAAGGCCGCGGGCATCGACCCCTCGCAGGACGTGACGGCGGTGTCGGCGGGCATCGACACCATGCCGGACCGGCTGGTCGACAGGGAGCTCGACGCCTTCTTCTGGTCCGGCGGGCTGCCGACGGGGGCGGTGCAGAAGCTGTCGGAGCGGTACCCGGTCCGGCTGATCCCGCTGGAGGCCTCCCTGATCAAGAAGCTCCAGGCGGAGGGCGGTTCCGCCCGCTACTACCGGTCGGCCCTGATGCCCGCCGACGCCTATCGCCACGCCCAGCAGGGCGAGTCGGTCGCCACGGTCGCCGTCGCCAATCTGCTCATCACCACGGACCGTACGGATCCGGCCATGACCGAGGCCTTCACCCGGACCGTGATCAACAGCCGGGACCGGATCGGCCGCGAGGTGCACGCGGCGCAGCTGGTGGACCTGCGGACGGCGATCTACACGGACCCGCTGGCCGTGCACGACGGCGCCAAGCGCTACTACCGCTCGGTCAAGCCCTGACCAGGCTCTGCCACCGTTCGGCCTAGCCCTGATCCGGTCCCCTCATGAGGACGGCGGCCGCGACGCTCAGGGAGTGTGCCGCAGTTCGCGCGGCACCGAGACCGTGACCCGCAGGCCGTGCGGCTCGTGGCTCTCGTACGTGATCGAGCCGCCGCCCGCCGCGAGCAGCACGCGCGAGATGGAGAGCCCCAGGCCCGATCCGCTCACGTTCTGATGGCGGGTGGAGCGCCAGAAACGGTCCCCGACGCGTTCCAGCTCCTGTTCGGTGAGGCCGGGCCCCCGGTCGGCGACCACCACGGTCGTCGCGGTGACTCCCGGGGTGACCGTGACCCGTACGTCCTCTCCGGCCGGCGTGAACTTCAGGGCGTTGTCGATGACCGCGTCCAGCGCGCTGGAGAGCGCGACGGGGTCGGCCCAGGCGGTGGCGGCCGGGGCCCCGTCGTGGATCAGACGCACGCCCTTGCCGTCCGCCATCGGGCGCCAGGAGGCGACGCGCTCGGCGGTGAGCGGGACGATGTCGATCAGCTGGAGGTCCGCCTCGGCGTGCTCGGCCAGCGCCAGGTCGAGGAGGTCGTCCAGCACCCGGGCCAGCCGCTTGCCCTCGGTGCGTACGGCGGCGATCTCCTCGTTGCCCTCGGGCAGCTCCAGGGCGAGGAGCTCGATGCGCAGCAGCAGCGCGGCGAGCGGGTTGCGCAGCTGGTGCGAGGCGTCGGCGACGAAGGCGCGCTGCTGTTCCAGTACGTCCTCGACGTTGTCGGCCATCTCGTTGAAGGACCGGGCCAGCCGCCGCAGTTCGGGCGGACCGCCGGCGGCGGCGACCCGCGAGCGCATCCGGCCGACGGCGATGTCGTGGGTGGCCGCGTCCAGGACCCGTACCGGCAGCAGCACCCAGCCGGTGAGCCGGACGGCGGCGCCGACCGCGACCAGCATGGCGAGAGCCTCGCCGAGCCCGATCAGCAGCCAGGTCCGCAGGATCCGGGAGCGCATCTCGTCGGTGGGCGAGTCGATGACGACCACGGCGACGACGTCACCGTCGCGCACGACGGGCGAGGCGACGACGACACGGCCCCGCTGCCAGGGCCAGACCTGCGGGGGATCGTGCGAACGGCGGCCGAGCAGCGCCTCGTTGAAGGCCGTGCGCCCCTCCCCCGCGTCGGGCAGCGTCCAGCTCTCCGGAGCCTTGGCCAGGGCATCGTCGTTGCGGTGGAAGACACCGGCCCGGATGCCGTACACGGAGGCGTAGACCTCCAGGTCGGTGGCGAGCGTCTGACGGCGCTCGTCGTCGGCCGGGACGGTGTCGGTGATGGACTGGGCCAGGGCCGCGAAGCGGGCGGTGTCGTCGATCCGGTCGATGACCAGGCGCTGCTGCTCGGCGGCGGCCACGCTCACCGCGAGCGGGAGGCCGAGGGTGAGCAGGACGGCCGCCATCAGGGTGATGAGCAGCGGAAGGAGACGGGTGCGCACCGGGGACGTACCCGCCCGTTACGCGGACGGCGGGACGAGCCGGTAGCCGACGCCCCGCACGGTCTCGATGAGGGCGGGCAGCCGCAGCTTGGAGCGCAGGGAGGCGACGTGCACCTCCAGCGTGCGCCCGGTCCCCTCCCAGCTGGTGCGCCAGACCTCGCTGATGATCTGTTCGCGGCGGAAGACCACGCCGGGGCGCTGTGCGAGGAGCGCCAGGAGGTCGAACTCCTTGCGGGTGAGCTGGACTTCGGAGCCGTCGACGCTGACGCGCCGGGTGGGCAGCTCTATGTGGACGGGGCCCAGGCGCAGCCCGGCGACGGGGGTCGGGGCGGTGTCCTCACCGCTGGTGGTGCGCCGGGCCACCGCGTGGATGCGGGCGAGCAGTTCGCCGGTGTCGTAGGGCTTCACGACGTAGTCGTCGGCGCCGAGGTTGAGTCCGTGGATGCGCGAGCGCACGTCGGCGCGGGCGGTCACCATGATCACCGGGGTCGCGGTGCGCTTGCGGATCTTGCCGCAGACCTCGTAGCCGTCCTGGTCGGGCAGGCCCAGGTCGAGGAGGATCACCCCGAAGGGCTCCTTCTCGGCGGGCAGCAGCGCGCGCAGGGCCTCCTCGCCGTTGCGGGCGTGCACGACCTGGAACCCGTGCCGGGCGAGCACGGCGGACAGGGCCGCCGCGACATGGTCGTCGTCCTCGACGAGCAGCAGTCTCATGGCCCTCCTCTCCGTCTCCCCGGGCCGTGGGGGTCTCCCCGGGCCGTCGGGCTTCCCGGACTCGTTCACGTAACCGATCTCGTTCAATCCACCGTTGCACAGCGTCACGGGGCGATACCTGGTGTTTCATCCCGCTTCATACGGAAGATCCTCGGGGAAACGTTCCGTTCAGCGGTGCTTCATGTTCTTTCCCCGCACAGGGCATCCACGCCGATGACCGGTGGGCCAGTCAAGAGGCTGCCGGTTACAGCGGGGTTTCCGTTATGCACCCGGTACGCCCCAGCACCCCTCGTGGCGTCCCCTTCACGCGGAGTGTCCGGTTGCCGCCGGATCGTTATGCTCAATTTCCGCTCAGATGTAATGACGCTGGTCGCACTGCGTCATTAGTGTCCTTGGAACCCGAGGAGGACGGAGCAAAAAGCCGATGAGCGGAGTTTCAGTGACCAAGGCCGCCGAGGACGCCGCGCCCGCGGAAGACGACCTTGTCGTACTGAGCAACGTCAACAAGCACTTCGGCGCGCTGCATGTGCTCCAGGACATCGACCTGACCATCGCCCGTGGCGAGGTCGTGGTCGTCATCGGGCCCTCCGGGTCCGGGAAGTCCACGCTGTGCCGCACGATCAACCGCTTGGAGACGATCGATTCGGGCGCGATCTCGATCGACGGCAAGCCCCTGCCCCAGGAGGGCAAGGAGCTGGCCCGGTTGCGCGCCGACGTGGGCATGGTCTTCCAGTCGTTCAATCTCTTCGCACACAAGACGGTGCTGGAGAACGTCGTGCTGGGCCAGACCAAGGTCCGCAAGGCCGACCGGAAGGACGCCGAGAAGAAGGCCCGGGCCCTGCTCGACCGGGTCGGCGTCGGCGTGCAGGCCGACAAGTACCCGGCACAGCTCTCCGGTGGCCAGCAGCAACGCGTCGCGATCGCGCGGGCGTTGGCGATGGACCCGAAGGTCATGCTCTTCGACGAGCCCACGTCGGCTCTCGACCCGGAGATGATCAACGAGGTTCTCGAAGTCATGCAGCAGCTGGCCCGGGACGGGATGACGATGATCGTCGTCACCCACGAGATGGGCTTTGCCCGTTCGGCCGCCAACCGCGTGGTGTTCATGGCGGACGGAAAGATCGTCGAAGAGGCCACGCCCGAGCAGTTCTTCAGCAATCCGCGCAGCGACCGGGCCAAGGACTTCCTGTCGAAGATCCTTCACCACTGACGTCGGTCCTTCACCACTGACGTCCGACGACCGACGACTGACGACAACGCCCTACGGCATAAGGAAACTCACATGAAGCTCCGCAAGTCGGCCGCTGTCGCGGCCATCGCCGTCCTCGCCCTGACCGCGACCGCGTGTGGCGGCAAGGAGGGTTCCGCCGGTGACAAACCGGGCGGCGCCAAGGACGGCGCCGAGGCCCCCGCGCTGCCCAAGTACGCCCCCGCCAAGGATGTCGCTCTGGACTCGCCGGTCTTCAAGAACGCGAAGCAGCGCGGCAAGCTGATCATCGGTGCCAAGGCCGACCAGCCCTACCTCGGCTTCGAGGACCAGTCGACCAGGGAGCGCTCCGGCTTCGACATCGAGATCGCCAAGATGATCGCGGCGGACCTCGGCTTCTCGGAGCAGCAGATCGAGTGGAAGACCGTCGACTCCGGCGTCCGCGAGACGGCCATCTCCAAGGCCCAGGTCGACTACTACGTCGGCACGTACACGATCAACGACGAGCGCAAGAAGCAGGTCGGCTTCGCCGGTCCGTACTACAAGGCCGGCGCGGACCTCCTGGTGCGCAAGGACGACGACTCGATCACCGGCAAGGACTCGGTGAAGGGCAAGAAGGTCTGCTCGATCGTCGGTTCCACGCCGCTCCAGGAGATCAAGAAGCCCGAGTACGGCGCGAGCGTCGTCGAGCTGGCCAAGTACTCCGACTGCGTGCAGCAGTTGCTGACCAAGCAGGTCGACGCCGTCACCACGGACGACTCGATCCTCAAGGGTTACGCCGCCGCCAACTCCGGCAAGCTCAAGGTCGTCGGCAAGCCGTTCACCGAAGAGCCCTACGGTGTCGGCCTGGACAAGGACGACAAGGTGCTGCGCGAGGCCATCACCACCTCGCTGGAGAACCGGATCAAGGACGGCACGTACAAGAAGATCTACGAGGCGACGCTGGGCCTGTCCGGCTCGGACTTCGTCGAGCCGCCGGCGCTCGAGCGCTACTGACGCCGTCGGCCGTCCCACGGCCGACATCCCGTCACTGACGCACCGCGTGTGACTCAGGCGTCCCGTACGCCGCCGCCGCTCCTCAGGGGCGCGGCGGGCGTACGGGGCGCCCCTTCCCCTGCCCTGATGCCGCTGACCGCCGACGCGGAGACCTCATGAACGTACTGCTCGACAATTTCCCAGAGTTCCGCGACGGCTTCATAGGAACCGTGTCGATCACCGCCGTCAGCTCGGTTATCGCCCTGGTCCTCGGTGTGATCATCGCCGGATTCCGGGTCTCGCCGGTGCCGCCGCTGCGGTACTTCGGCACCGCCTGGGTGACGCTGATGCGCAACACCCCGCTGACGCTGCTCTTCCTGATCTTCTTCTTCGTCGTCCCGGAGATCCTCTTCCCGGGGATGAGCCCCTTCGTGCTCGGCTCGCTGGCCCTCGGCTTCTACACCTCCGCGTTCGTCTGCGAGGCGGTCCGCTCCGGCATCAACACCGTGCCACTGGGACAGGCCGAGGCCGCGCGTTCGATCGGCATGACGTTCGCCCAGACCCTGCGCATCGTGGTGCTCCCCCAGGCCACGAGGACCGTCATCGCCCCGCTGAGCAGCATCTTCATCGCGCTCACCAAGAACTCCGCGATCGCCGGTGCCTTCAGCGTCGCCGAGCTCTTCGGCTGGCAGAAGCTGATGAGCGACAAGGGTTACGCGATCGTCCCCGTCTTCATCTGGGTGGCCCTCGGCTACCTGGTCGTCACGTTTACCATCAGCGGCCTCTTCCGGCTGCTGGAGCGTCGCATGGAGGTCGCCCGATGAGCGCCAGCGTTCTCTACGACGCCCCGGGCCCCAAGGCTCTCGTCCGCAACCGGATCTACGCCGTCATCGGCACCCTCGCCATCGCGGCGCTGATCGGCATCAGCCTGCTGCGGCTGGCCGACAAGGGCCATCTGGCCCCCGAGATGTGGGACATCTTCAACTACGCGGGCATCCGGCAGAACATCGCCGACGCGCTCGTCGCCACGCTCAAGGCGTTCGGTCTGGCCGCGATCGGCTCGCTCGTCCTCGGTGTGCTGCTCGCGGTGGGACGCCTCTCCGACCACAAACCGGTCCGCTGGGCGGCGACCACCTTCATCGAGCTGTTCCGCTCGCTCCCGCTGCTGATCACGATCTACGCCATCTGGGTCGGCTTCCTCACCGACCACTCGATGTGGGCGCTGGCGGCGGGCCTGTCGATCTACAACGGCTGTGTCCAGGCCGAGGTGCTGCGGGCCGGTGTCAACGCCGTCCCCCGGGGGCAGAGCGAGGCCGCGTACGCGCTCGGCATGCGCAAGACCCAGGTCATGGTCACCGTCCTGATGCCGCAGGCCGTCCGGTCCATGCTGCCGACGATCATCAGCCAGCTCGTGGTGACCCTCAAGGACACCTCGCTCGGCTTCATCATCCTGTACCCGGAGCTGCTCCAGACCGCGCGTCTGATCGCCTCCAACACGCTGGTGAACGAGCAGTACCCGTACGTCTCGACGATCGCCGTCATCGGCACGATCTACATCGTGCTGTGTCTGCTGCTCTCGTCGCTGGCGACCTGGATCGAGAAGCGCGGCCGCCGCGCCAAGACCGGCATCGCGGTGGCGCCGGCCGTCCAGGCCCCCGGAACCATCGACGCGACGGCCGGCACCTTCGGCCCGGGCGTGGGGGGCGCAGGGGGCGCAGGCACCGGGATCGACGGTGCCGGTGGGGCCGGAGTGACGAAGGACTGACCTCCACGGGTCTTTCCCGGCGGAAGCATTCGAGGCAGCGGCGCACGCGTCGCTGCCTCGGTCACTTGACGCAAGCACCCCCAATGGGTTGCATACGTTCTGTGATCACGCACCCGGCTTCCACTGCCACGTTCCGCATGACCGTACGGGCCGGAGGACACGCGCCGTGGACCCGGTGATCGTCGTCGGCGCCGGACCCGTCGGTCTGACGCTGTCGCTGGCCCTCGCCGCCCAGGGCGTCCCGAGCGTGCTCCTCGACGAGGGGCCCGGGACGGAGGAAGTACGTCTCGCCCGCACGGTCGTGCTGCGTGAGGACACCGCCGACCTGGTGGAGCGCCTGGGCGCCGCCCACCTGGAGAAGGACGGGCTGCGGTGGAGCGGGTGGCGCTCGATGCGCAGGAAGCAGCTGGTCCGTGACGTGCCGTTGGGTACGGGCTCCGGTGGCGTCGGTGACGGTTCCGGTGACGCCGGTGACTTCGGTCGCTTCGCTGACTCCAGCGGCTTCGGTGACGCCGGTCGCTTCGGTGACTCCGGCGGCTTCGGCGGCTTCGGTGGCGAGGACGCCCCGCTCCACCCGGCGCCCCTTCACATCCCGCAGCACGCGCTGGCGGAGGCCCTGCGCGCGGCGGTCGCGGCGGCGCCCCTGGTGAAGCTGGTCCCGCTCAGCCGCGTCGACACCCTGGAGCAGGACCCCGACGGCGTCACGGTCCACACCAAGGAGCCCGGTTCGACCTGGTGGCGCGGCAGCTATCTGGTCGGCTGCGACGGCGCCCGGTCGACCGTGCGCAAGCTGCTGGACATCAGGTTCCCCGGCCGTACGGCGGTGGAACGGCACGCCGTCGCCGCGCTGCGGGCCGAACTGCCCTGGCCGGGTGAGGCCGTGCTGCACCGGCAGCCGCCGTGGCGCACCGGGGGCGCAGAGGTCTGTGCGCGGCCGCTGCCGGACGGGGTCTGGCGGCTGGACTGGCTGCTGCCGCCGCGCGGCGAGCTGGTCACCCCGGACGCCCTGATCACCCGCATCCGGGACACCCTGGCCGGCTGGTGCGGCGAGACCCCGCCGTACGAGCTCCTCGACACCGGCGTCCACACGCTGCACCACCGCCTCGCCCGGCGCCGACGGGTGCGGCGGGCCTTCCTGGCGGGCGACGCGGCCCATCTGCTGGGGGCGCTCGGCACCCAGGGCCTGGACGAGGGGATCAGGGACGCCGAGAACCTGGCCTGGAAGCTCGCCCACGCCTGGCACCACGGCGGCGCCGACCTGCTGCTCGACAGCTACCAGGCCGAACGCCGGGCCGCGGTGGCCGCCCGGCTGCGCGCCGCCGACCAGTCCCTGCCGATACTGCGGGGCGGCGGGGGGCTGCGGACGCTGGTACCGGGCGCGGCCCGGGGCCACGACACCCTGCTCGCCGACGGCCACCTGGGCCGCGGAGCCCTGGGTGCGCCCCCTTCGTACTCGCACTCACCCCTCGCACCACCGCACGCCGAGGCGCACACGACGGTGGGTACGCCCCCCGGTGCGCCGGTCACCGATGTACGGGTGACGGCACCGGACGGGACGGCGGTACGGCTCCGGGAGCGGCTCGGGCAGGGGCATCCGCTGGTGATCCTGGTGGCGCCCGGGACCGGGGTGTGGGACCGGCGGCACTGGCTGACCGCCGGGATCATGCCGCGCCTCGTGGACGCCGTGGAGGCGCTGCCGGTCGCGGCGGAGCTGCTGGTCACGGAGAGCTACCCGGGCGCGTCGGCCCACACCGTCCTGCTGGTGCGGCCCGACGGGCACCTGGTGGCCGCCTTCACCGGCGTACGGCCCGCCGAGCTGCTCGCGGCGGCGCGGGCGGCCCTCGGCAGCGCACCCCGGGCCGGATCCGAGTCCGGAACCGGCTCCACGGAGCACGGGGAGGCGGAGAGCGGGGACGGGAAGAGCGGCAACAGGGAAAGCGGCAACGGGGAGAGCGGAGACAGGAAGAGGGGCGGGAAGGAGCGGGGTGCGGCGCGCGTGCGCGAGCCGCACGACCGGGTCCACGCCGACCGGACCGCCGGGATCAATTGACCGTCACGGGCGCGCATGGTGTACTCCAGATCATGACCGACACCGATGTGCGCCTGTGGCGGAGGGTCCATATGGACCTCGTCCGTTACGCGGGCTGCGTGTGTCGTCCGTCCTGCTGAATCGCCCTCTTCTGCCGGTCCGTGCCGCTCTTCGCACGGCCGGGATCTCGCGCGAACTCTCAGGACGGTCCCTGTGTCTTCCCCCTCCCCTGCCGTACCGACGGCTGCTTCCGTACCTTCCCCCACCGCTCCGGCCGTGTCCGACGCCCCGGCCGTCTCCGATCCCGCTGGCTCCGGTCCCTCTGACTCCGCGCGTCCGCCTGTCTCCGCGCGGGTCGGCTCCGCCCGGACCGCCGCCTCCGGTCCGTCGGTCGCGGAGCTGCTCGACTTCGTACGCCGCACGGCGGAGAACATCGAGCTCATCGCCTCCCTCCCGCTCGATCCGGAGGGCCGCACCTGGGTCCGGCTCGACGGCCCCGGTGGCAGCGAGGCCTGGCTGATCGGCTGGCCGCCGGGGTCCGGGACGGGCTGGCACGACCACGCGGACTCGGTCGGCGCCTTCACCACCGCGGCCGGCACCCTCAAGGAGCACTCGCTGGCGGTGCGGCTGCCCACCGACGGCTGGAAGACCCTGGAGCTGAACGACGGGGTGGACCGGTCCCGGGAGCTGGCGGCCGGTCAGGGGCGGGCCTTCGGACAGAACCATGTGCACGAGGTGCTCAACGAGTCCGACAGCGTGCACGCCGTCTCCGTCCACGCGTACTACCCGCCGCTGCCGCTGATCCGCCGGTTCAGCCGCACCGGGGCGGTGCTCCGCCTGGAGCAGACGGAGCGCCCGGAGGACTGGCAGTGAGCGGCGGCGACCGGGGCGGGGCCGAGGGCGTGGGCGCCACGGAACGGGTCGGGATCGACGAGCTGCTGGAGCGGGTCCGGGCCGGTTACGAGCGGATCGGGCCGGACGAGGCCGCCGCGGCGGCGACGGACGGGGCGCTGCTGGTGGACATCCGGTACGCGGCCCTCCGGGACCGGGACGGGCTCATCCCCGGCGCGCTGGTCGTGGAGCGCAACGAGCTGGAGTGGCGGCTCGATCCGCAGGGCAGCCACCGGGCCGCCGAGGCGGTGAGCCACGATCTCCCGGTGGTCGTCATCTGCAACGAGGGGTACGCCTCCAGCCTCGCGGTGGCATCGCTCCGCCGGCTCGGGCTGCACCGGTCCACCGATCTGATCGGTGGCTTCCAGGCCTGGCGCTCGGCAGGACTCCCGGTGCTCCCGGCCGACGAAGCCACCGAGGCCGACGACTGATGCCGGGCTTGTGAGGGAGGGGGCGACCACGGGCGTGACGTGGCCACCCCCTCGCTCGCTCGTTTCCGAGCTCCGTTTCCGAGCTCCGTTTCCGAGCTCCGTTTCTGAGGTCCATTTCTGAACGGGACACACCCGAACGCCGCATTCCAGTAGAGCCATCGCCGTGCGCGACCGACATTCGCCTCATACCGAGGTCGAAATGTACGGAGATGACGCACTTATGGCGATCACTGTCCTCACCCCCGACCAGCTCGACGCCCAGGCGTCCCGGCTGCACGACACACAGGCGTGGCAGCAGATCGTCTCGGGGTGGGAGAGCACCGCCCCCGAGCCCTCCCCTGCGGTACGCACGGAGGCGGCCCCCGACCAGCCCACGGCCTCGGCACTGGACCACCCTGCCGACTGGCGGAGCCTGCTGTCCGTCCCCGTCGGACAGCTCATCGACGACTCACTGCGGGCGCTGTCCGCACCGCCTCCGGCTGAGCGCCCGCTCCCCGGCCGACTCGGCGCCGTACTCCCCGACCGTTTCCATGCCTGGCGGCGGATCGGGCAGGCCGATGTGAGGCCCTCCGTCCACCTCGGCTACGCACGGCGGATCCTGACCGAGTGGGGCTGGCAGAACACCCCGTACCGGCTGCGTGACGCCCGTGGCGCCCGCTGTGTCTGTGGCGCCCTGCTCACCGCGCACCGGCTCGGCTACGGCTCCCCCGCCACCGTGGACCGGGCCGGTGCCTGGCTGATCACCGAGCTCCGCTCCCAGGGGTGGCCGGGGCTGATCGGCCCCTGGAACCGCCTCCCGGGCCGCACCGCCGCCGATGCGCTGGCCCTCGTCGACGGAGCCGCCCGCCGCGCCGCCTTGGCCGGACACTGACCAGCGGAGTCCCGGCCGCTCCCCCGCATACCCATAGGCCTCCGCGTGCCCATAGGAAGGGCTCGGCGTTCCCCTCGGAACGCTCATCGCCCCCGTCGGAACCGCTCGTCACTCTCGTCGCACCGGCTCATCGTTCGCCTCAGAACGGCTCGTCCAGTCCCTCCGTGTCCTCGCCCTCCTCCTCCAGCGCCTGGCGCACCACCCGCAGGGCCATGCCCTCCCCATACCCCTTGCGGGCGAGCATCCCGGCCAGGCGGCGCAGCCGCTTGTCCCGGTCCAGGCCCCGGGTGGAGCGGAGCTTGCGGGCCACCAGCTCCCGGGCCGTCTCCTCCTCCTGGTCAGCGTCGAGCTGCCCGACCGCGTCGTCGATCACGGCCGGGTCGACGCCCTTCGTACGCAGCTCACGGACGAGGGCGCGGCGCGCGAGCCCCCGGCCGTGGTGCCGGGACTCCACCCATGCCCCGGCGAAGGCCGCGTCATCGATCAGCCCGACGTCCTCGAAGCGCGAGAGGACTTCCTCGGCGGCCTCGTCCGGGATCTCCCGCTTGCGCAGGGCGTCCGCGAGCTGCTTGCGCGTTCTCGGCGTCCCGGTGAGCAGGCGCAGACAGATGTTGCGCGCCTGCTCGACCGGATCGCGAGGCTCCCCCTTGTCACGCTGGTCACGCGGCTCCCCCTGCTCGGCCCTCGACGAGGAAGGGGAGCCGCTGCTCCTGGTGCCGGAGCGGGCGCGGCGGCCCGCCCCTTCGCCGAACCCGGCGCCCGTGCCCGCTGCCCCGCGCGAGCGGCGCCCGGACCGCGCCCCGCGCCCGGCCCCCGGCTCGTAGGCGGACCCGTCGGTGGGTCCGCCGTCGGATTCGAGGGCCGCGCCGGGCTCCATGGGGCTGTCCGGCCACTCCGTACGACGCGTCACGGCCTAGCTCTTGGCCGCCGCGGTCTTGGCCGGCTTCGCCTTGGTGGCCGCGGCGGTCACCGGCTTCGCCGCACCGTCCGCCGCTGCTCCCGCGGTCGCCGCCCCTTCCGCGGCCTGCTCGGCGGACTCGGCGTCCGGCCGGACGCCGACACCCAGCTTCTCCAGGATCTTCTTCTCGATCTCGTTGGCGAGGTCGGGGTTGTCCTTGAGGAAGTTTCGGGCGTTCTCCTTGCCCTGGCCGAGCTGGTCGCCCTCGTACGTGTACCAGGCGCCGGCCTTGCGGACGAAGCCGTGCTCCACGCCCATGTCGATCAGCCCGCCCTCACGGCTGATGCCCTGGCCGTAGAGGATGTCGAACTCCGCCTGCTTGAACGGCGGGGCGACCTTGTTCTTGACGACCTTGACGCGCGTCCGGTTGCCGACCGCGTCGGTCCCGTCCTTCAGCGTCTCGATCCGCCGGATGTCGAGGCGCACCGAGGCGTAGAACTTCAGCGCCCGGCCACCGGTCGTGGTCTCCGGCGAGCCGAACATCACGCCGATCTTCTCGCGGAGCTGGTTGATGAAGATCGCCGTCGTCTTGGACTGGTTCAGCGCACTGGTGATCTTGCGGAGGGCCTGGCTCATCAGACGGGCCTGGAGACCCACGTGCGAGTCACCCATCTCGCCCTCGATCTCCGCACGGGGCACCAGGGCCGCGACGGAGTCGATCACGATCAGGTCCAGGGCGCCGGAACGGACCAGCATGTCGACGATCTCCAGCGCCTGCTCGCCGTTGTCCGGCTGGGACAGGATGAGGCTGTCGATGTCGACGCCGAGCTTCTTGGCGTACTCCGGGTCGAGAGCGTGCTCGGCATCGATGAACGCCACCGAGCCGCCGAGCTTCTGCGCGTTCGCCACGGCGTGCAGCGTCAGCGTCGTCTTGCCGGAGGACTCCGGCCCGTACACCTCCACCACACGGCCGCGCGGCAGACCGCCGACGCCGAGGGCGACGTCGAGGGCGGTCGATCCCGTGGGGATGACCTCGATGGGCTCGTTGGGCCGCTCACCGAGGCGCATCACCGCGCCCTTGCCGAACTGTCGTTCAATCTGTGCGAGTGCGGCGTCCAACGCCTTCTCGCGGTCGGTTCCTGCCATGGGTTCCACCCGATTTGCTTGAGTCGATCGCTTCACGTCAAAGACGCTAACCCCTGCCACTGACAATGGGCCTCGACGTCCTCCCGGCCTGTGGACAACTCCACGGTCGGGCCCGGAAAAACCCGGCCGAAATCCATGAGAATGGATGTTCGATTTTGATGTCAAGCGCACCACGCGGGGCCCGGCCGACGGGAACGGCGGGCCTGGCAGGTCGGAACGGCGAGGCCCGGTCGCCCTGATGCGAAGCCCTCGGGGCCGGGGGGGGAGCCGCCGAGTATCACCACCAGGACCGCCCTAGGACCGCGTCGCCCTCGCGCACGCGTCCCCGGAGGACTCGCCCCGCCCGACCGGCCCGCTGCGGTCGTACGGGTCGATCTCCTCGTCGGCCCCGTCCGCCCGGCGGTCCGTGCCGAAGGGCGGGGTGAAGTAGCCCGTAGGAGCTCCGCAGCCGCCGTTGGTCACGTCGTACGCGTACGAGACGATCGAGAACGTGCCCGGCTCGGTGATCACTTTGCCGGGGTCGTCCCAGCTCAGGACCAGCTCGCGCCGGACGATCGTGCGCACGATCTCGTCGTCACCGTCACCACCACCGTCCGCGCGGGTGACCGGGTAGACGAAGGTGACGTCGGCGGTCACCTGGAGCGCGCCGCGCTCGCCCTCCCGGTAGGTGAGCCTGCCCCGGGTCTTCACGACATCGCCCACCAGCTGGGTGCGGGAGGGCTGGAAGCGGCTGAAGAGAAGAAGCGGGTCGCTCTCCTCGCTCGGGGTTCGGAAAGCGGTGCGCAGAAGGTCCTGGACGTCCTTCTGGTGCGGGTTGATCAGTGCGATCGCCTTCTCGGGGCGCTCGCCCCGCAGCACCTCGCGGTCCAGGCCGGACGCGACGAGGAAGTCCCGGCTGCGGGCGAGGGCCCGCCCGACCTCGGCCGCGCTCATCCAGCCGACCGCCCCGGCCTCCGGCACGGTGATCCCCGCCGCTCCGCTCGCCCAATTCACCGCCGGGGAGCCTCGGAACGGCTCCTCCACGGTGGGGCGCCGGGCCGCCTCCGCCGGGGGTGCCTGGGTCGGGCGGGCGGTCTCGGCCGTCGGCGGCGGGGAGTCGGCGCCGGTGAACAGGCCCACGGTCCGCTCCGGCGCGAGTGCCACCACCAGCAGCACCAACGAGGCCAGCAGCCCGGCCACGTACCAGCCCGTGCGCCGCTTGGGCCTCGCGAGCGTGTAGCTGCGCCAGCCCTCCGGTTCACGGCCGGGCTCCGCACGCAGCCGCCTCGTCACCTCACGGGCGCGCGCCGACGGCTCCTTGGGCGCGTCGGCGGCACCCGCCACCGACTCGCGCAGGAACCGCTCCCACTCCTCGTCCGACCTGGACGAACCGTCCGGCTCCGTACCCGTGCCCATTCCCAGCCCCCCGGCGATCAGTGAACCGCGGCCCACTCCCCCGGGACGCGTCCGCATGATGGCACAGAGCGCCGACAGCGAGGACGGCCGGGGCGTACGGGGTGGGCAAGCCCTCCGTTCCCCGACTGGCCGACAACTGGCCGACCCAAGCACTCAGTCACATCAGATCCCGTGGGGTGCGGCCGAACCGGAACGGTTGGGTACGCCTACGCATTGTTCGACCTGCCCCCATGGCTCGATTCTTCCTGAGGCGGCGGTGGCTCCGCCCCTCGTGCATCCGCCGGCCCCCCAAGTTCGGCATCCGCCGTACGAGGTCGACGACCCGTCGTCCGGAGCCTCCGCCGCGCCCCTTCCTTCGCCCGTGCCCGGTGTTCGCCGTGCGCGGGCCCCGCCGGACCCGAGCCGGTCCGGCCAACCCCTCAGGAGGAATCGCATGGTGTCTCAAGCTGCGGTGTGGCGTACAGCCGCTGCCGCGTGTGCCCTCGGCGCACTGATCGCCGGCGCCGGTACGGCCGGGGCGGCACCCACGCCTCCGCCCGCCGAAGGCCGCGTCCTGGGCGCCGACCGGGCCGGCGCGGTGGCGGGCTCGTACATCGTCACCTTCAAGGACACGGTGGCGCGGGCCGACATCGAGAGGACGGCGAAGTCCCTGGCCGGGCGGCACGGCGGGAAGGTCGGCCACACCTACACCGCCGCGCTGCGCGGCTTCTCCGTGAAGGTGGACGAGAAGCAGGCCCGGCGGCTGGCCGCCGACCCCTCCGTGGCGCGGGTGGAGGCCGACGGAGTCGCGTACGCCCTGGGCACCCAGAACGACCCGACCTGGGGCCTGGACCGCATCGACCAGCGCGACCTGCCGGGCGACCGGAAGTTCACGTACCCCAACACGGCCTCCAACGTGACGGCTTACGTGCTCGACACCGGGATACGCACCTCGCACCGGGAGTTCGGCGGCCGGGCGGTCAGCGGCTACGACTTCATAGACAACGATGCCGTCGCCCAGGACTGCAACGGGCACGGCACACATGTGGCGGGTACGGTCGGCGGCGCCACGTACGGCGTCGCCAAGGCCGTGAAGCTCGTGGGCGTACGGGTCCTGAACTGCCAGGGCTCCTCCGGCTCCACCTGGGCCCCGGTGCTGGCCGGGATCGACTGGGTAACGAAGAACGCGGTCAAGCCTGCGGTCGCCAACATGAGCATCGGCGGCGGGCGGACGTCCTCGGTGGACGAAGCGCTGGCCAAGTCCATCGCCTCCGGCGTCACTTACGTCGTCGCCGCCGGGAACGACGGGGCCAACGCCTGCAACACCTCTCCGGCGGCCGTGCCGAGCGCGGTGACGGTCGGCGCCACCGACAGCCGCGACGCCCGCTCCATCTGGCCGAGCGGCAAGTCCTCCAACCACGGCACCTGCCTGGACCTGTTCGGCCCCGGCTCCGACGTCGTCTCCGCCTCCCACCTCAACGACACCGGCTCCCGCTCCGACGGCGGCACCTCCATGGCCGCGCCGCACGTGGCGGGCGCGGCGGCCCTGCTGCTCTCCGCCAACCCCTCCTGGACGCCCAAGCAGGTCCACGACCGGCTGATCGCCGACGCCACCCCGAACAAGGTCACCGACGCCCGGACCGGTTCGCCCAACCGCCTGCTGTACGTCCCGAACAACGGCGACACCACGCCGCCCTCGGGCCGGACCTTCGAGAACACCACCGGCTACCCGATCCGCGACAACGCGACCGTCGAGGCCCCCATCACCGTGAGCGGCATCACGGGCAACGCACCCGCGACGCTCTCCGTCACGGTCGACATCCGGCACACCTTCCGCGGTGACCTGCGGGTCGACCTCGTCGCCCCCGACGGCGGTGTCTTCCGGCTCAAGGACTACAACGCCAACGACAGCGCCGACGACGTGCGCGGGACCTTCACCGTGAACGCCGCGTCCAAGCCCGCCAACGGGACCTGGAAGCTGCGGGTGAGCGACAACTGGGTCAACGACACCGGCACGCTGAACTCCTGGTCGCTGAGGTTCTGACCGGGCGGGGCGAGAGCCCACCGAACTGCCGGTGATCCACGTCCCGAACCCTGATGGATCCCGGCACCACCCGGCCGGTGAGACCTCTCCGCGAACCTCACCGGCCGGTCGGGGGGCGTCTGCGGCGCCCGCACATGCGCCGCAGACGTCACTCCCCTTTCCACCGCCGTCGCGAAGAGCCATCATGAGGCCGCCGGGCACCCACCAGCCGTCCGGCCGTGCTGCCGATGCTGCCCACAGGTGCGGAAGGAAGCCGTGACCGCCGACCCGCCGACCTCCGCCCCGGACACCCTGACCGGACGCTCCGCGCTCCTGGAGGAGCTCCGCCCGAAGCTCGACCGCCGGCCCGCCGTCGTGGTGATCACCGGTGAGACGGGGGTGGGGAAGAGCCGGCTGGTACGTGAACTCCTCCGCCGGACACCGCCGCCGGGCTCCCGGGGACCGCTGACCGCCTCGGGCCCTCCGGGGCCGCCGGGGCCTCTGACTTCTCCGGGGCCGCCGACTTCCCCGGTGCCTCTGGCTTCTCCGGACCTCGTGACTTCCCCGGGGCTGTCGGCTTCCCCGGATCCCCTGGCCTTCCCGGTGCCGCCGAGTTCTGAAGGCACCGTCACGCTGCTCGCCCGCTGCCGGGAGTCGGACGATCCCGCCCCGTTCGCACCGATCGTCGAGGCGCTGAGCCGCTGCCGTCCCCTCCCGGCAGGCCTGCCGCCGGTGACCGGTGCCCTGCGCGGGCTGCTGCCCGAGCTCGCGGACCTTCTTCCGCCCGCGCCGCCTCCTTTGGACGATCCGCGCGCCGGACAGCACCGTGTCCAGCGGGCCCTGTGCGCGTTGACGGCCTCCCTGGGGAGGGTCGTTCTGACCGTGGAGGACCTGCAGTGGGCCGACCCGTCCACCTGCGCCTTCCTCCGTACGCTCGTCGCCGACCCGCCGCCGTACCTGGGACTCGTGCTCACCGCCCGCAGCAGCGCGGCACCCCACACCGACGCGGAGGGAGGCGGTGCTCTCCCCTTCCCGCTGCGTCCGCAGGCCCGCATGACGGTGACCGAGCTCCACCTCGCACCGCTGTCGGTGGCGGAGACCGGCACGCTGGCAGCCCGCCTGCTCGGTGCGCGGACGGTGCCGGAGGGGTTCGCCGACCGGCTGCACCGGTGGACGGGTGGCCTGCCCTACGTGATCGAGGAGGTGCTGCGACAGTGGCCCGACTCCGGGGTGTGCCGCACCGGGGCGGAGGGGCTGCCGGAGCCGCCCCTGCCCGCGTCCGTGCGGCGCGTGGTCGTGGAGCGGCTGCGTCACCTTCCTTCGGACGCGCGGCACGTGGTCGCCGCGGCGGCGGTTCTCGGTGACCCCGCCCCCGTACATCTGCTGGGAGCCGTCGCGGGGATGGGTGACCAGGAGGCCCGTCACGCGCTCAACGCGGCTCTGAAAGAAGGCGTCGTGCGGGCGGCGGACGGCACCTACGCCTTCCCCTACGATCTGGCGCGCAGGGCCGTGTACGAGGCGGTCGCCGAACCGGAACGGCCCGTACTGCACCTGCGTGCGGCGCGCGCCCTGGCCCGGCACTCCGGTCCCCTTCCCCTGGTGCGGATCGCCGGGCACTACCGGCGCGCCGGCCGCCGGACCCAGGCGGTGCGGTGTCTGGAGGCTGCCGCGGACCGGGCGGCCGGGGCGGGGGACGCCGGTACGGCCACGGCCCACTACCTCGACGCCCTGCGCGGCGGCCCCTCGGCCGTCGTCCGCGACCGGCTCGCGTTGAAGCTCGCCCGGGTCGCGTTGAACGCCCGGCCAGGCCCGCAGGTGCCCGCGGCCCTGCGGCAGGTGCTCGACCAGCGCTCCCTGGGCCCCGGGCCGAGTGGTGAGATCCGCCTGCTCCTGGGCCTGCTGCTGCGCAACCAGTCGGGTTCCGGTCTTGAGGCGCTGGAGGAGATAGCGCGGGCCGTTCCCGACCTCCTCGCCGTGTCGACGGGGCAGGCCGCACGGGCCCTGGCGATCATCGCCATCCCCTCCCTCAAGGGCTGGCCGGTCAGTGAGCACCGGCGCCTCCTGGCCGAGGCGGAACGGCTGCTGCCCCGGGTGGACGAGCCGGAGCTGCGGTCGGCCGTGCTGACCAACCGGGCCACCGCCCTGGCCCTGATGGGTGACCCCTCGGCCCGGGAGGCGGTGGCCGAGCTGCCCGACGCCATCACCGGAGAGGCCGCGGCGAGGGTGCACGCCAACCTGGCGGGCGCCGCGACCGCCCTGGGCCACCCGGAGCGGGCCCGCGCCTTCCAGGCCCGTGCGTGGCAGGCCGTGCGCACGAACCATGCCCCCTACCTCGAAGCGTTCGTCGAGACGACGGACATGCTCGCCGCCTTCACGGGCGGCCGGTGGACGGGGCTGCTGGAGCGGGCCGAGCGCGCCGAGGAGCAGTACCGGGACGTCCCCGACTTCCACGCGGAGGCGCTCCTGGTCTGCGGGCTGCTGCGCCTGCACACCAAGGGGCAGACGGATGTGGCGCGTCGCCTCCTGGAGAGGGCCGTCCGCACGACCGCGCTGGACACCGGCATCGTGCTGACCTCCGCCGCGGCCGCGGCCGTACGGGTTCATCTGGCCGCCGACCGGCCCGCGCAGGCCGTCCAGGCGATGGAGGGAGCCCTGCGCCTCCTCCGCCGCACGGGCGCATGGGTGTGGGCGACCGCTCTCGCACCGCCGGCCGTGGAAGCGCTGATCCGGTACGACCGCCCCGAGGAGGCCCACCGCCTCGTCGCGGAGCTGGACAGGGGCATCGCCGCCCGGGACGCACCGGCCGCCCGAGCCGCCCTGCTGACCTGCCGGGCGCTGCTCACCGCCACGGACGGCCCGCAGGCGACGATAGAGGGGGCCGATGCCCTGTACGCGGCCGCCGTGGACACCTGGACGGCCATGGAGCGGCCCTACGAAGCCGCGTACGCAAAAGAGGCGTGGGGGTTCCACCTCCTGGCCACGGAGGCGGCGGACGGACGCGCCGTACTGCACGAGGCGATCACGGCCTACCAGGACATCGACGCCGTATGGGATGTGCTGCGCTGTCAGCGCGGGCTGCGGGAACACGGCCTGGTCACCGTGCGCAGGCCCGGCGCGCTGGGGTACGGCGACCATCTCTCGCCCCGGGAGCGGGCGGTGGCCCGGCTGGCCGCGCTCGGCCTCTCGAACCGCGAGATCGCGCGCGAGCTGGTCCTCTCGCACCGGACGGTCGAGCACCATGTGGCACGGGCGCTGCGGAAGCTGGGGGTGTCGTCCCGCACCGAGATCGGTTCGCAGCTCGGGCTCTGACGGAACGCGTGCTTCTGTTCCCTGTCGCGGACGGCTTCGCCCTCATAAGAAGTCGCAGGAGGCATAGGAAGTCGCAGGGGGCATAGGGGGAGTCACAGGAAGGCGACGCCCTGCGCACTCGGGAGCACCGCCCTACATTAGGGCGATATGGGACCTTCTACGACACCGCAAACGCCCGACAGCGAGCCCCGTGCGGGCTCCGATCTCGCCGGGCGGGTGGCTCTCGTCGCGGGAGGCACCCGGGGAGCGGGCCGCGGGATCGCCGTCGAGCTCGGCGCAGCCGGGGCGACCGTGTACGTCACGGGCCGCACGAGCGGCTCCGAGCGCTCCGAGATGGACCGGCCCGAGACGATCGAGGAGACGGCGGCCCTGGTCGACGCGGCGGGCGGCCGCGGGATCGCCGTGCGGGTCGACCATCTGGTCCCCGACCAGGTCAGCGCGCTCGTGGCCCGCATTTCGAGCGAGCAGGGGGCCCTCCACATCCTGGTGAACGACATCTGGGGCGCCGAGATCGAGTGGGACAGGACGGTGTGGGAGTCGTCGCTCGGCACCGGGCTGCACACGCTGCGGCTGGCCGTCGACACCCACGCCATCACCAGCCATTTCGCGCTGCCGCTGCTGATCGAGACCCCGGGCGGCCTGGTCGTCGAGATGACCGATGGGACAGCCGAGTACAACGCGGCCAACTACCGCGTGTCCTTCTTCTACGACCTGGCGAAGGCCTCCGTGAACCGCATGGCCTTCGCGCTCGCCCATGAGCTCGCGCCGCACGACGCGACCGCCGTGGCGCTCACGCCCGGCTGGCTCCGCTCCGAGGCGATGCTCCAGGCCCACGGCGTCACCGAGGCCACCTGGCGCGACGCGATCGCGCACGCGCCCCACTTCGCGATCTCGGAGTCCCCCGCCTATGTGGGCCGGGCGGTCGCCGCTCTCGCCGGGGACCCGGAGGTGGCGCGCTGGAACGGGCAGTCGCTCTCCAGCGGACAGCTCGCCCAGGTGTACGGCTTCACCGACGTGGACGGAAGCCGGCCCGATGCCTGGCGGTATCTGACGGAGGTCCAGGACCGGGGGCTGCCCGCCGACGTCACGGGCTACCGCTGAGCTCTGGGCATCGCCCCGGACGGCCGCTGATCCCCGGCCGCCGTCCCCGGGCCACCGTCGGCCCCCTGCCGTCGTCATCCCTCGCTCCGCGTCTCTCCCTCACTCCGCGTCCCTCGGCTCCGCGCCTATCCTTCCTGACATGCCCCTCCCCTCCGGTCCGCGCACCGGCACCTCCCGCCCACGCGGTGGTGGCGTGTCCGCGCGTACGGCCGACATCGGGGTGACCGCCGCCGTCACCCTGCTGGTGGTGGTCTGGACGCTGCTGACCATGCGGTACGAGAGCGAGCCGCTGAACCGTACGGTGATCGGCTGGGTGCTCATCGCGGTGGGGTGCGCGGCGCTGTACTTCCGCCGCCGCGCCCCCGTGGCCGTCGCCGCCGTGACGCTGGTCGTGTGCGTCCTCTATTACCCGCTGTCCGTCCACGACGGTCCTCTTATGGTCACGTTCGCGCTGGCCCTGTACACGGCCGCCGCCGAGGGGCGGTTCACGGCCGCCGTCGCCCTCGCCGTCGTGACCCTGATCGCCGTCGGCTTCGGTGAGGTGCGCCAGCACGACGGCAACCGGCAGATCGACGACATGTCGTTGTTCATGCTCGCGGGCTGGCTGATCAGCCTCGTCGCCGTGGGCCGGGCCCAGTGGACCCGCAGCGCGTATCTGGGCGAGGTGGAGCAGCGGGCGCTGGCCGCCGAGCGGGAGCAGGAGGCGCGGGCCGAGCAGAGCGCGACCGAGGAGCGGCTGCGGATCGCCCGGGAGCTGCACGATGTGCTGGGGCACAGCATCTCCCTGATCAACGTCCAGTCGGGTGCGGTGCTGCACAAGCTGAGCAGGAATCCGGAGCCCGCCGCCGCCCTGTCCGCCGCCGAGGAGGCCCTGGAGGCGGTCAAGGCCACCAGCAAGGACGCCCTGCGCGAGCTGCGCTCCACGCTCGGCGCGCTGCGGCAGGCCGACGAGGCGGCTCCGACCGCACCGACCTCGGGGCTCGACCGGCTGGACGAGCTCGTCGCACGGGCCCGCTCCGCCGGTATCGAGGTCCGCGTCCGTACCGAGGGCGAGCCGCGCCCCCTGCCGCCCCCGGTCGACCTGGCGGCGTACCGCATCGTGCAGGAGTCGCTCACCAACGTGACGCGGCACGCGCGGGCGACCGGTGCGGTGGTGACGGTCGACTACACCGACGACCGAGCCGTACGGGTGCGGATCGACGACGACGGCGAGGGCGCCCCGGAGGGCCGTCCGACCGGCAGCGGCATCCGGGGCATGGCCGAGCGGGCCAGGGCCTTCGGGGGCGAGCTGACGGCGCGGAACACCGCACAGGGATTCGGCGTGAGTGCCCGGCTGCCGATCGAGGGGACCGAATGATCCGCGTAGTGCTGGCCGACGATCAGACACTGGTACGGGCGGGCTTCCGCTCGATCCTGTCCGACGAGGGGGACATCGAGGTCGTCGGCGAGGCCGCCGACGGCGAACAGGCCGTCGCCCTGGCCCACGAACAGCGTCCGGACGTGGTGCTGATGGACATCCGGATGCCCGGGACCGACGGACTGGAGGCCACCCGCCGTATCACCGCCGACCCGCGCCTGGCAGGTGTCCGCGTCGTCATCCTGACCACCTTCGACATGGACGACTACGTCTATGGGGCGCTGCGCGCCGGAGCCTCCGGTTTCCTGGTCAAGGACACCGAGCCGATGGAGCTGCTGCACGGCGTACGGGTGGTGGCGCGGGGTGACGCCCTGATCGCCCCGGCCGTGACCCGGCGGCTGATCTCGGAGTTCGCGAACCGTCGCAGCCGGCCGGAGTCCAGCCCGCGCCTGAACGCCCTCACCGAGCGGGAGCGGGAGGTCATGGGGCTGGTCGGGGCCGGGCTCTCCAACGACGAGATCGCCGCCCGGCTCGTGCTCAGCCCCGCCACCTCCAAGACCCATGTCAGCCGGATCATGACGAAGCTCGGTGTGCGCGACCGGGCCCAGCTGGTGATCCTCGCCTACGAGTCGGGCATGATCACGCCCGGCTGGATGGCCTGAGCTCCCGCCGCGGTCCTGTGCTCGGCCCGAGGCGTCAACTTCCGTAGTACGCGGACGGCTGCGGCCACGACTCCCGTAGTAGGCCCGTTGTCCTCCCCGGGCCGACGCGGAGGGCCGGGCCGTGCACCGAGGCTTCCGGGGTGGATCCGGAAACGCTCGACCTCGCGCGGCTGCAGTTCGCCCTCACGGCGGGCGGCCACTTCCTCTTCGTCGCCCTGACGCTGGGGATGGCCCTCGTCGTGGCCTGCCTCCAGACTGCGGCCACGGTGACCAAGAAGCCGTCGCATCACCGTATGGTGCGCTTCTGGGGGCAGCTGTACGTCATCAACTACGCGGTCGGCATCGTCACCGGCCTGGTGATGGAGTTCCAGTTCGGGCTGAGCTGGAGCGGTCTGACGCACTACGCGGGCAATGTCTTCGGCGCCTCGCTGGCCGTCGAGACGATCGTCGCGTTCTTCGTGGAGTCGACGTTCCTGGGGCTGTGGATCTTCGGGTGGCACCGGTTCAACCAGTGGGTCCATCTGACGACGATCTGGGTCGTCGCGTCGACCGCCTGTCTCTCCGCGTACTGGATCCTCGTCTCCAACGGCTTCCTGAACCACCCCGTGGGCCATCGCACCGAGAACGGCCGACTGGTCCTGGCGGACGCCGGGGCGCTGCTCACGAACCCCAGCACGCTGCTGGCCTTCGGCCACATCCTGGGGGGAGCGCTGCTGACGGCCGGATTCTTCATGGCGGGCGTCAGCGCCTACCACCTCTTCCGTCGTACCCCTGAAGGGGAGTTCTTCGGGCGGAGTCTGCGGATCGGGGTGTTCGTCTCCTTTCCCGCCCTGTGGGTCACGGCGGGCTTCGGTGGCGTGCAGCTGGCCTCGCTGACGGATCTGCAACCGATGAAATCCGCTGTCTTCAGTAGGAAGACAGCGGAGATCGCCGACCTCCAGGCGGAGATGGCCGCCCGGTTCGGCCCCGGCGACTATGTGCCGTCGGAGGTGTGGACGCGTGGCGGCGCCCTGGTGATGCTGCTCGCCTTCGCGCTGATGATGTACCTCTGCCTGGCCGGGGTCGTGCTCGCCTGCTTCCGTACGGCCGTCCAGCGCTTCCGGCTCTGGCACGTGGTGCTGATGGCCTCCGTTCCGCTGCCCTATCTGGCAATGATCAGCGGCTGGGTCTTCCGGGAGGCGGGCCGGCAGCCCTGGGTGGTGTACGGGCTGCTGAAGACCGAGGACGCCGTCTCCAGCCACTCGCCGGGCACCATGCTCGCCTCGCTGATCACCTTCACTGTGCTGTTCGCGGCGCTGGCCGTCCTCAACGGATGGCTGCTCCTGCGGCACGCGCGGACCGGGCCGGTGGAGTCGGGGCTCGGACACGACGACCGGGTCGCCACGGGCCCGGTCGGTGCCGCTCCCCCGGATCCCGGCGGACCGCCGCCCTTCACTCCCCGCTACTGAAACACCGCCCATCTACTGAGGAGCCGTCGTGGACACCCTGGCCGTCTGCCTGCTCGCCTTCTTCGCCACCGGCTACTTCGTCCTCGCGGGCGCGGACATCGGCACCGGCATGCTGCTGCCGTACCTGGGCGCGGACGACGGTGAACGGCGCCTGGTGATCGCTTCCTTCGCCCCGTTCTTCCTGGGCAACGAGGTCTGGCTGATCGCCACGGCGGGCGTGCTCGTGGGCTGTTTCCCGGTCCTGGAGGGCGAGCTGCTGAGCGCCCAGTTCACCGTGGTCGTGCCGTTGATCGTCGGCTGGATGGTGCGCGATGCGGGGCTGTGGCTGCGCGGGCGGGCCGGTGGCCGGAGGTGGCGGGCGGGGTGCGACGGGACGGTGGTGTGCGGAAGCTGGGCGGTGGCGCTGGCCTGGGGCTGGCTGCTGGCCGCGCTCTTCGCGGGTACGCCGGAGCGTACGGCCGCCGCCCCGGTCGGGGCCGTGACCGCGCTCGCCGTCGCCGCGCTGTTCGCCGCACACGGTCTGGGGTTCGCTGCGGTGCGCCTGACGGGACGCCCCTGGTCGCGGGCGCACCAGCTCGTGGGCCGCACCGGCCCCCGTAAGTCCTTCGCCCTGACCGCCGTCCTGATGGGCGCCCTGCCCCTCTTCGCCGGACCGGGGCTCCATCTGAGGGCCAACGCCGCCGACGGGGCGACGCTCACCCTGCTCGTACCGGTCCTGCTCGCCTTCTGTCCGCTGCTGGTCGCCGCCCAGGCGTGGACCTGGCACACCTTCCGGCACCGGGTGACGGGACCCTCGTACCTCTGACGGCGGCCGGGGAAGCTGAGCCGTCGCCGGTACGGAACGGGAGTGCGCCGTCCGCCGCTCAGGCCCCCCGGCCGGGGCCGCCCAGCGCCCGGCGTATCCGTGTGAGGACCGGCTCCCCGCGCCTCGGGCGGGGGCCGCCGTGCACCCTGGGGTCGTCGGTGACGTCGTACCGCTTCACATAGGCCCCCAGGAACGCCTGGAGCGTGGCGACCGCGGGGATGGCGATCAGCGCGCCGACGGCTCCCAGCAGGGCCGTGCCCGCGATCACCGAGCCGAACGCGACCGCCGGGTGGATGTCGACGGTCTTGGCGGTCAGCTTGGGCTGGAGGACATAGTTCTCGAACTGCTGGTAGACCACGACGAACCCGAGCACCCACAGGGCGTACCAGGGGTTGACCGTGAAGGCGATCAGCATCGGCAGGGCGCCCGCCAGATACGTGCCGATGGTGGGGATGAACTGCGAGACGAGCCCCACCCAGACGGCGAGCGCGGGCGCGTAGGGCACGCCGAGGACGACCAGAAGGATGTAGTGGGCGACGCCGGAGATCAGCGCCATCAGGCCGCGCGAGTAGATGTAGCCGCCGGTCTTGTCGACCGCGATCTCCCAGGCACGCAGGACTTCGGTCTGCCGGGCCGGTGGCAGTACGGAGCACAGTGCGCGGCGGAGCCGGGGGCCGTCGGCCGCGAAGTAGAAGGAGAACAGGAAGATCGTCAGCAGCCGGAACAGCCCGCCCAGGACCGTGGTGGAGACGTCGAGCACCCCCGTGGCGCTGTTCTGGACGTACTTCTGGAGCCAGTCGGAGTGCAGCAGGCTGTCCTGGACCTGGACCCGCGAGAGGTCGGTGCGGAAGGTCTGGTTGACCCAGTTGATCACCGAGTCGATGTACTTGGGGAAGTCGTCGACCATGTCGAGGATCTGTCCGGCGAGCATCGAGCCCAGCAGCACGACGAACCCGGCGCTGAAGATCATCAGACCGATGAAGACGAGGAAGGTGGCCAGTCCCCGGCGCATGCCGCGGGCCGACATCCGGCCCACCGCGGGCTCGATGGCGAGCGCGAGGAAGAACGCGATCAGCACATTGGTCAGCAACCCGATGAGCTGGTCGAACGCCCAGCTGCCGAGCTGGAAGCAGGCGTAGAGGGCCAGGGCGAGCACCATCGCGCGCGGCAGCCAGCCCGGCATGCGGGCGGGCATCGGACCCGGAGGCGGTGTGGTGGGGGGCTCGGCGGGCGGTGTGGCGGACGGCTGGGCGGGAACGGTCTCGTCTGTCGATGACACGGGACAAGTCTCGCCTACGCCACCGACAGCCGGTTCCCCGGCCGGTCGGGGGAGGTGATCGGCGCCTGCCGACGGGGAGCACCCACGGAGGTCAGCGCTTGTCGGCGGGGACGTCCATGGACGTGCAGACCGCGCGCCAGACGTCCTTCGCCTCCCAGCCCGCGTCCAGCGCCTGGTGCACCGTACGGCCACCGAGTTCGGCCATCACATGGTCTTGGGCGAAGGAGTCCGCGTACACGGCACCGAAGTGGTCCGCCATCCGCTCCCAGAAAATCGTCAACCGCATGCCATCAGTATCGCGCTCCTGAGAGTGCAGCAGGTCCGCCGGGCATGTGCCGGGGCCTCATTCCCCTCTACGGTCGGTCCATGGCTGGAACCGGAGCACATCCCCTCGTCCGCGCCGAGCACTTCATCTGGCTCACGGCACGCGTCCTCGAACAGCGGAGGTTCGCCCACCGCTTCCTCGACGGCGCCCGCGACCCCGTCGAGACGGCACTGGCCGCCTACCGCAACGAGGACGGCGGCTACGCCCACGCGCTGGAGCCGGATCTTCGCGGCCCGGTGAGCCAGCCGCTGCACACGGCTCACGCGCTCGGCGTCCTCGACTCGATCGGCCGCTGCGACGGACCGCGTGTGGAGCGGGTCTGCCGCTATCTGAGCGATGTGTCGACCAAAGAAGGCGCGCTGCCCGCACTGCTCCCTTCCCAGCGCGGGTATCCCGCCGCACCGTTCGTCCCCGTGGTCGACGACCCGCCGGCCGAACTGCTCGCCACCGGTCCGATCGTCGGACTGCTGCACCGCAACGAGGTGTGGCACGCCTGGCTGTTCCGGGCGACCGACTTCTGCTGGAACGCCGTCGACGCCCTGGAGCAGTCGCACCCCTACGAGATCGAGGCCGCGGTCGCCTTCCTGGACGGGGTGCCGGACCGGGCGCGCGCCGAGCGGGCGGCGGACCGGCTCGGCCGGCTGGTGCGCGGACAGCGGCTCGCGGTGCTCGATCCGTCCCGGCGGGCGGAGTACCCGGTGGCGCCGGGATACGCGCCGGGCGAGCACCACTTCCCGTACGACTACGCCCGTACGCCCGGGTCGCTGGCCCGCCGCTGGTTCACCGACGAGGAGGTGGAGCGCTCGCTCGACCATCTGGCGGCCGAGCAGCGGGAGGACGGCGGCTGGCCGGTGAACTGGCGGCAGTGGGCGCCGGGCACCGCCCTGGAGGGGCGGCCCCTGGTGACGCTCAGGGCTCTGGAGACGTTACGGGCCTACGGCCGACTCCCCGCCTGACCTCCGGCCCGGGCCCGCCTCACTCGGCCTGGCTCAGCCCGCCTCAGGCCCCCGGCTCGGCCCGGCTCGGCCCGACTCGCTCAGCCGAGCGCGCGGACACCCGCCGTGACCACCACGGCCGCCCCGACGACCACCAGGAACGGGGCGCGCAGGACGAGGGCGAGCGCTGCGGCGGCGAGTCCGGCGGCCCGGGCGTCCAGGACGAGCTGCTGCCCGTCGCCGAAGGTCTGCTGAGCGGTCAGGGCCGCCAGCAGCGCCACCGGCAGCAGGGTCGCCATCCGCCGTACGAGCGGTCGCTCCAGCACTCCGGCGGGGACCAGCAGGCCCGCGTACTTGGCGAGGTAGCAGCTCGCCGCGGTCAGTCCGATGGCTATCCACACGTTCACGCGTCCCGCCCGCCCTTCTGTTCCGTCGTCTTCTTCTGTCCCGTCGTCTCCTTCTGTGTGGCCGCGCCGGGTCCCCGCCTGCGTCGTCCCATAAGGAAGAGGACGACGGGCGCCGCGAGCGCGGACAGCAGGACCGGCACACCGGCCGGCAGGACGGGCAGCAGCGTCAGGGCCAGCAGTACGGCGAGACCGGCGGTGACGCGTTCGGTGGTGCTCTTGAGCATCGGTGCGAGCAGCGCGAGGAAGACGGCCGGACTGGCCGCGTCCAGGCCCCAGACGTCGGTGTCGCCCAGCGCCTCGGCGCCCATCGCACCCACCAGGGTGGTGAGGTTCCACAGCACGTAGAGGGTGAGCCCGGTGACCGTGAAGCCGAGTCGGGCGGCCCGCCGGGTGGGCTGGGCCACGGTCACCGCGGTCGTCTCGTCGATCACCCAGTGCGCGGCGAAGGGGCGCACCGCGCGCGGAAGGGCCAGCAGCTGCGAGAGCCGCAGGCCGTAGAAGGCGTTGCGGACGCCCAGGAAGAACGCTCCGGCCGCTGCCGTGTACGGGTTGCCACCCGCGGCCAGCGCGCCGACCAGGGCGAACTGCGAGGCGCCGGTGAAGACGAGGAGGCTCAGGGCACAGATCTGCAGCAGGCTGAGCCCGGACCCGGCGGCGGTGACGCCGAAGGCGAAGCCGGAGAGCCCGACGGCGATGCCGACGCCGAGCGCGTCCCGGACGACGGCCGCGTCCGGCTTGTCGGGCCGCTGCGGTGGGGCGTCCGGGGCTGCCGGGCCCGGCAGCCCGGCGGATATGACACCGGTCGCGCCGGTGCTCTCTGGGGGTGCTGTCTGTTCTGCCACCCGCCGCACGTTACGGGGACGGGCCGGACCCGGTCTTGTACGTTCTTGCACACCCGCGTCGCCTTCAGGAGCCCGCGCTCCCGCGTCGTCCCTAGGTCGTGTTGGAAGTTCGGATCATGTGGCTGAGGCGATGTGCTTCAGCCACATGATCGATCCTCGGAGGTGAAGTCCTGCCTCGTAGCTCTCGGGAGATTTGTCGTAGCGGGTGGGTGCGCCACGAGGCGCCACGGAATCGAGTGAGGTGAGAGACCTTCACCGCCGGGTTGTCGTAGCAATCCGGTTGAAGC
>NZ_JBHYVE010000018.1:0-92500 GCF_042750035.1 Streptomyces sp. NPDC059452
CCACCCAGCCCGCACACCCCCATCATCCCCACCACCCCACCCCCACGGAAGAACGCACTCCCAAGTCACCCAGGCACCCCACAGAAACCAAACCCGAGGCCAAAACCCGGAACCAACCAGCCGTCAGTCCTCGCCGCGGCGCTGACGGCCGCTCAAGACCACCCCGAGCTGAACGCGTTCAAAGCGTCTGCCAAGGTGTAACCGTGAAGGCGCTACCGCTTGAGGGGCGTCCTGTTCGGGTTGTGGTCCTGAGGGGTGGCGATGAGGAAGAGCGGGCTGCGCGGGTGGCGGGGTGTCCTTGCGGGCGTAGCGGCGGCTGTGATGGGGCTGGGGGCCTGTGCCGGTCCGGGGCAGTACTTCGAGGGGACAGGGATTCGCGACGCCACGGTGGGTGAGGTCGCGGGAAGTTGGGGGAACATCGAGGACACCCGGCTGACGCTCCGCCGCGACGGCACCGCCGACTTTCAGCACCTCGACGGCCAGGACTTCGCCTTCGACGACGGATGGCGGGTCTCCGGCACCGGGACGTGGGAACTGACCGACGGCGACGCCGGGCAGGTCGTCCGCCTCGCCATGACCACCCGTACCGCAACCGGGACGCGGAGCGACGCGAACTCCGTGGACGCCTCGGTATCCGCGCCTGCGACGTACCGGTGGAGTCTGCAGGTGGACCGCGACCAGCACGACGCGTTGCACTTGTTCTTCTTCGTCGGCGATCCCGACGCCGGGAGCACGTACGTGCTGACGCGGGGCAAGGCACGGAACACCACGGCCGGTCGGTAGAGGCCGGGTCAGCCTCAGGGCGCACACGGTCTCCTCCAGTCGGCTGATCCCCCGTGGCCAGGGCGTTTTTAGGATCGTCACCGGGGGGCGGTGGCCCAGAGGCGCGGCGGGTTCCCTCGGCAGGGAAGAAAATGATCAGCGTGTGCGGGTGCGTTGCGCGCGTGTGGAGAACGGACCGATAGACCCGTGGGCAACGACGACATGACACTGCTGGATGTACTGCTGGGCGCGGTCCGTGAGGTTCCCGGGCAGGTCGTCGTCCATGTACGCGGCGACGGCAGCGAACTGACCGTCACCCTGCGCGAACTCCTCGACGATGCGCTGCGCGTGGCCGGTGGCTTCCGGGAGGCGGGCGTCGTGCCGGGGACCTGTGTGCCGTTGCTGGCCGACCGCAGCGAGGACTTCCAGCCGATGTTCTGGGGTGCGCTCGCCGCCGGGCTCGTCCCCGTACCGCTGGCTCCCGATGCCCGGCGTGTTCTGGCGGTCTGGGAGCACCTGGGGCGGCCGCCCGTCGTCGTGGACGCGGCCGTCTCGTCGGTGGTGGGTGAGCTCCCCGGTCGAGCACGTTCCCTGACGCTTGATGTGCTGCGTGAAGGGCCGGTGCTGCGGGAGCCCGTCGGCGTCGGGGCGGACCAGGTCGCGTTCGTGCAGTTCTCCTCCGGGAGCACCGGTGCGCCCAAGGGGGTGGAGGTCACCCATCGCGCGGTGCTTGCCAACCTGGAGCAGATGCGGGGTGCGTCGGGGCTCGACGCGGACGACGTCGTGGTCAGCTGGATGCCGTACTTCCACGACATGGGGCTCATCGGTACCCACCTCGCCCCACTGGCCGCCCGCGCCAAGCAGGTGAAGATCGGACCACTGTCGTTCGCCAAGCGGCCCCGGCTGTGGTTCGAGGTGGCGGACCGGCACCGGGGCACCGTGCTCTCCGCCGCCAACTTCGCCCTGGCGCTTGCCGTGCGGCGGGTTCCCGACGAGGTCGTCGCCGGGCTGGATCTGTCGGCCGTGCGGCTGATGCTGGTGGGCGCGGAGCCGATCGCGCCTGCGGTGTGGCGGGACTTCGCCCGCAAGATGCGTCCGGCGGGGCTCGACCCCTCGGCGGCCCAACCGGTCTACGGGCTGGCGGAGGCGACGCTCGCGGTGACGTTCCCGCCGCCGGGCGAAGTGGCCGAGCCCCTCGTCCTGGACCGCGCCTCGCTGAGCCGGGGGGTGGCCGTGGACGCCGTGGCGGACGAAGGCGCGGGAGTCGTCGAGCTGATGGACGTCGGGCTTCCGGTGGCGGGCTGCGTCGTACGGATCGTCGACGAGGAGGGTGCGGATCTCGGTGACCGGCGGGTCGGGCACATCGTGGTGAGCGGGCCTCAGCTGGCCCGTGGTTACCACGGCCTGCCCGGTGTGAGCGCCGACGTGTTCGCCGACGGGTGGCTGCGTACCGGCGATCTCGGGTTCCTGCGGGACGGGCGGCTCTGTGTCACGGGGCGCCACAAGGACGTCCTGTTCCTCAACGGGCGTACCTTCCACGCCCCGGACATGGAAGCGGTCGCCGCGGCGACCCCCGGGCTGCCTCCGGGCGCTCCCGCGGTCATCGGTTCGACCGATCCGGTGACCGGTGGGGAACGCGTCGTGGTGTTCGTTCCCTGGGCCCGGCCGCCGCACGGGGCTCAGGACGTACTCGAACGGGTCGCCTCCCGGGTGCGCGAGGCTCTTCTCCACGACGATGTACGGGTGTTGGCCCTGGCTCCGGGGGCGTTTCCCCGTACGACGAGCGGGAAGCTTCAGCGGCAACGGCTGCGGGAGCGGTTCGAGGCGGGTGACTGGGGGCCGGGTGGCGGGCCGTCGGCTGTTCGCGTGGGGGCGGAGGGTGCCCTTACCGGTGAGCCGCCCGCAACCCTTGGTGGTTCCGCCCGCCCTTTCCCCCCGGACACTGCCGACTCGGTGACCGGCGGGCCGACGCCGGTACCCAGCCGTTCCGAGCGGGCTGCCGCTCCTCGTACGCGGGCGGAGACCGAAAAGGTCGTACGGGAGGTATGGGCGCGTGTGCTCCGTCTGCCCGCGCCCTCCATCGGGCGGGACGTGCCGTTCGGGAGCCTCGGAGGGACGTCTCTGCGGGCCATGGAGGTGCTCGTCGAGCTGGAGGACGCCTTCGGTGTGACGCTGCCTCCGGCGGTGATCCGTGACCACGGCACCGTCGCCGCGCTCGCCGGACATCTTCTGACCATTGTCCCAGTGGATTCCTCTGCTCCGGCGCGTTCCTCTCGCCCCGCCCGTCCGTCGTCCGCCCCCGGGGGCGAGCGGCCCGGAGGAACAGCCGGGAGCGGTCCGGGCCGCTCCTCCGGTACCCCTGCGGCGGCCGTCCTCTCGATGGCGTGCCGCTTCCCCGGTGCCGACACGCCCGAGGCGTTCTGGGACCTGCTCAGCGACGGGTACGACGCCGTCACCCCCGTACCGGAAGGGCGGTGGGAGGGTGGGGCGGCAGCGGCCCGGAAGCGCTGGGCGGCCCTGCTCGACGGGCCGGACCGTTTCGACGCCGGCTACTTCGGTATCGGCGAGGACGAGGCCCGCGCGCTCGACCCGCAGGCGCGGCTCTTCCTGGAACTCGCGCACGAGGCCCTCGAACGGGCCGGTTACGCGGGGCCCCGCCGACGCGGCCGCAGGATCGGCGTCTTCGCGGCCGTCGGGGACAGCGGCTACCGGATTGTTCTGGATCGCGCCGCCGCGGACGGATGCCCCGTGCCCGGCACCCTCACCGGGAACCTGCCCAACCTCATCGCCGCCCGGGTCTCCCAGAGCCTCGATCTCGACGGTCCGGCCCTCGCCGTGGACACGGCCTGCTCCTCGGGGCTGGTGGCCCTGCACCTGGCGCGGCGCAGCCTCCTGGACGGTGAGTGCGATCTCGCCGTCGTCGGCGGGGTCAACCTCCACCTGACCTCCACCGGTCACCGTCTGCTGGAGGAAGCGCAGGCACTCTCCCCCACCGGCCGCAGCCGCGCCTTCAGTGCCGAGGCCGACGGCTTCGTACCCGGCGAGGGGGGCGCGGCCATCGTGCTGGCGCGCCTGGACGCGGCCCTCACCGCCGATGACCCCGTGCTCGCGGTGGTCCGGGGGACGGCCGTCAACAACGACGGCCGGTCGATGAGCCTCATGGCGCCCAACCCGCTGCGGCAGCGCGAGGTCATCACCCGGGCGTACGAGGCAGCCGGTGTCGATCCCGCCTCGGTCTCCTATGTGGAGGCCCATGGCACAGGTACGGCCGTGGGTGATCCGATCGAACTGCGGTCGCTCGCCCACGCGTTCCCGGAGCGGGGCAGCGGCGAGCCCCGGCTGCTCGGTTCGGTGAAGACCAACATCGGTCATCTGCTCAACGCGGCCGCTCTGCCCGCCCTGGTGAAGGTCGTGCTGGCCCTGGGCCACCGCAGGCTCCCTCCGTCGTTGCACCACGCACCACCCGCACCGGGGCTTGCGCCCGCCGGGTTCTCCGTCGTGACCGAGGCCCGGGACTGGGTCGCGTCCGGACCGCTCGTGGCGGGCATCAACGCCTTCGGTTTCGGCGGGACCAACGCGCACGCCGTCCTCGAACAGGCGCCGCCCCGTGCCCCGTTCGAGGGCGTCGATGCCGGGCCGTCGCCGCACCTGCTGACCCTGTCGGCCCACAGCGAGGCCGGACTGCGGGAGGCGGCAGCGCAGTTGGCCGCTCACCTGGACGGACACCCGGAGCTGGAGGAAGGGGATGTCTGTCTGAGCGCGAGCACGGCCCGGGACGACGGCCCCCACCGGCTCGCCGTCGTCGCGGACGGTGATCTGCGTGATCGGCTCACCGCACCGGCCGCACGCATCGAGGGCATCGCCCGTTCCCGGCCGCGCGTCGTCTTCCTCTTTCCCGGGCAGGGCGCGCAGTTCCCGGGCCGGGACCGGGCCCTCTACCGTACGGCGCCGATGTTCCGCGACACCCTCGACGAGGCGTCCGCGCTCCTCGGGCCCGTGAACGGGCGGCCCCTGGTGGACTGGGCCCTGGACGCGGGCGTGGACCCCGCCGACCAGGCCGCGACGGAGGTCGCGCAACCGTTGCTCGTCGCGTCCGGGGTGGCGCTCGCCCGCCAGTTGCGGGACTGGGGCGTGGAGCCCGACGCCGTCGCCGGGCACAGCGTCGGGGAGCTGGGTGCCGCCTGTGTCAGCGGGGTGCTGTCCCTCCAGGATGCCGTACGGTTCGCTGCCGAACGCGGCCGTCTGATGGGCGCGTTCACCGAGCCCGGCGCCATGCTCGCCGTCCGTGGGGATGAGCAGGCCGTCGCCGAGGTGGTGGCCGGGGCCGGTGGTGCCATCGCCGTGGCCGCGTACAACGGTCCGGGGCTCCAGGTCCTCTCCGGATCCGTCCCCGTCGTGGAGCGTGCCGCCCGCGAGCTCGGTGCCCGGGGTGTTCCCGCACGTCGGCTGCGGGTCTCCCGTGCCTTCCACTCGCCGCTCATGCTTCCGGTCGCCGACCGGCTCGCCGACGCGGCACGCACGCTCGCGCTCCATGCCCCGTCCGTCGCGCTGATGAGCACGGTCACCGCAGAGTGGCAGCCGGTCCTCGGCCCGGAGTACCTGCGTGACCATGCCCTGCGGCCGGTGCTGTTCGGGGCCGCCGTGGAGCGTATGGCCGGGGAGGGGTTCGACACGTTCGTGGAGATCGGGCATGGGGCGACTCTGTCGGGGGCGGCCCGCGCGGCGGCGGGGGGCGCTGCGACTCCGAATCCGACTCCGGCTGCGGCTGCGGCTGCGGCTGCGGCTGCGGCTGCGGGGGGACGGTCTGCGGAGGTGCGGTCTGCGGCGGATCCGGGTGGCAGCGGTGCCGGGGGTCGGAGTACGGCCGTACCGGCGGACGGGGGCGGTGCCTCGCGTGAGCGGGTGATGGTGATACCTGCCCTGCCGGGTGGTTCCGGCGACCGGTCGCTGCGGAACGACGGGCGCGGGGCGCTCCTGGAGACCATCGGGCGGTTGTGGTCGCGCGGTGTGCCGCTGGACCGTACGTCACTCGACATGGGTCACCGCCGGGTTCCGCTGCCGCCCTATCCCTTCCAGCGTCGGCGGTACTGGGCCGATCCGTCGGGGAGCCCGTTGCTTCACCGGGTGGTGTGGGAGGACGCCGCTCTGCCGGGGGTGGGGGTGGGAATGCCGCTTTCCGTGCCGCGTTCTGTGCCGACTTCCGTGCTGCTGACCGGTCCTGACGCCTCCTCCGTCGCCCGGCTCGGCGGGCAGCTCTCCGCCGCGGGCATCCGCATGCACACCGAAGGCGCGGAGCCGCCGGACGCCGTGGTCCTGGTGGCCGGGCCCGCGCCCGCTCAGGAGGACGCCGATGCGCTCGGCCGGGCGCAGGATGCCGCGCAGGCCGCCTTCGGGGAGGCCCTCGCCCTGCTCGACGAGGCACGGGCGGGCCGACTGGTGGTGTTGACGGAGGACGTCCATGCCACGGGGGCCGCGCCCGAGCGGCCGCAGCCGGCCCATGCCGTGCTGAACGGGCTGCTGCTGGCTCTGCCTCAGGAAACCCCGGGCTGCTCGGCCATCGCCGTCGACCTCTGCTCGCTGGACACCCCCGCCCAGCGGCTGGACGCCGTACTCGCCGAACTCCTGGCAGACGCCACACCGGGCCGGTCCACCACGGTCGCCTGGCGCGCGGGCCGCAGACTCACCCGTGGCATCGCACCCCTGGCGGTGAGTGGTGCGGCGCCCCCGCTGCCCGCCGACGGCACCTTCCTCATCACCGGGGGCGGCGGCGGGATCGGGGGCGCGCTCGCCCGGGACCTGGCCGGACGAGGCCGCCCCACCCTCGTACTCGCCGGGCGCTCGCCCCGGCCCCCCGCCGGGCTCGTCGAGGAGCTCCGCGCACTGGGCGCCACCGTCCACTACCACGTGGCCGATGTGACGGTGGAGCAGGACGTCGACGCACTCCTCTCCCAACTGCCGCGCCTGGACGCTCTGTTCCATGCGGCGGGGGTCGTTCGCCCCGGCACGCTGCGGAAAAGAAGCGCGGAGGACACCGCCGAGGTCCTGGCCGCCAAGACCCGGGGCACTCTGCTGCTCTCCCTGGGGCTGCGACGGCACGGGCTCCGCCCGGCGGTCTGTGTGGCGTTCTCCTCGGTCTCCGCCCTGCTCCCCGGTCTGGCGGGCGCCCTGGGCGATTACGCCGGTGCCAACGCCTTTCTCGACGCGTTCGCCGCGTCCGAGCGACGGGCGGGGCAGCCGTGGCAGTCCGTGAACCTCGCCGCGTTCGCCGGGACGGGCATGGCCGCCGCACTCGGTACGGGGGCTGCGCCGGGCTCCGCCCCCGTACAGCAGGCTGGAAGCCGACCGGTCGCCACGGCTTCCGCGCTGGCGGCGCTCCGTACGGCTTGGGCGGTCGACGCACCGCAGTTGCTGCTCGCCGATCTGTCACCCCCGTCTCCGGATGACCTGGCGCCAACGCCCTCGTCCACGCCCACGCCCACGCCCACGCCCACGAACGTGCGGACCACCGGCATCGGTACGCGTCCAAGGACGGGGCCAGGGCCGGGGCCGGGGCCAGAAACAGACACCGCCGCATTGTTGCGTCGGCTCCTGGCCGACGCACTCCGGCTGCCTCCCGCCGAGATCCCCGACGACGAGCCGTTCCTCTCCCTGGGGCTCGACTCGCTCGCCGCAGTCGACCTCGTACGGCAGCTCGAACGGGAGCTGGGCTCCGCACTGCCCGCCACGCTCTTCTTCGAGTACCGGACCGTCCGCGAACTGGCCGCCCACCTCGACGCCCCGGCCGACCCGCCACCCGCGCCCCCGGTGGCCGCCTCCCCCGTCGCCGACGGAGTGCCGTTCCCGCTGACCCCGGTCCAACTGGCCCTCCACACCAGCAGTCGGCTCCACCCGGACCTCCCGGCCCACGGCTACGTCCGCCAGACCGTCCAGGGGCCCTTGGACGGCGAACTCCTCGGGCACGCGCTCACCGCACTCGCCGCCCGGCACACCATGTTGCGGGTCCGCATCGAGGACAGCGCGGACGAGAACAGCAGGGACGGCAGGGACCGCAGGGACAGCAACGGCACGACGGGACCCCAGCAGTACGTCGCGCCTCCCGACCCGCTCTCCGCCTGGTACGAGGTGCGGGAGTGCCCCGGCCGTATCGAGGACCTCGAAACCGCCCTGCGCAACCGGCCGTTCGACCTGTCCGCCGAACCGCCCGTACGCGCGGTCCTCGCCCGGGAGAGCCCGGACCTGGCCCATCTCGTGCTGGTGATCCACCATGCGGCCGGGGACGGTTACAGCCTCAACGTCCTCGCCCAGGAGCTCTGGGGGCTGTACACCGCCCTCGCCCACGGGCAGCCCGTTCATGGGCGGGAGGACGGGTGCGAGCCGCCGCTGCCCGTGCTCGGGACCGACTTCGCGCGGTACGCGGCCGCTGCCGCCGAGGAGCGGTCCTCCACGGCAGGCGCCACGGCCCTCGCCGCCGACCTGCGCTACTGGTCACAGCGACTGACCGGCCGGGGCGATCCACTGCGGCTGCCGTACGACGGTGATCCCGACGCCCTCCCGGCCGCTCCCCTGGCCGCCCATCAGAGCGCCCTCGGCCCGGCGCTGACCACCGCACTGGAGGAAGGCGCCGCCGCTCACGGTGTCAGCCTGTTCCACCTGCTGCTCGCCGCCCAGGTCCGCTGTCTGGCCCGCTGGAGCGGACAGCGTGAGATCGCGGTGAACGTCGCCCGTGCCCGGCGGGACGGTCGGCTGCCGGGTCTGGACCGGCTCGTGGGGCCGCTGGCCGACACCCTGCCCCTGTTGTGCGCGACCAACCCGGACGAGTCGGTGTGGGCCCTGGCCGAGCGGATCGGGCGGGTCTGGCTGGAGAGCGAGCGGCATGCGGCGCCCACCAGCCTGGATCTGGCCCGGCTGCTGCCGTCCGGTCTCCCGGGCGCCGGGCCCCGGACCGTCAGCCCGGCCGGTTTCAGCTTCGCCCGATTCCCGGCCGCCCTCGACGGGCGGTGCCCAGTGACCGTACGGCCGACCGCGGCCGGGACGGGCACCCCCGCGACCCGTCTCAGTCTGCTGTGCTGGCAGGACGACACGACTCTGCGCTTCTCGTGGAACTTCCCCGTCCGCCTCTTCGACCCGGCGACGGTGGCCCGTCTGGACCGCGACTTCCACGACGAGCTGAGCACGCTTGTCACTGCCCCTGCCCCTGCCGACAAGGCCGGCTTCGCCACCATCGTGGAACGGCTGCTCGCCCGGTTCCGGGCCACCCCCGACGCGATCGCCGTCGACACGGGCACAGGCAGGGGCACGGGCACAGGGATTCTGACGTACGGGGAACTCGACCGTGCCTCCCACGCCCTGGCAGCCCGCCTCCTGGCCTCCGGTGTCACCCCGGGAAGTCTGGTCGGGCTCCTCACCGAGCCCGGTGCCGACGCCGTCGTCTCGGTCGTCGCCGTCCTGCGTGCCGGTGCGGGCTGGGTGCCGCTCGATTCCGGCCACCCCGCCGCACGCCTCGCGGACCAGCTCGCCCGCTCGGGCGCCCGTACGGTGCTCTGCCACGCGGCCACCCGGGCGGTGGGCGAGGCCCTCGGTGACGTCACCCTGGTGTCCGTCGATGCGCCCGAGTCCGCCCCGCAGCGGCCGACCGACCCCGGAACGCCCTCCCCGGACCGCCCTGTCGACGCGGACTCGCTCGCCTACGTCATCTTCACCTCCGGGTCCACCGGCCGTCCCAAGGCCGTCCCCATCACCTACCGTTCGATGGAGAACTACCTCGGCTGGGCCATCCGCACCTTCGGGTACGACGAGCGCGACCGGCTCGCCCAGACGGCTTCGCTCTGCTTCGACGCCTCCGTCCGCCAGCTCCTCGCCCCTCTGCTCGTCGGCGCGACCGTGGTGACGGTGGACCGGGACCTCCTGCGCGACCCCAAACTGCTGCTGGCCCACGTCGAACGCACCCGGATCACCGTGTGGAGCTCCGTACCCACCCTGTGGGAGCAGCTTCTCACCGCCTCCGAGGAGCGGGTACGGTCCGGCGCGCCCCGGCCCGACCTGTCGGCGCTCCGGTGGATCCACGTCGGCGGCGAGGCCCTGTCCCCCGCCCACGTACGCCGCTGGTTCGATCTCTTCGGCAGCGGCCAGCACATCGCCAACCTGTACGGCCCGACCGAGGCGACCATCAACACGACCTGCCACATCATCCGTGCCCGGCCCGGTGACCACGTACGCCAACTGCCCATCGGCCGACCCGTCTTCGGGACGGAGGTGGAGGTCGTCGGCCCCGACGGGGAGCCCCGGCAGCCCGGTGAAGCCGGTGAGCTGCTCATCGCCGGGATCGGACTGACGCCCGGGTACCTCGGTGAACCGGCCCTGACCGACGCCGCGTTCACCACCCGGCGAGGGCGGCGCTGGTACCGCAGCGGCGACCGGGTACGGGCTTCCGGGGACGGCACCCTGGACTTCCTCGGGCGCCTGGACGACCAGGTGAAGGTCCGGGGCAACCGGGTCGAGCCGGGCGAGATCGAGGCGGTGCTCCAGACCCATCCGGACATCACCCAGGCCGTCGTCCTCCTCCGGGACGGGCGTCTCGCCGCCTTCGTCACCTCCCGGCCGGGAGCGTCCGGTGCGGATGCCGTGGCGCTCCGGCTTCATCTCGCCGAGACGCTGCCGCCGTACATGCTGCCGTCCCGCATCACCTGGGTGGACAGGATGCCGCTCACGGGCACGGGCAAGATCGACCGCCGTCGGCTGCTCGCTCTCGGGGAGGGCATACCTGCGGAGGGCGGGGAGGAGTCCGTTGCGGAGCCGGGCGGCTTCCCCCGTACACCGCCTCTGACGCCGACCGAGGTGCGGCTGGCCCGGATCTGGTCCGTACTGCTCCGGACCGACGACGTATGCCGTGAGGACGACTTCTTCGCCCTCGGCGGCGACTCCCTGCTCGTCCTGGAAGTGTTCGCCCGGCTGGAGAAGCAGGGCGGAGCCCTCCCCCGGCCGACCGTCATCTACCGCAACCGCACACTGGCTTCCCTCGCGAGCGCCGTGGACGCCGCAGCAGCCGACCCGTCGGTGCGAGAGGCAGACGTCGTACGCCCAGCGGTGACTGACGGGGCCGGGACCGGGGCCGGGACCACGCCCTTCCCGCTCACGCCCACCCAGCGGGGTTTCCTGCTGGCCGAGGCCATCGCACCGGGTACGGCATCGTCCTGGATCACCCGGCTGCGCCTGCGCGGGCCGCTCGACACCGCCCGCTTCCAGAGCGCGGTGGACGCCCTCGTCGCCCGTCATCCCATGCTGCGCACCGTCTTCCCCGCCGGGGCACGACCGGCGGTCCAGCAGGAACTCCCGCCGTCACTGCGTCTGCCGGTCGACTTCGAGACCCTCGCCGACCCGCACGACCTGGAGGACCGGGTCTCCGCCGAACGCGCGCGCCGCTTCGAGCCCTGGGCCTGGCCGTTGCTGCGTCTGCGGGTGCTCACCCTCGCACCCGACGACCACGTCCTCGTGGTCCACGCCCACCACATCATCGGCGACGGCTACAGCGCGGCGCTGCTGATACGGGAGCTGACGACGGTCTACGACGCGCTGTCCCGGGGCGAGGAACCGGCCCTGGCCCCGCTGCTCGGCACCTTCCGCGACCACGCCGCCCGTCTCGCCGTACGGGAGAAGTCGGCCGCCTCAAGAGGCCCTCGCTCAGGTGCCGTTACGCGGCAACCGGGCGACGACGACCGGTGGGCGCGGCTGAGTGCGCCGTACCGTCTGCCGGTGCTGGGTGGTGCGGGCGGCGGGAGTGAGCAGGTGCAGACGGGCCGTCACATGCCTTTCCACATCTACGGGTTCACGATCGAGGCCGGTCAGGTGGCGGAGCTCCGTACCCTCGCCTCCCGTGCCGACGCCACCCTCTACGCCCCCGTGCTCACCGCCTACTACCGGGCGCTCGTGACGGCGACGGGTCAGGCCGACCTGGTGCTCGGTCTCGCTGTGAGCGGCAGGGACCCCTCCCTGCCGGACGCGCACCGGGTGTTCGGCCCCTACGCCACGGCTGTGCCCCTGCGGCCGGCCGCTCCGGGGTCCGGGCGGCCCTCCGCCGCGGGCTTCGAGGACGATCTGCGGCGCGTCGCGGCCGACGCCATGGCCGCGCAGGTCCACGACGGTCCCGTGCCGGTGCTGCCCAGTGGGCTGCCGCTGGCCTCGCAGTTCTTCTTCACCTACCTGGACTTCTCGGCCCTGGGACCGGAAAGCGGGCAGACGCTGACGGTCGGCCGCGAGGACGGCGACAGCGGCGACAGCGGCGACAGCGAGTACACGCCTCCTCCGGTCGGTACGGATGTATTCCTGGCGGTGGGCCTGGACGCTGGTCGGCTGCGGCTCACCTTCCGGGCCTCGGCGGCGGCGTTCACCCCGGAGGGGCTGGCCGTGTTGGCGGAGGGAGTGCGCGACGGTTTGGCGCACGCGGTGGACTCTCCCGTCCCGGCCGTGTCAGCCCCGGAGCGCCGCACCGGGAGCCGGACCGTGCCGAGGCCGAGCGGTTCCCGGCAGGAACAGCGCATGGACGCCGCCCTCATCGGCTACCTGCCGTCCCCGGCCCACCTCGCCCGGCTGGCACGGCTGCCGGAGGCGGCGCTCCCCCGGCAAGAGCTGCGGACCCTGCTCTTCCCCGACGGGCGCCCACGGCTCCTGGAAACCCTGAGCACACCGCTGGGGCGTTCCGGCTTCGTCTGCGCCCCGCTCTTCGCGGACGAACTGGCCCCCGGGGACACCCTCCTGGAGCACACCGTCCGTGGCATGGACCTCGCCGCGTCCCTCGGTGCCCGGTCCGTCTCCCTCGCCGGCATGATCCCCTCACTCACCGGCTACGGATTCGACGTCCGACGTGCCGCCGCCATCAACACCTCCGGTACGACCAGGAACACCATCGCCGTCACGACCGGCCACGCGGCGACCGTCGTCTCCGTCGTCAAGACCGTCCACGCCGCACTCGACGCCACCCGGCAGGAACTGGGGGACCTCACCGTCGCGTTCGTGGGACTCGGCTCGATCGGCTCCTCCTCGCTGGAGCTGCTGCTGAGCCGGGCCCCCAGTCCGCCCGCGCGGCTCCTGCTCTGCGACGTACCGGGCAGCCGCCCACGCCTCAAGGAACTCGCCGAACGCCTCCGCGAACACGGGCTCGCCGATGCCGTCGACGTACTCGAATCGGACCGGGGCCTCCCCGACCCGGTGTACGGAGCCCGGCTGATCGTCGCGGCGGTCAGCGGCGGCGGCACTCTCCTCGACGTCGACCGCCTGGAACCGGGTACGACGGTGGTCGACGACTCGTTCCCGCACTGCTTCGACACGGCTCGCGCGATCGGCCGGATGGGCCGGGCGAAGGACGTGCTGGTGGTCGGCGGCGGGCTGCTGGACATCGGGGCCGTCGAACGGCACGTGGCCGAAGGGCTGCCGGCGGCCGCGGTGGCCGGTTACCTCGCGCAGCCCTCGCTCCCGGACACCATCGCGTCCTGCCGGCTGGAGTCCCTGCTCCACGCCTCCGGAACGGACGTACCGCTCGTGCTCGGCCCGGTCGGTGCGTCCACCGGCCTGGCCTACTGGGACGCGGCGGAAGCCACCGGAACGCGCGCCGCACCGCTCCATCTGCTCACCCACACCATCGATGCGGATACGGTCCGGCAGATCCCGGAGAGGGCGTTCCAGAAATGACAGGGATGACGGGGATAACAGAAATGACGGGATGACGGGGATGACAGGGGTGGCGGGGGTGACGGGGTTAGCAGGGACAGCGGGGGTGAAACGTAAGCCTTGCCGGTTCCTACAATCCACAACCATGACCATGGCTTCGACTTCGACCTCCCTGGCCACCGCTCAGCGTTCCCTCGGCGACCCGGACATCCGCTATCCGCTGTGGCCGCCGCTGACGCGCGGCTGCCCGCAGACCAGCTCGGACACCATGTCGTACCCCGTGGAGATCGACTACGACTACACACGCGTACCGCCCGACTTCCTCACCGGACAGGGGCGTCCCCGCTCGGGCCTGGACCGCTGGGCTCCGCTGCTGCCGCCGCTGGACGCACCCGGACTGGGTGAGGGCGGAACGCCGCTGGTCGAGATCGGCGACGGCGTGTACGTCAAGGACGAGTCACGCAACCCCACGTGGAGCCACAAGGACCGGCTCAACCGCTGCACGGTGAGCGCCGCCCTGGCCTCCGGCGCTCCGGGCGTGGTCGTGGCCTCCTCGGGCAACCACGGCGCCTCCGCGGCGGCGTACGCGGCGCGGGCCGGGCTGCGCTGTGTGGTGCTCGGTTCGTCCGAACTGCCGCCCGCCGTCGCCTCGTTCCTCAGCGCGTACGGGGCGGTGGTGCTGCCCGTCGCGGTTGCGGAGCGCTGGCCGCTGACCGAACGGATCGCCGAGGAGTTCGGCTTCCACCCGGTCAGCAACCTCACGCCGTTCCACACCGGGCACGCCTTCGGGGCCGAGGGCTACAAGACGGTCGCGTACGAGATCGCGGCCGATCTCGGGGAGCCGGGCGCGGTGTTCGTGCCCACCGGCTACGGCGAGTTGCTCTTCGGCATCTGGAAGGGGTTCGCGGAGCTTCACCGCCTGGGCCTCGTCTCCGGCGTTCCGCGCCTGTTCAGCTGCGAACCGGCCGCCGGCGGCCCGCTCGCGGCGGCCCTGCGGCAGGGTCTCCCCGCCACCTGGGTCGATGTGGCGGACACGGAGGCGTACGGCATCAGCTGCCCCGTGAACAGCTACCGCGGGGTGCGCGCGCTCACCGGCAGCGCAGGGCGCGCGCTGACCGTCGACGACGAGGCGATGCACCGCGCGCAGGCGGAACTCGCCGGGCAGGGCCTGTGGGTGGAGCTGTCGTCCGCGGCGGGTCTCGCCGGACTGCGCACGCTGCCGGACGACGAGACCGTCGAGGGTCCGGTGGTGTGCGTCACCACGTCCAGCGGCTTCAAGGACACACGCGTGGGCGAGGACCGCCTCACTCCGGCGGACCCCTCGTGGGAGGCGGTACGGGCGCGGCTGCGGGCGGCGGGGATCCGCAGCTGAGCCGCCCCCGTACGGCCCGCGCGGCAGCGCCCTACCGGGCGAACGCGCCGAGGGCGACCCGCGCGGCCCCGGCGAGCAGGGCGTCGTCACGTTCGGCGTTCTTGGCGTCCCGGCTGGAGAGGACGGCGAGCGCGATCGGGGCGGCGCCCGGGGGCCAGACGATGGCGATGTCGTTACGGGTGCCGTAGTCGGCGGCCCCGGTCTTGTCCCCGACCTCCCAGCCCCGGGGCGTGCCCGCGCGGATGGCGTCGTCGCCGGTGGTGTTGCGCTTCAGCCAGTCGGTGAGGACGGCCTGCTTCTCGGCGGGGAGGGCGGAGCCGAGAACGTACGCACGCAGGTCCGTGGCCAGGGCCCGGGGTGTGCTGGTGTCGCGGAGGTCGCCGGGGATCGCCTCGTTGAGGGCGACTTCGTAGCGGTCGCAGCGGGTGACGCGGTCCCCGATTCCGCGCAGGGCGTCCTGGAGGCCGCGGGGGCCGCCCAGTTGGCGGAAGAGGAGGTTGCCCGCGGTGTTGTCGCTGTAGCGGACGGCGGCATCGCACAGTTCGCGCAGGGTCATGCCGGTGTCGACGTGCTGTTCCACGATGGGCGAGTAGGTGACGAGGTCCTCCTTGCCGTACCGCACGCGGCGCTCCATCTGCGGAAGGCTGTTCTTGGCCAGTACGGCCCCGGCGAGCAGGGCCTTGAAGGTGGAGGCGTAGGCGAACCGCTCGTCGGCGCGGTGGGCCACGGTCCGGCCGTCGCCCGTGTCGACCGCGTACACGCCGAGGCGGGCGTCGAACTTCCGCTCCAGTTCGGCGAAGTCGCGGTCCGTACGGGGCAGGGTCGAGGCCGATGGCGTGGGCGCGGGGCCCGAACCGCCCGGCCCTCCCGGACCGCTCGTCCCCTCGGCCGGGCGTGGGGACGCGGTGTCCCGCTCGGCCGTCGAGCAGCCGGTGCCGGTGAGCGGGAGCACGGCGACGGCAGCCAGTGCGGCGAGCGCGGAACGGCGTGGGAGATGGGCGGGTGTACGGGTCGGCACGGCAGAAAACCCCTTCTCTACGGTGATCGTGCGGCACACGGGCCCGGCCGGGCGCACGGCTGTGGCGCCGGGGCCGGGGCCGTGTGGTCGGGCTCTTGGGGAGTCAAGCCCGCCGCCGGTCCGCATGTCGAATACGATCTTGGCATCGGGGTGATTCAGAAGCCGTATCACCGCATGCCAGGGAGGTGCAGTGCTGACCGAACGGCACCTGGAAATCTTCATCGCGTTGGCGGAGGAGGAGCATTTCGGCGCCGCCGCCCAACGGGTGGGGATCACGCAGCCGCCGCTCTCCCAGGGGCTGCGCCGACTGGAGGCGCTGCTCGGTGTCCGCCTGTTCGAGCGGGAGCGCGGGGTGTTCCTCACCGAGGAGGGTGCTCTGCTGCTCCCGCACGCCCGCCGGGCCCTCGCCGCCCTGGCGGAGCTGCGGGAAACCGGTGCCCGCGAGCACGCGGACGGCCGGCGCCTGCGGCTGGGGCTGGCCCCCGAGGTGCCGGCGCCCCTCGCGGCCGATGTGGCGGCCGCCCCGGTCCGCTCCGGTGACCGGACCCGGATCAGCACGGTGACGGCGCCCACCGCGACCCTGCTCTCCGAGGTCGCGTCGGGCCGCCTCGATCTGGCCGTGGTCCGGCACCCCGCCGTCCTGCACGGGCTCGCCGCCGGGCAAGTGGTCCTCCTGCCGACCTGGATCCTCGCCCCAGCCCGGTCGGCGGAGGCTGGCGGTACGGCGCCCTGGCAACTGCCCGTGGCCGTACGTCCCCGGGGCGAGGCGCCCGCCGCCCATGACCTGTTCGTCGACACGCTGGCGAGCCGGGGGCGCCGCGTGGAGACGGTGGTGGTCGCCGATGAACGGGCCGGGCTGGCGCTGGTGGCGGCGGGCCAGGCGGTCCTGGTCACGGCGGACGAAGGGCTGATGGCCTCGCAGGTCGAGCGACGGCGGGCGACCGACCCTCCGCTCCCCCTGCGGCTGCGGGTCGTCTGGAACCCCCGGCGGACCGGCTGGGGCTTCGGTTCCGGATCCGGTTCGGGTTCCAGCTCTGGTTCCGGCTCTGGTTCCGATTCTGGTTCCGGCTCCGGCTCCGGCTCCGGTTCGGAAGACCCTGCGGCAACCGCGCAGTTGCTGGAGGACGTCCTCGCACGTCAGGCGGCCCGGTGAACGGCTCGCGGCGAGGCGGCGGGGTCGAGCGGACCATCCGCTCCCTCTTCGACGACGCGGGCGTCCGGGGCTGGCTGCACGTGGCGGAGCTGGACCGCCCCTCGGCCCGGGTGGTCGTCGGCCCGGACGAGCAGGTGCCGATGGGCTCCGTCTACAAGGTGCCGCTCATGGCCGCCTTCTGGCGGCTGGCCGACGCGGGGCTGGTCGACCCGCGCCACCGGCTCACGCTGGAGGCCGCCGACCGGGTTCCCGGCCCCACGGGCATCTCCCTCCTCCGCGACCCGGTCACCATGTCCCTGCGCGATCTGGTCGTCCAGATGATGAGCGTCTCCGACAACACAGCCGCCCACGCGGTTCTGCGTGCGGTCGGTCCCGGGGCCGTCGACCGGGTGTGCGCCGAGCTCGGTCTGCCGCACACCCGGATCCACGGAGGGGTGGTCAACACGTTCGACCGGCTGGTCACCGATACGGGCGCCGGGTCGCTGGACGCCGCCATGGCGCGGGTCGCGGACAACGACACCGTCGTACCGCCGGACGTCTACGACCCCGCGTACAAGGCGTCCTCCACACCGGCCGACATGGCCCGGCTGCTCCGGGCGATCTGGACGGACGAGGCCGCGTCGCCGGAGAGCTGCTCGTTCATGCGCGCGGTGATGGGCACCCAGGCGTGGGCCCACCGCCTCGCCTCCGGGTTCCCGTACGACGATGTGACGGTCTACGGCAAGACCGGCACGTTCGGCTCGATGCGCCACGAGGCGGGGGTGGTGGAACTGGCGGACGGCAGCGTCTACACGGCCGTGGTGTTCACCCAGGCCGCCCGCGCCGACACCAAGCTCCCGCGCGCCGACGCGGTGATCGGCGCGGTGGCCAGGGTCGCCGTGGAGGAGCTGCGGAGAAGCCAGGATGTCTGACCCGGCCGGGCCCGTTTCCTTCCGGGACGACCCGCGACACTGAGGCTGACGCTCAGGCTGAGGCGACCCGCGACGCCCGGGCCATGGCGGCCAAATCCGCGAATAGTGCGGCATCCTGGGATATCTGACTACCCGTCGATGAAGGAGTGCCCCGTGGCTCTGACCCGTGACGAGCGTGAACAGTTCCTGGCCGAACCGCATATCGCCGCGCTGGCCGTGGACGCGGCGGAGGAGGGCCGCGCACCGCTCGCCGTGCCGATCTGGTACCAGTACGAACCCGGCGGTGACCTCTGGATCATGACGGGGCGCGACTCCCGCAAGGGCCGGCTGATCGCCGCCGCGGGGCGGTTCTCCCTGATGGTCGAGCGGGTCGCACCGACCATCCGCTACGTGTCCGTCGAGGGCCCGGTCGTCTCGACGCTCCCCGCGACCCGCGAGCAGCTGGTCGAGATGGCGTCCCGCTATCTGGCCCCGGAGAAGGTCGACGGCTACGTGGACTTCGCCTGGAAGGCACACGGCGAGCAGGTGGTGATCCATCTGCGGCCCGAGCACTGGCTGAGTTCGGACCTCGGCACCGTCTGAGCCGCGGGCAGCCCCGCGAACGGTCCGGAAACGGTCCCGGAAACGGGGACAGGGCCCGCCCTCGAAGGGGCGGGCCCTGTCTGCTGCCGGTGGCTCAGTGGCCCTGAAGGTACTGGGCGTACCAGTAGCCGCGCTCGGCCGCGAAGTGCTCGCGGTTCTCGTTGGCGTAGGTGATCCCGTACGGGCCACCGAGGTTGGTGTACTCGGCGCTTCCGCGGTGCCCCTCGATCGCCTGGTAGCCGGCGCCTGCCTTTCCGCCCTCCCAGCCGCCGTCGGCGACGGCGGGCGTGGCCGCCACGAGGCCGGCCGCGGCGACGGTCGCAAGAGTGAAGGCGATACGACGAAGCATGGGTGCTCCTTCTCAGCAAATGCGTAACGGATGGTGTCGAGCCCCAACCATTACGCACGGCAGGTGCGGCCGCGGGGCGGACACGCTCGGTCCGGGGGCAATACACCTGGACGGCCGTAACGCCCCGTGCGGCACTCCCCAGACGTGCGGGCGGGGCGTGCAGACGTCCGGGCGGGGGCATAAAAAAACCGGTCCGCAATTGCGTACCGGGGATTTCCTCGCGTATATTCGGTTCTTCTGTGTTCACGCAGAAAGGCCCCACACGGAGGCCTTATAAGAAGAACCATATCCGGCAGGGAGCCGTTTTGTCAAACCGGGAAGCCGTCGAATTGCAGGAAGAGCAGGAATTCATCGACCGTGTTCACGCGCGGGTCGACGAGCTGCGCGGGGTGGCGGCCCAGGACGTCGAGGAGGCGCTGACGCCGGTCGGGACCGGGCTCCAGGCCCGGCTGGAGCGCGATGTGCTCGTCGCGGAGCGCTCGGGTCTGCTCGCCGCGCTCAACGCGGTGGACGGCTCGCTCTGTTTCGGACGCATCGATCTTTCGGACGGGGCCGCGCACCATATCGGCCGTATCGGCATCCGCGAGGACGACACCGAGCACACGCCTCTTCTGATCGACTGGCGCGCGCCGGTCGCGCGGCCCTTCTATCTCGCCACCGGGCATGTGCCGATGGGGCTGCGGCGGCGCCGGCACATCACCACCGAGGGGCGCACGGTCACCGAACTGCACGACGAGATCCTCGACCTCGGGGACGAGCACCGCACCGGTTTCGAGGACCCGAACGGCGACACCGTTCTGCTGGCCGCGCTGAATTCCGCCCGCACCGGACGGATGGGCGACATCGTACGGACCATCCAGGCCGAGCAGGACCGCATCATCCGCGCCCCGCACCGCGGGGTCCTCGTCGTCGAGGGCGGGCCCGGCACCGGAAAGACGGCGGTCGCGCTGCACCGGGCCGCCTTCCTCCTGTACGAGCACCGCGAGGTGCTGGCCAAGCGCGCCGTGCTGATCGTCGGGCCCAACCCGGCCTTCCTCAGCTACATCGCGGAGGTGCTGCCCGCGCTCGGCGAGACCGGCGTCCTGCTCGCCACCCAGGCCGAACTCTTCCCCGGCGTCCACGCCACCGGCACCGACACACCCCGCGCCGCCGCCGTCAAGGGCGGCGCGCAGATGGCCGAGGCGCTCGCACTCGCCGTACGCGACCGGCAGCAACTGCCCGAGCCGGGCGCCCCGTTGGTCATCCCGCACGACGACGGGGAGCTGATCATCGACTGGGAGATCGCCTACGAGGCCCGGCAGGCGGCCCGGGACACCCTGCTGCCGCACAATCTGGCCCGCCCGCACTTCGCCTTCCGAATCATCGACGCCCTGACCGCGCAGCTCACCGAGCGCATCGGCGCCGACCCGTACGGCGGGCCCAACTTCCTCGGGCCGGACGACATCGCGCAGCTCGGCAAGGCCGTCGCGATGAGCGGGGAGGTGCACGAGGCCATCGAGTCGCTGTGGCCCGCGCTCACCCCGCAGGAGTTCCTCGCCGGGTATCTGGCCGACCCCGTGTACGTACCGGACGCGGACGCCGACGCGCTGCGGCGGGCGGCCACCGACCAGGCGTGGACCCCCGCCGACGTACCGCTGCTGGACGAGGCGGCCGAGCTGCTCGGGGTCGACGACAGCGCCGAGCGGGCCGCCGCCGAGGCCGAGCGGCAGGAGCGGATCGCCTACGCGCAGGGGCTGTTGGAGCTGTCGCGGGGTTCGGAGACGTACGAGTTCGAGGACGAGGAGTCCGAGGTGCTCGCCGCCCACGACATCATCGACGCCGAGCGCATGGCGGAGCGGCACGAGGAGACCGACCACCGCAGCGCCGCCGAGCGGGCCGCCGCCGACCGGACCTGGGCGTTCGGGCACATCATCGTGGACGAGGCGCAGGAGCTGTCGCCGATGGCGTGGCGGCTGCTGATGCGCCGGTCGCCGACGCGTTCGCTGACCCTGGTCGGCGATCCGGCCCAGACGTCCGAGGAGGCCGGTGTCGGTTCCTGGGAGAAGATCCTCGACCCGTACGTGGGTGACCGCTTCGAGCATGTGACGCTCGGGGTCAACTACCGTACGCCCGCCGAGATCATGGAGCTGGCCGCCCGTGTCGTACGGGAGCGGAACCCCGCCTTCGTGGCGCCCGGTTCGGTGCGGTCCACCGGCGAGGAGCCGTGGACGCTGGATGCCGGTGAGGACCTGGCGGGCGCGGTGGCGAAGTCCGTCGCGGAGTCGACGCCCCAGGAGGGGCGCCTCGCGGTGATCGCCCCGCGTGAGCTGCACGAAGAGATCGCGGCGCCCCTGGAGGGGCTCACGGCGGGCGCCGAGCCCGACCTCACGCGGTCGGTGGTGCTGCTCGATCCCCGGCAGGCCAAGGGGCTGGAGTTCGACCATGTGCTGGTCGTGGAGCCCGGCCGGTACGGGACGAGCGATCTGTACGTGGCGCTGACCCGCGCCACCCAGCGGCTGGGCATCATCCACCGCGAGGCGCTGCCCCCGGCGCTGCGCTGACCCCTCCCTGCCTCCCGTCCATCACGCCCCCCGGTCCGTCCGGGGGGCGTTTTCGTTCTGCGCCCGTCACGCAAGTGCACCCACCTCATGACCCATGCTTGATAATGCTCGAAACGCGCGCCTAAAATGCAGATTCGAGCATCACGCGTGGGATGGGGAGATCAGATGACGCATGTGGCACGGGAGCTGGCCAGTCAGCCCGGCTGCTGGCAGAGGGCAGCGGACCTGGCGGCCGGGCTCTCGGGGGAGCTCCCCGCGGCGGGCGAGCGCATCGCCGTCGTCGGCTGCGGCACCTCGTACTTCATGGCCCAGGCGTACGCGGCCCTCCGTGAGGGCAGCGGTCAGGGCGAGACCGACGCCTTCGCCGCGTCGGAGTTCCCCGCGGGCCGCCGCTACGACCGGATCGTGGCGCTGAGCCGTTCCGGCACCACGACCGAGGTGCTCGGCCTGCTCGAACAGGCCCGGGGCACCACGCGGCGGACCGTGGTCATCGGGGATCCGGACACGCCCATGGCGGCGCTGGCCGACGACACGGTGGTCCTCGACTTCGCCGATGAGAAGTCCGTCGTGCAGACGCGGTTCGCGACCTCGGCCCTGACTCTGCTCCGCGCCCATCTGGGCCTGCACAGCGAAGCGGTCGTGGAGGACGCGCAGGTCGCGCTCGCCGAGCCGCTGCCTGCCGGGCTCGTGGAGTGCGGTCAGTTCACCTTCCTCGGGCGGGGCTGGAGCGTGGGGCTCGCCAACGAGGCGGCGCTCAAGATGCGCGAGGCGGCGCTCGCCTGGACCGAGGCGTATCCGGCGATGGAGTACCGGCACGGCCCGATCAGCATCTCCACGCGCTCCACGGCCACCTGGATGCTCGGTGACGCCCCCGCCGGGCTCTCCGACGAGGTCCACGCGACCGGGGCCTGCTGGGTGGCCGGCGGCCTCGACCCGCTGGCGGAGCTGGTCCGGGTGCAGCGACTCGCCCTGGCCATCGCGGATGTGCGCGGCCTCGATCCGGACCGGCCGCGCCACCTGACGCGCTCGGTCATCCTCAGCACCCCCTGACGGTCCCCCCTCTGACGGGCCCTCACCACTACCCGCCGGACCTCACCCCGGAGTTGCCATGCCCATCGCCGCCACCGGCGAGCTGATCGCCGAAGCCGAAGCCCGGCGCGGTGCGGTCGCCGCGTTCAACGTCATCACCTTGGAGCACGCGGAAGCGATCGTCGAGGGAGCGGAGGCCGCCCGGGCACCGGTGATCCTCCAGATCAGCGAGAACGCGGTCAAGTACCACGGCGGCCGGCTGCGCCCCCTGGCCCGTGCCGCCCACGAGACGGCCCGGGCGGCCGGTGTCCCGGTCGCCCTCCATCTCGACCATGTCCACTCCCCCGAGCTGCTGCACCAGGCGGCGGAGTGCGGGTTCAGCTCGGCCATGTTCGACGCCGCCCGGCTGCCGTACGCGGAGAACCTGGTGGCCACCCGCGCCGCCGTCGTCTGGGCGCACGGGAACGGGCTCTGGCTGGAGGCCGAGCTCGGCCAGGTCGGCGGCAAGAACGGGGAGGCTCCGCTGGACGCCCATGCGCCCGGTGCCCGTACGGAGCCGGAGGAGGCGCTCGCCTTCGTCGCCGCCACCGGGGTGGACGCGCTGGCCGTGGCGGTGGGCACCTCGCACGCCATGACCTCGCGGGACGCCCGGATCGACCACGGCCTGCTGGCGCGGCTCCGTACGGCCGTGCCGGTTCCGCTGGTGCTGCACGGCTCGTCGGGCGCCTCGGACGAGGAGCTGGCGCGGGCCGTGGCCGGGGGGATCGTCAAGGTCAACATCGGCACCGCGCTGAACATCGCGATGACCGGTGCGATACGGGAGCGCCTCGCGCAGGACGAGCGGGGCGTCGATCCCCGCGCGTATCTCGCCCGGGGCCGGGAGGCGATGGCCCGGACGGTGAGCCGGCTGATGGCGGTGCTGTCCGAGCCTTCCGCGAAAGCGGCGTAAGAACAAGGAGGGAGGGGGCGGGGCTCCGTGCCCCGCCCCCTCCCGTCACTCCTTGCGCCTATGAGCCCTGCCGGGCGCTCAGCACCGCCTGCACTGCCTGCACCGCCTTCGGCTGCATCGGTACGGCCGTGCCGTCGAGGGTCCAGTGCGAGTCGGGGGTCCGGTCGAGCGCGGCGTACACCTGGGCCGCGACGTCCTCGTGCCGGACCGGGCGTGCGGGCCGGGCGCCCGCCGGGATGTCCGGGCCCGCACAGGCCAGCCACGCCGTGCGTTCCACCTCGCTGTCCCCACCGTGACCGCCCTCGTCCCGGTGCCCATGGTCCGTGACGACGAGGACGGTCCAGGCCTCCCCGTCGTACGTCGGGCGGTTGCGCAGCGCGGCGAGGAGGCGGCCCAGGCGGCGGTCGGCGGTGGCGACGGCCTGCTCGTACGCGGCGCCGCAGCCCAGGTGGTGGGCGGTCTCGTCGGGGGCGCCGAGGTAGACGAAGGAGGCCTCGGGGTCCTCGTTGGTCAGGACGGCGACGGCGTCGCGCACGGTCGCCTCATCCGCGTCCTCCCAGGCCTGCGGGGAGTCGTCGGCCGGGGCATGGTGGGTGAGCCGGGTCGGGCGGCGGAACATGGGGCCGCCGTCGGCCACGGTGACCAGCGGCTCCCAGGCTGCCGCGACATAGGTGCTGCGGCCGTCCTGGCGGGCCAGCCGGGTGGTGAAGTCCGGGAAGACGCCGAGGCGGTGGCCGCTGAAGTCGTTGCTCCACACAGCGTGCTTGGTGACGCGTACGCCGGTGGCGATGGTGGCCCAGCACGGGCCGGACATGGTGGGGGTGGCCTCGTCGATCGTGACGGGGGCCAGGAACCCGGCGTCGGCGACCGTATCGAGGTGCGGGGTGGGGACACGGCCGAGCGTGTCGAGGCGTACTCCGTCGATGCCGACGACGAGCACACGGCGGGCGCGGGACATGGCGGGCCTTCCGGGAGAGCGGTGCGGAGAGGTACGGGTGCGGGGTCATGCCTGCTGGTGGAGGGTACGGGGGTCCACCGCGTGGGCGAACGGCAGCCCATGTGCGTACCGCTCCAGCTCGTCGACGGCGGCGTCGGCCAGCCGGTGGAGTTCGCCGCCCTGGGAGCCGGCGATGTGCGGGGTGAGCAGGACGTTCGGCAGCTCGTACAGCGGTGAGTCCGCGGGCAGCACCTCGGGTTCGGTGTGGTCGAGTACGGCGTTGAGCCGGCCGGTGACCACCTCCTTGACCAGGGCGTCGGTGTCGACCAGGGAGCCGCGCGCCGTGTTCACCAGCGTCGCGCCGTCCCGCATGAGGGCGAGCCGTCCGGCGTCGAACAGGTGGCGGGTCTGCGGGAGTTCGGGGGCGTGGATGGTGACCACGTCGCTCTGTGCGGCCAGCGTGTCCAGGTCGGTGCGCTCGGCGCCGAGGGCCTGGGCGGTGTCGTCGTCCAGGTACGGGTCGTGCACGAGGAGGCGCAGGTCGAAGGGGCGCAGCAGTTCGGCGACGCGGCGGCCGATGCGGGAGGCGCCGACGATGCCGACCGTGCGGCGGTAGTTGCCGATGGCCGGGAACTCACGGAGGAGGTTGACCCGGCTCTTCGTCTCCCGGTAGACGCGGGCGCTCTCCAGGACGTGCTTGTTGGCGAAGAGGATCGCGGCGACCGTGTACTCCGCGACCGGCAGGGCGTTGGCCGTGGCGGCCGTGGAGACGGTGATGCCCCGGTCCCAGACGTCCTGGGTGATGTGGTGCTTCACGGAGCCCGCCGCGTGCACGACGGTCCGCAGCCGGGGCATGGCGCTCAGGGCGGCGGCGTCCAGGCGCGGGCAGCCCCAGCCGGTGAGGAGGGCCTCGGTGTCCCGCAGTGCGGCGCGCTGGTCCGGGTCGTCGGCGCCGAAGTCGGTGACGAGGAGGCCTGGTCGTACGTCAGCGATCCGGGCGAGGCGCTCCAGGGCTTCCGGGCGGAGGATCGCGTCGCGGGTCTCCGCGCTCATCGCCAGCACAGTGCGGGGGCGCGGGCGGAGGGACGCGGCGGGGCTGCTCACTTGACGGCTCCTGCGGTGAGGCCCGAGCGCCAGAAGCGCTGCAGGCAGAGGAAGGCGACGATCAGCGGGACGACGGCCACCAGGGAGCCGATGATGACCAGGGGGTACAGCTCGGGCTGCTGGTAGACGTTCTGGTTCCACATGAACAGGCCCAGGTTGACGGGGTAGAGCCGCTCGTCGTTGAGCATCATCAGCGCGCCGTAGAAGTTGTTCCAGTTGGCGGTGAACGAGAACAGGAAGATGGTCACGAAGCCGGGCGCGAGCATCGGCAGGGCGACCTTGGTGAAGGTCTGGAGCTCCCCCGCCCCGTCGACGCGGGCGGCTTCCAGGACCTCGCCCGGTACGTACCCCTCGGAGAAGACGCGGGCCAGGTAGACGCCGAACGGGTTGACGAGGCTGGGGATCAGCACGGCCCAGTAGGTGTCGACGAGGCCGAGCTCCGAGGCCATCAGGTACAGCGGGAGCTGGACGACGGTGGAGGGGATCAGGACGCCGACGAGGACGACGCCGAACAGCTTCTCCTTGCCCGGGAAGACGTACTTGTCGAAGGCGTAGCCGCACGCGACGGAGACCAGGGTGGAGAGGACGGCCGCGACCAGGGTGTAGAGGAGGCTGTTGAGCAGCCAGCGGCCGTACAGCCCGTCGTTGTACGCGAAGAGGGCGTTCAGGTTGGACAGGAGGTGGAAGTCGCCGAGGCTGAAGGGGTTGGTCGCGAAGAGGTCGCGGTAGTTCTTGGTGGCGGCGATGAGCAGCCAGGTGAGCGGCATGAGGGTGTAGACGGCGACGACGGCCAGGATGCCGTTGACCATGACCCGTGAGGTGAGCCCCCGGATGCGCCGGGCGGGCGGGGGCGAGGGCCGGCGTCCGGCCTTGGTGCGGGGCGTGGGGGCCGGGGGCGCGTCGGGGGTGGCTGTCTGGGTGCTCATGAGGCCTTCCACCGGTTGCCGAGCTTGGTGACGACGAAGGACAGCAGGCCGGCGACGAGGGCGAGGATCAGGGAGCTCGCGGCGGCCAGGCCGTAGTCGTGGCCCTTGAAAGCCGCGGTGTAGATGAACATGGTCGGCGACCAGTCCTCGCCCATGGTGTTGGCGCGGAGCTGGACGAGTTTGGGGGCGTCGAAGAGCTGGATGGCGCCGACGCAGGTGAAGAGGAGGGTCAGGACGACGGTGGGCCGGATCATCGGGACCTTGATCTGGAACGCGGTGCGCAGGGCGCCGGAGCCGTCGACGGTCGCGGCCTCCAGGACCTCGCGCGGGACCGCCTGGAGCCCCGCGTAGAAGATGATCATGTTGTAGCCGGTCCACTGCCAGGCGGAGATGTTGACGACGGAGTAGATCGCCTCGTCCTGGCCGAAGAAGTTCCAGTCCGCGCCGAGGGTGTCGAGCACTTCGGTGATCGGGCTGAGCCCCGGCGTGTAGAGGTAGAGCCAGATGAGCGAGGCGATCAGGCCCGGTACCGCGTGCGGCAGGAAGTAGGCGATCTGGAAGAAGCGGCGGGCCCGGGCCATGGTCGAGTCGACGAGCAGGGCGAGGATGAGGGCGCCGCCGACCATGGCGGGGATGTACAGGACGCAGTAGAGCGCGATGTTTCCGAAGGAGCGGAGGAACGCCTCGTCGCCGAGGGCCTCGGCGAAGTTGCCGAACCCGGCGAAGACCCGTTCGGTGCCGCCGAATCCGAGTCCGGAGGACTCCTCGCGGAAGAGGCTCATCCAGGCCGCGTACAGCATCGGCAGGACGGTGACTGCGGTGAACAGCGCGAAGAACGGCACCATGAACAGGGCCACGGCCCGGCGTTGTCCGCGCCGGGCGCCCGGGATTCTCGGTGCGGCGGGGCCGTCCGGCGGCGGTGCGGTCCGGCGTGGAGGGGTCTTGGCCGGCCGGGTGAGGGGGGCTGCCACCTGGTGCTCCTTCGGCAGGTTGGGCGGGCGGGGAGAGGCGGGCGCCGGGGGCGGGGCGGTGGGAACCGTTGATCTGCTGGACCCCGTCACGCGCCCCGCCGGCCGGGCGCCGGGCTATTTGTCGAGCTTCAGGCCGCGGTCCGTGACCGCCTTCTCGCCCTTCTCCTGTCCGGCGCTCAGCATCTTGGTGTGGTCTCCCCCGGCCGCCATCTGCGCCGAGGTGACCTGCTGCTGCACCGGGCCCCAGGTCCAGCCGGGCAGGATGGTGTCGGCCGCCTCACCGGCGAGCTGGTAGACGTCCTGGCCGTCGAAGTAGGAGCCGTCGAACTCCTTGGCCGCGGCGGCCCGCATGCCCTCGTTGGCGGGCAGGGCGCTGCTGGGCGTCTTGAGGGAGCTGAGGCGCGCGGTCATGGCCTTGGGGTCGGTGGTGACCCACTTGATGAACTCGGCCGCCGCTTCGGTGTGCTTGCTGCCCTTGGGCACGATGTAGGAGGTGCCGCCGTACATGCCGGTGCTCGGTGTGCCGTCCCAGGTGGGGAGCGGGGCTATGCCCCACTTGCCCTTGCTGTCGGGGTAGCTGACGGGGAAGTTCCCCGCGCTCCAGGCGGCGCCGATGATGGTGGCGACCTTGCCGGTGGCGCGCTCCTTGGTCTCGCCCTCGCCCCAGAGCGGGGTTTTGGAGGCGAGGCCGTCCTTGAGGAGGCCGTCCCAGTAGGCGGCGACCTTCCGCGATGCGGGGTCGTCGATGTTCACCCTCCAGGCGTCGCCCTTCGTGCCGTACCACTGGGCCCCGGCCTGCCAGGCGAGACCGGAGAGGAGGGCGGGGTCGCCGCCGCCGAAGTTGGTGATGGTGAGACCCGGGTCGCCCTGGTTGATCTTCTCCGCGGCCTTGCGGTACTCCGCCCAGGTGGTGGGGACCTGGACGTCGTACTTCTTGAAGAGGTCCTTGCGGTAGTAGAGCTGGATGGGCGTCACGTCGAAGGGGACGGCCCAGGTGGAGCCGCCGAGGTTGACCAGGGACTGGACCGCCTCGGGGAACTCCTTCTTCACCAGTTCGCCGGAGCTTGCGGTGAGGTTCTCCAGGTTGCCCTCGCTGGCGTACTCGGGGAGGGCCGAGTAGTCCATGGTGGCGATGTCGGGGGCGTTGCCGCCCTTGACCGCGTTGGAGAGCTTCGTGACGCCCTCGGGGCCCGCCGGGACGAGCGAGAACTTCACCTGGATGCCGGAGTGCGTCTTGTTGAACGCCTCGGCCGTCTCCTTGGCGCCCGCGGTGGCCGACCAGAAGGTGAGGGTGACGGGCTTGCCGTCGCCGGGGCCCGAAGCGTCCGAGCCCGAGCCACCGCAGGCGGCGGTGAGCAGGGCCAGTGAGACGGCGGACGCGGCGAGGGCGAGACGGGTGGTGCGGCGGTTCGTACAGGGCATGGCCGGCTCCTACGGGACCTCGAACTGCGGGAGATGAGGCGAACGGCACACATCATTTTGCGCGGAACCGATCACCGTCAAGAGCAAACGACCAATTCAATCGAATCGATCATCAGGTGGCGGGGAGGGAAACCAGGCCCCTGCCGCACCCGAGCACGCGAAAAGCCGTACCCACAGGGCCTGTTGACCCGGGGTACGGCCTGCGGAGGAGCGTGTTACGTCGGCGGAGGGCGCGTCACGTCAGGAGCGGGCGGCGGCCGCTCCGCACGAGACCCGCACCCGCAGGGTGGGCAGGATGTCGAGGTGGCGGCGGCCGGTGGACCCGTCGCCGGACACGCCCAGCCGGGAGAGCAGGAGCTTCGCCGCCGCCGCGCCGACGGCGTGCTTGTCCGGCGCCACGGCGGTGAGCGGCAGGTCGGCCAGGCTCGCCACCTCGTCGTCGTACGCGATCACGGCTAGGTCCTCCGGCACCCGCACACCCCGGGCCTGGAGGCGCGGGATGAGCACGATGGCGTCCGCGTCGCTGTGCACGATCGCGGCGGTGACGTTGCCGCTCGCCACCCCCTCGCACAGGTACTCCAGCGTCCGCTCGAAACGGTCGGCCTCCGAGCGCGACGGCGCGTCCTCAAGGGGCGAGGCGGCGACCGGGCTCAGCCCCAGGGCGGTGACGGCGGCCGCGTAACCGGCCCTGAGCCGGGGGGCGGTGGGGCTCTCCTGGACGGCGAGCGCGATGGACCGGTGACCGAGCCCGGCCAGGTGCGCGACCGCTTCCGCGGCGCCGTGGGCGTGGTCGGAGCGGACCCGGTCCAGGCCCGCCGCGGGGTGGCCGAGGGGGGCCCAGCGCTCCACCAGGACGACCGGGGTCTCCTGTTCGGCGGCCCACAGCCCCTCGCCCGGCTCCGGGCGGCCGTGCTCCCAGCTCGGCGTCAGGAGGAGGCCGTCGGCGCCGGTGGACAGGAGGCGGCGGGCCTGGGCGGCGTCCTCGTCGGGGAGGTAGTGGGAGAGCCCGATGGTCAGGCGTGCGCCGGCGGCCTCCACCGCCTCCCGGGCGCCGCGCACGACGTCCGCGTAGTAGTACTCGGTGGTCGGGACGACCATGCCCACCACAAGCCCTTCGGCGGAGGGCGCGGCCGTGGCGGGGGCCGGTCCGGGCGCCCCGGAGGGCCAGACCACGGCACCGTGCATCCGCTCCACCAGCCCCTGGGCGGCGAGCGTCTCGACGTCCCTGCGCAGGGTGACCGCGGACATGCCGAGCTCCTGGGCGAGTTCGGCGACGCGGAGGCTGCCTCGTTCGCGGACGAGCTGGAGCACCCGCTCGTGGCGCTGGTCGACATGGAGTCGCATGGATCCCCCTGGTCTCGGAGACGGCTGTGGCGGTGGGGCCGGTGGCGCGGGGCGGGGGCCGCACTGCCTCCGTCCCGGCACCCCTCAACCATATCGATCACATCCGCTCGAAACGATCCCACCGGCGACTCCGTCCCGGCCGCGAGGATGTGGGCCGTTCCGCCCGAGCCGGCGGCATACACCCCCGAGGAAGCGATCAACACGATCAATTCGGCCAAAGTCATTGAGCGGATTACCGGACGGCTGTTAGAAAGTGCCCTGCCCGCTCAGAACAGTCGGATCCAGGGATCTGGTCAGCGCTCGGCGCACCGGTTCCGCCGGAAACGAGACACCCGACCCGGAGCTCACCCATGACATCTGCCTGGTCCCGCCGTACGTTCCTCGCCACCTCCGCCGTGCTCACCGCCGCAGGCGGCAGCGCCCTCGTCCTGCCCGCGCCCCGCGCCGCGGCGGCCGCCGCCGCCGACGATCCGTACGCCGCGCTGCGCGCCACCTGGAGCACCCTGATCCTCGGCGAGGGGTTCAGTCCGACCGCCGAACCCTTCAGGAGCCGGCTGGCGGTGCTGGGCACCCAGGCCCGGCAGCGGCTGGACACCATGGCCCCGGCGGACGGGTCGCTGTGGCCGGACGCCGTGTACGCGGACCCCGATCCCAACACGGACCCCGAGTCGTTCGGTTTCTCCGCGAGGATGGCCGAGAGCTTCATCCGCCTCAACACGATGGCCCAGGCCTACCGGCAGCAGGGCACCGGCCTGACGGGCGACTCCGCACTGCGCGATGCGATCGTCACCGGCCTCGAACACCTCAACTCCCAGGTCTACAAGGCCGGGCAGGTGCGGTACGGGAACTGGTACAGCTGGCAGATCGGCGCACCCCAGGCGCTGCTGGACGTGTGCGTCCTGATGTACGACGCCCTGACCCCGGCGCAGCTCGGGCGGTACTGCGCCGCCGTCGACCACTTCGTACCGGACTCCGCCGTGGCCTCGTACACCGGTACGAGCACCGGGGCGAACCGGGTCGACCTGTGCCGGGTGCTGGCCCTGCGCGGGGTCGTCGGCGGGACGGCGGCCAAGCTCGCCCTGGCCCGGGACGCCCTCTCCCCGGTCTTCCCGCTGGTCACCCAGGGCGACGGCCTCTACGCCGACGGCTCGTTCATCCAGCACACCACCGTGCCGTACACCGGCAGCTACGGCTCGGTGATGCTCGGCGGGCTCGGGCTGCTGTTCGCGCTGCTCAAGGGGACCACGTGGGAGGTGACCGACCCGAAGCGGCAGGTGGTGTTCGACGCGGTGGAGAACGCCTGGGCGCCGTTCCTCTACAACGGGCTCGTCATGGACTCCGTCGCGGGCCGCGCCATCAGCCGGGGCGAGGTCGACGACCACCGGCGCGGCCATCCGGTCCTCGCCTCCATCGTGCTGCTCGGCCGGGGCGCCTCGGCCGCCGAGAACGCGCGGTGGCGCTCGCTCGTCAAGGGCTGGGCCCAGCGCGACTACTACAGCCCGCCGCTGAGCAACCCCTCCCTCGGCCTCACCGCCCTGGCCCGCCTGAAGTCCGTGCTGGACGACACCTCGCTCACCCCGCTCCCCGAGCCGGAGGGCCACCGCCTCTTCCCCGACATGGCACGGGCCACCCACCGCCGTCCGGGCTGGGCCGCCGCCCTGAGCATGGCCGACCGGCGGATCACGTACTACGAGACCGGCAACGGCGAGAACCTGCGCGGCTGGCACACCGGGTCCGGGATGCTCTACTGGTGGGGCGACACGTTCGCCAACGGCCAGTACAGCGACGCCTTCTGGCCGACCGTCGACCCGTACCGGCTCCCCGGCACCACGGCCTCGCGCAAGGTGCTGGCCAATGGGGCGGGCGGCGACTGGGGCGCCGCCCGCCCGGATGTGAACTGGGTCGGCGGGGTCACCGACAAGAAGCGGGCGGCGGTGGGGCAGTACCTCAGGGGGCTCTCCAGCACGCTGCTGGCGAAGAAGTCGTGGTTCTTCCTGGACGACACCGTGGTCTGCCTGGGCGCGGGCATCCGCTGCCAGGACGGGGCCGCCGTGGAGACCACCGTCGACAACCGCAACCTGGGCCCGGTCGGCAACGCCCCCTTCACCGTCGACGGCTCGGTGAAACCCGTCGCCCGCCCGTGGTCGGCGACCCTGACCGGCGCCTCCTGGGCCCATCTCGGCGGGCACGGAGGTTACGTCTTCCCGGGCGGGGCGACCGTGAAGGCGCTGCGCGAGAACCGGTCCGGGCGGTGGCGGGACATCAACACCGGCGGTTCCACGGACACGCTGACCCGCACCTATCTCACCCTCTGGGTCGACCACGGCCAGAACCCGGCGGATGCCTCGTACGCCTACCAGTTGCTGCCCGGCGCCTCCCAGCAGCGGACCGCCGCCCGGGCCGCCGACAGCAACTGGCTGCGGGTGCTGGCCAACACCGACGACCAGCAGGGGGTGTCGGTCCCCTCGCTCGGGCTGACCGCCGTCAACTTCTGGTTCGGCGGAAGCGTCGGGCCTCTCGTGGCGGACGCGCCCTGTTCCGTCATGGTCACCGAGCACGCCGACGGCACGGCGACCATCTGCGTCAGCGACCCCATGCGGATGCGGACGAGCCTGACCCTCACCTGGAACAGGGCCGTCTCCTCCGTCGTCTCGAAGCCGGTGACGGTGACGTCCGCGACCACAGGAGCGTCCCTGCGGCTGGTGTTCGGCGACCTCTCCGGTACGCGCGGGGCGACGCAGACCGTCAGGGTGCGGCTGTCCTGACGAGAGCCCGCCCGGTGTCTCAGGCGGGTGCGCCGAGTGGCCGGGGGCCGAGGTGACCGGGGCCGGGCGCTTCTGATCATGCCGGACACCGGGCTCGTAGACTCGCGCGCATGACCCGACAGCAGATAGCCCCGGCCCTCGTCCCCGCGTTCGCGCCCCACGGCACGCTGCGCGCCTCCATCAACCTCGGCAATCCGATCCTGGCCGACCGGGGCCCGGCGGGTGGCGATCCGGTCGGGGTGTCGGTCGACCTCGCGTACGCGTTCGGGCGGCGGCTCGGGGTGCCGGTCGAGCTGGTGGTGTTCGAGAAGGCGGCCGCTTCGGTGGACGCGGTGAGGGAGGAGAAGGCGGACCTCGGGTTCTTCGCCGTCGACCCGGCGCGCGGCGAGGGACTGCTGTTCACCGCTCCGTACGTGCTGATCGAGGGCGCCTACCTGGTGCCCGAGTCGTCCGCGCTGACCGAGAACGGGGAGGTGGACCGCGAGGGGACCCGTATCTCGGTCGGTTCGGGCAGCGCCTACGACCTCTTCCTGACCCGCGCGATCGAGCATGCCGGGATCGTGCGGCTGCAGGGTGCGTCGGCCGCGCTCGCCGCCGTGCGGGAGGGGGAGGTGGAAGTGGCCGCCGGTATCCGGCAGTTGCTGGAGGCCGAGGCCCGGCGCGCGCCCGGGGTACGGGTGCTGCCGGGGCGTTTCATGGTGATCCAGCAGGCGGTGGGCATCCCGGACGCGCGGGGTACGGCGGCACAGGAAGTGCTGGCGTCCTTCGTGGAGGAGATGAAGGAGAGCGGCTTCGTCGCCGATGCGCTGGAGCGCCACGGTGTGGAGGGCGCCTTGGTGGCACCGGCCGCTCACTCCCCCTCCTGATCTCCACGGTTCACCTTGCCTCCGGCCCCGCCGGGCCCTCGATCTCCTCGCGGAGCAGGCGCCGGGCCTTCTCGCGCAGCCGCTGCCGGTGCTCGGGGTCGGTCGCGCGGTCGGCGGCGCGGCCCAGCTCCTCGGCGCGTTCACGGGTGCGGCGGACTCGTTCCAGCGGGGTGTCGGGCAGGTTCATGGGGGGTGTCCTCCGTCGGCAACAGGCGTTGCGTGCGCGACCGGAGCCCCAGCGTCACCGGAGTGCGGCCGGATCGCATCTCGTGCGGTTACGTACGGTGACCGCCCACGGCGGAGGCCGTCGCGTCGCCGCCGCTCAGTTCAGCCGACCGCGCAGCGCTGTGGAGTTGCCGCGCCAGGCGGCGAGCAGCCGGGCGGCGAGGCGGTCCTCCAGGAACCCGGTGGCCGCGATACCGAAGGCGATGTCGGGCTCCAGATGCGGTGCGTCGGCGAGCAGTCCGCCGATGACGTCACGGCGTACCACCTGTTCGTGCACGGCGTCGGCCTCCACGTGTTCGTCGTAGAACCGCTGGGCCGCCGGTCCCGCGCCGACGCGCTTCAGTGCGGAGGCGAGCCGCCGCGAGCCGGGTGACGAGGTGACCTCGACGGCGGCGAAGTGGCCGACGAGAGCGCCCCTGAGGGAGCGGTGCAGCCCGAACAGGGACATCAGGTTGACGGTGGCGAGCACATCGGCGGGCGCGAGATCGAGATAGTGCCCGTACGCCGTCTCCAGGGACAGGTCCGCCATCAGGTCGGCGTACAGACGGGCGTGGATGTCGGCCTCCCGTCCGGCGCCGAACTCGTCGAACTCGACGGCCACCATCGCGGCCTTGGCACGCCCGTACAGCCGGGGAAGCACCCAGGCGTGCGGATCGGCCTCCTTGAGGTGGTAGAGCGAGCGCAGGGCGGCGTACTCGCGCAGTTGCCACAGCTCGCCGTCGTCGTGCAGGAAGTGGCTGACGCTGCGGCCGTCGTCGCCGACGGGCTCGACCAGCAGTCCGGCCAGGGCGGTGTCCGCACCGCCGTCGGTGGGGGCGCCCGCGCGGAGGGCGGCGAGGAAGGGTGCCTCCAGGGAGCGGCGCAGCGCGAGCAGGGCGGGGTTCCACTCGTGCTCGTCGTCCACGTCGGCGAAGCCCTGGTAGTGGAGTTCGTACAGGACGTAGAGGGCGAGCTGAACGTCGTCACCGAGGGGGTCCGCCTCACCGACCGCGTGGGCCCGGGGGTCCGCGCCGCCGCGCAGGGCGTCGATGACCTCGCCGGACAGCGGTCCGCGTGGGGCGGGCAGCGGGGGGCTCCGTCGCCTCGGTTCACGGTGGGCGGGCATCAGGCGGCTCCATCGGTCTCGTCGGCCTCATCGGTCCCGGTCTCGTCGGCCTCATCGGTCCCGGTCTCGTCGGCGGCAGGCTCCCGTTCCGGTTTCACCCGGCGTCGGTGGCTGGTGTCGCACCACGGGTACGTACGGGTCCTGCGGCAGGTGCAGATGGCAGCGGTGAAGCGGCGCGAGATGTAGCGGGTGCCGTCGTCGCCCACCACCTCGACCGGACCCTCCACCAGGAGGGGCCCCTCGGCCCCGAGGGTGACGCGGGTGGTACGCGCGGTGCGGTCAAACCGGTCGGGGCGGTCGGGCCGGTCAGGGCTGCTCGGCACGGATGACCACCAGCTTCTCCTCGTCGGTGCGGTCGTCCAGGAGGCCCCGCCCGCGCAGCCAGGAGAGCCGGGAGATCAGGACGGGCCCGAACGGCACGCTCGCCGTGTCGTGGACCTCGGCCCGCAGCCCGCCGCTCGACAGGCGCCGCAGGGTCGCCTCCGTACCGGTGAGGTCGGAGTGGACCATGAGCAGGACGCCTCCCCCGCGCAGGAGGTACGGGGCCGCGTCGCAGATCCGGTCGACCACCGCCCGCCCGTCGTGGCCCGCGTCCCAGGCCCGGGCGTTCCCGCGCCGGGGCGGCGGTCCGAGGGGCGAGGGGACGTAGGGCGGGTTGCTGAGCACCAGGTCGTACGTCTGCCCCGGCACCGGGTCCGTCAGGTCGCCCCGGTGCACGCTCACCCGCTGCCGGGCCAGGAGCGCGTTCACCCGGGCGGTGAGCACGGCCCGGCGGGCCACGTCGACAGCGGTCACACGCGCACCCCGGCGGGCGGCCGCCACCGCGAGGAGGCCGCTGCCGGTGCCCAGGTCGATCACTTCGGAGCCGGGGCGGACGGTCTCGCGGGCCAGGGCCCTCAGCAGCAGGTGCGTGTCGTGCTGCGGTGCGTAGACACCGGGCAGGGTGCGGACACCCGGCCCCCGGGACGTGGTCAGCGTGGGGACAGCAGCGGACATGGGTACCTCCTGCACGCGTCGGACGCGCGGATCGTGGGGCATGCCACCCGTCAAGGCTCCGCTCGTTCCGGCGGCGGCGCCATTCGTGGGTTCGCACAGCGTGACCGGGGATCGTTCCGGGGCCCCGGACCGGGGGATGCGCGATGTGTTGTACGTCAGCGCCTTCACGGAGTTAGACCGAACGGGCGGGGTGGCGTCCCCCGGAACGTGTCCCCAGGTGTTTCTCCGCCGGGAGCGTGCGGCCGGCGTGATCATCTCGGACCGGCGCTCGCCTTTCCCGTGTTCCCCGTACGGCACCTCGCCCGATCGATCGGTCCCGCCGTAGCGCATCCGAACGGGGTACGAGTCCGGAAGGAGTGACGAACCGTTCGCCACCTCCATGACCGGAAGGACGTGAGATGGGCCGTATCGAGGCCGTGGAGCACTCCTTCGCCGCCTGCCCGCTCCCGGCGGGCCCCGGCCCCTCGGCGGCCGGGGCCGGGGCCGTCGACACGGACGTGGTCGGCGCCGTCCTGCGTACGGCGCGGGCGGTCCTGGCGGAACGGGTCGCCCAGGCCTCGGAGATCGACGCCTCGTTCTCCGGGGAGCTGGCCGGGCGGGTCGCCGCCTTCACACTGGACGGCGGCAAGCGCATGCGCCCCCGGCTCCTCTGGTGGGGAATGCGGGCCTGCGGTGCGGCGGACGCCGGGTCCACCGCCGCCGCGCTGCGGCTGGGGGTCGCGCTGGAGCTCATCCAGAGCTGTGCGCTGATCCACGACGACGTGATGGACCGCTCGCGGCTGCGCCGGGGCAAGCCCGCCGTGCACATCGGGCTCGCCACCCGGGCGGGGCTCTCGCCGGACTCGGAGCGGGGTTCCGCCTTCGGCACCTCCGCCGCCGTGCTGGCCGGGGATCTCGCGCTCGTCTGGGCGGACGACACCGTGGCGGAGACGGCGCTGCCCGCTCCCGTACGACGGCGGATCGGGACCATCTGGCGCGCGATGCGGACCGAGATGGTCGCCGGGCAGTACCTGGACCTGCACGGCCAGGCCACCGGAGGTTCCTCGGCGGCGGGGGCGCTGCGGACCGCCTGTCTGAAGAGCGCCCTGTACTCCGTGGAGCGGCCCCTGGCGATCGGGGCCGCCCTGGCCGGTGCCGACGAGCGCACCACGGCCGCACTGTGCTCGGCCGGCCGGTGCGCGGGCCTCGCCTTCCAGCTCCGGGACGATCTGCTCGGGGTCTTCGGCGACCCGGGACTGACCGGGAAGCCGTCCGGGGACGACATCCGCGAGGGCAAGCCGACCTATCTCCTGGCCGTCGCCCGTACGCGGGCCGAGGCCGCGGGCGACGAAGGGGCGCTGGCCGTCCTCGGCCGGGCCGTCGGCAACCCCGACCTGACCGAGGACGATCTCGCGGACGTACGCGGTGTCTTCGAGGCGACCGGGGCACACGCCCATGTGGAGCGGAAGGCGGAGCGCCTGCGCGACCAGGCCGTACGCCGCCTGGGTGAGGCCGTCGACGTGGAGGCGCACGGTGGCCGTCAGCTGCTCGGCCTGCTGCACACGGTCTCCGGGGACCGGTCCGACGGCTCCCCCGATCCCGCCACCGCCACCGCGACCGCGACCGCGACCGCAGACGAAACGCGCGGGCACCACGGGCGGGCGACGAAAGCCCGCGTACTGACCGCGACCGAAGGAGGAAGCACCAGGTGATCACGGTCAAGGGCCCCGTCGACCATGTGGTGGTGGTCGGCGCCGGTCTGGCGGGGCTGGCCGCGACGCTCCATCTCCTCGGCGCGGGCCGCCGGGTCACCGTGGTCGAGCGGGACCCCGGGCCCGGTGGCCGGGCCGGGCTGCTGGAGTCGGGCGGCTTCCGTATCGACACCGGCCCGACCGTGCTGACCATGCCGGACCTGGTGGACGAGGCGTTCGCCGCGGTCGGGGACCGGCTGGCCGACCGGCTGGAGCTGATCCCGCTGGACCCCGCCTACCGGGCCCGGTTCGCCGACGGGAGCCAGTTGGACGTGCACACCGACGGGGCCGCGATGGAGGCGGCGGTCGAGCGGTTCGCGGGCGCCCGGCAGGCGGTCGGCTACCGGCGGCTGCGCAGATGGCTGGAGCGCCTGTACCACGTGCAGATGCGCCGCTTCATCGACGCCAACTTCGACTCACCGTTCCAGCTCGCCCATCCCGACCTCGTCCGGCTCGCCGCCCTCGGCGGTTTCGGCCGGCTCGACGCGCGGATCGGGCACTTCGTCTCGGACGAACGGCTGCGCCGGGTCTTCTCGTTCCAGGCGCTGTACGCGGGCGTCCCGCCGGCCCGGGCGCTCGCCGCGTACGCGGTCATCGCCTACATGGACACGGTGGCCGGGGTGTACTTCCCCAAGGGCGGGATGCACGCACTGCCGCGGGCGCTGGCGGACTCGGCGGCCGAGGCGGGCGCCGCCTTCCGGTACGGGCAGTCCGTGACCCGGCTGGAGCGTTCGGGTGACCGGGTCACCGCCGTCGTCACCAACCAGGAGCGCATCCCCTGCGACGCGGTGGTGCTCACCCCCGACCTCCCCATCGCCTACCGGCTGCTGGGCCGCAGCCCCCACCGGCCGCTCCCCCTGCGCCACTCCCCGTCGGCGGTGATCCTGCACGCGGGCACGGACCGCACCTGGCCTGATCTGGCGCACCACACCATCTCCTTCGGCGCGGCCTGGAAGAGCACCTTCCGCGAACTGACCCGTACCGGAGAGCTGATGTCGGACCCCTCGCTCCTCATCACCCGGCCCACCGCGACCGACCCCTCCCTCGCCCCGCCGGGCAAGCACCTCCACTACGTGCTGGCACCCTGCCCCAACACCGAGACCGGGCCGGGGGTACGGGAGTGGCGGGAGCTGGGGCCCCGCTACCGGGACGAGCTGCTGGCCGAGCTGGAGCGCCGCGAGATGCCCGGTCTCGGTGCGGCGATCGAGGAGGAGGGGCTGGTCACGCCGGTCGACTGGACCGCGCAGGGGCATGCGGCGGGCACCCCGTTCTCCGTGGCCCACACCTTCCCCCAGACCGGCCCGTTCCGCCCGCGCAACCTGGTGCGGGGCACGGCCAACGCCGTCCTCGCGGGGTGCGGCACCACGCCCGGCGTCGGCGTGCCGACCGTGCTGATCTCCGGGAAGCTGGCGGCGGAGAGGATCACCGGCCCCCGTACCGACTGGAGAGGCACCGCCGCATGACCGTCCGTGAACTCGACGCCGCAGGTATCCGTGAACCCGCACTCCGCGCGGCGTACACCCGCTGCCGGGAGCTCAACGCGCGCCACGGCAGGACGTACTTCCTCGCCACCCGGCTGCTTCCGGTGGACCGGCGCCCGGCCGTCCACGCGCTGTACGGCTTCGCCCGCCATGCCGACGACATCGTGGACGATCTCGACTCCTCGGCCGCCCCCGGGGAGCGCGCCCGCGCCCTGCTCGCGCTGGAGGCCCAGTTGGCGGAGGGGCTGCGGCGGGACCGGGCCACCGAGCCGGTGATCCGCGCGCTCGCCGACACCGTACGGCGTTACGGGATCGACCACCGGCACTTCGCGGCGTTCCTGTCGTCCATGCGCAGCGATCTGACGGTCGGCGGGTACGCCTCGTACGAGGAGCTCGGCCGGTATATGCACGGCTCGGCCGCGGTGATCGGCCTCCAGATGCTCCCGGTGCTCGGGACGGTGGGGCCGCGCGAGGAGGCCGCTCCGCATGCGGCCGCGCTCGGTGTCGCCTTCCAGCTCACCAACTTCCTGCGGGATGTGGGCGAGGACCTGGACCGGGGCCGGCTCTATCTCCCGGCCGAGCTGCTGGCCGCGCACGGGGTGGACCGGGAGCGCTTCGAATGGAGCCGGAGCACGGGGGCGCGGGACGGGCGGATCACCGATGTCCTGCGGGCCGCCGCGTCCCACAACCGGGCCGTGTACCGGGACGCCCTGCCCGGGGTCGCGATGCTCGATCCGGTGTCGCGGCCGTGCATCCGTACGGCGTTCGTGCTGTACAGCGGCATTCTCGACGCGATCGAGGCCGACGGGTACGCGGTCCTGCACCGACGGGCGGTCGTCCCGCGCCGACGACGGGCCGCCGTGGCGCTGGACGGGCTGGTACGGGCGGTCGCCGTACGCGCGGGGAGGAGGAGGCTGCGCCGGGGAGCGGTCGAGGCAGGGGCGTACGTCTCCGAGCCGTCCCGGCCACGGGTGGTGGACCGCACCGCAACCCCCGTACGGGAGGAGGCGGTATGAGCCCGGCGGCAGGACGTCCCCGCCCCGGCCGTGTTCCGTTGCGGCTGCGGCGGGCGCCCGTCCCGTGGGAGCGGCAGGCGCCCACGTGGCGGGAGGCGAAACCGGGGCTCATCGCGGACGCCCTCAAGCGCGCGCAGGGCCGTCCGTCCGGCAACTGGTACGTCGTCGGCGCCTCGCGTGCCCTCCCTCCCGGGCGGACCCTCGGGGTGACGGTCGCCGCCACCGAAGTGGTCGCGTGGCGGGACGGCGAGGGGAGGCTCCGCGCGGGTCCGGGGGCCTGCCCGCACCTGGGGGCGCCGCTGCGCGACAGCCCTGTCCGCTGCGGGACGCTGGTCTGCCACTGGCACGGACTGGCCCTGGACGGTGGCCCGTTCGCCGGATGGGAGCCGTATCCGGCCTTCGACGACGGGGTGCTGCTCTGGGTACGGCTCGATGCGGTGGGCGGCGAGACGCCTTCGGAGCGGCCGTACGTTCCGGTCCGGCCGAAGGTCCGGGACGCCGTGGAGGCGGTCTACTCGGGCGTCGGCCGCTGCGAGCCGGAGGACGTAGTGGCCAACCGGCTCGACCCGTGGCACGGGGCATGGTTCCACCCGTACTCGTTCGTGGACCTGACCGTCACTGGAACGCCCTCGGACGGCGCGGAGGGCGACCCGGCGGACGACGACGGGTTCACCGTCGATGTGTCCTTCAAGGTGGCGGGCCGTCTGGTGGTGCCGGTCCGGGCGCGGTTCACGGCACCCGAGCCCCGTACGGTCGTCATGCACATCGTCGCGGGCGAGGGCGCGGGGTCCGTGGTGGAGACGCATGCCACTCCCCTGGCCCCTGACGCGCACGGCAGGCCGCGCACCGCCGTGACGGAGGCGCTGGTCGCGGCGTCGGACCGGCGCGGTTTCGCGGTGGCCCGGGCGGCCGCTCCGCTGCTGCGGCCCCTGATGCGTGCCTCGGCGGGCCGGTTGTGGCGGGATGACCTGGCGTACGCGGAGAGGCGCTGGGAGCTGCGCGACAGCGGGCGGTTCCCGGGCTAGGGCCTGTCGTCAAACTGCCGTCGTCGCCCGAAGGGCGGCCGCCGCGCTCCTTGCCTCCCCCGGCAGCTCTCCCCGGTCAGTCGGCCCCCAGGGCCGCGAGCCGGCGCAGGGCGGCCGAGCGGCCCGTGCGCGGGACGGTCCAGAGCGTCTGCCCGCGTACGCCCCATCGCTCCAGCAGGGCGTTCGCGGCGAGGAATCCGCTGGTGGCCGCGCGTTCCATCAGCGCCACCGGCAGCCCGGTGCGGACCATGTCACCGGCCACGGTGACGGCGGGGTCGGGGCTGCGGACGCCCGGCCGGTCCGCGTAGCCGCCCACGGGGAACATCGGGCAGTCCGCCCGCCATTCGTGGCGCTCGTCGAGGATGCGGGCGCTCCGCGTCTCAGGGTAGATGCGGTGCAGTTGCCGCAGCACCTCGCTCTGGACGGCTCCCCGGTCCGCGTCGGGTGCGACGGCGTACGCGTGCAGTTCGACGACCGAGCCCCTGGTGCGCCGGGCCCAGCGGGCGGCCTCGCCCTCCCAGCGGTCCAGGACGCTCACGTTGTCCAGCGGACCGTAGCCGCTGGTGCCCAGGAAGCCCGGCCGGTCGTACGCCACCGGCCGGTCGAGCCAGAGCCGTGAGACCAGGAACGGCGGGGCGGTGCGCAGCCGTTCGACGCGGGCGCGCCAGTCGGCGTCGCCCAGCTCGGGGGAGGCGGCGACGACCCGGCGCAGGCCGCCGCTGTCCAGGGCGAGGACGAGGGCGTCGTACCGCGTGGTGCGGTCGTCGGTGGTGAGGTCGAGCCCGCCGTCCGGCAGCGGCCGCACCTGCCGGACCGGTGTCTGTGTCCGTACGTGGACGCCATGGCCTTCCAGGTAGCGGCGGAGGGGATCCCAGAGGGCGGTGGGGAACGGCTCGTCGGGGACGTCGAAGAGCAGGCCCTCGCTGGAGCCGAGGAAGTAGATGTGGAACATCAACACCAGCTCGGCGGCCGACAGTTCGCGCGGGTCGGCGAAGAAGCTGCGGGAGAACACCTCGAAGGCCAGGTGGTGGGCGGCTTCGGGGAATCGGATGCCGGAGAGGAAGTCGTGGGCGCTGGTGGAGTCGAGCCGGTCGTAGACCTCGGGGACGCGTACGTCGAGCAGCGGCAGGGCGGCGCGCGGGTTCATCCGGGCCAGGTCGCGCGGGGTGAAGGTGGGGCTGAGTGCGACGAATCCCAGGGCGCTGAGGGGCGGGGTGCGCGGGACCCGGGCGAAGCTGTCGTGGAGGCCGGAGCTGTGCCGGAGGGGGTAGTCGGGCAGCCGGGTCAGCGAGTCGAGGCCCGGGTCGACCCGGCGGAGCAGGCCGCGGAGGTTGTAGTACTGCCGGAAGAAGGCGTGGAAGCCGCGGCTCATGGTGACGGTGGTGCCGTCGGCGAGTTCGGTCGGCCACCCCGACAGCCGTCCGCCCAGGCTCCGTTCGCGCTCGTGGAGGGTGACGCGTACGCCGCGCTCGGCCAGCAGGGTGGCCGCCGCGATCCCGGCGATGCCGCCGCCCACGACCGCTGCCGTGGGGGCTTCCTGCCGTGTGAACCGGGTGCGGCCGTCCGGGGCCGGCACCACGGCCGCCTGCCGGTCGCGGCCGCGACGGTGGCCCGTTCCCGTGTCCCGCAGGAACATCACGCTCCCTCCCCCGCGCGGCCGACGAACGTGTGGGTGATGCCGGTCTGCCAGCCGGGCAGCGGGAGGACACGTACGTCGGAGAATCCGGCGCGGCGCAGCCGGGCGGCGAAGGCGGGTGCCGTGTCGAACTCGGTCACGCTGCACCGGAGATGGCGGTAGAGCTCGACGTCCCCGGTGAGCCGTCCGGCGGGCTGGATGATCGTGGCGCAGACCGCGTTCCACACCGCACGGTGGAGCAGGGACCCTCCGAGTGTGTACTCATGCACGGCGAGGCGGCCGCCCGGGGCGAGTACATGGCGTACGAGGTCGAGCACCTTGTCGGGGTCGGCGAGGTTGCGGAAGAGGTATCCGGCGAACACCGCGTCGTAGAAGTCGGGTTGCAGCCGTCCGGCCAGCTCCTCGACCGGGGCGTGCACGAAGTCGACGCCTGCCGGCCAGGCCTTCGCCGCCGCCCGCTCCAGCATGCCCGCGGACGCGTCGACGCCGGTGATCCGGGCGTGCGGGGCGGCGGCGAGGAGCGCGGCCGTGGAGGCACCCGTACCGCATCCCAGGTCGAGCACGCGCAGCCCGCGTCCACCGTCCGGCAGCCCCAACCGGCGTGCGGATCGGCGGAGATGGGCGTGGTAGCCGGGGCTGGCCGCGACGAGGCGGTCGTAGGCGGCGGAGCCGTGGTCGAAGGCTGCGGACAGTGCGTCGCCGCGCAACAGGGTCATGGGGTGCTCTCTTCGTGGCCGGTCGGTGGTCGTGGTGAGGAGGAGGGCGGGGGCGGTTCGCGTCTTGCCCTGAAGGGGAGTTCGGCGACGGTCCGCAGCATCGGGACGACCGGTGTGCGCAGGCCGATCAGCAGGTCCTCGTGGATCCGCGAACTGCCGTCCAGGAAGCGGAGCAGCCGTTCGCCGGGGACGCCCCGGAAGAGGCGGGTGAAGAAATCGGCTCCCGCCACCCGGCCGCTGTCCAGCGCCCGCAGCATGACGGCGTCCATCGCGCGCGGCCACGCCCCGTACGGCGCGGGTATCCGCATCCCGTGTCCGGCGCGCAGTTGAGCGGCGATGGCCCTGCTCTGGCGCTGCACGGCCGCGAAGGTGTAGCCGGTGGAGGGGCGGGTGGCGCCTCCGGCGGTGCCGATGCGGAACACCGACTGCCCTGCGCGGGACGGGAAGTGACCATCCGTCATGGGGATGACACCGCGCTCCTGCGCCGTGACCCGGAACTCCCCGATCTCCAGGACCTCTTGGGTGTAGTGGCGCAGGGCGCGCAGGTAGCCCTCGGGTTCCAGCGGGGCGGGCGAGAACTCGGTGTACTCGACCAAGGCGGTGTGCGGGCCGAGGGGCAGGACGTAGCCGAACGAGAGCCCTCGCGCGGGCTGCGGTGTACGGAAGTCCATCAGGTCGGCGGTCGCCGGGTCGAAGGCCGGGCGGTCGGTGCGGACGAACCAGCCCATGAAGTGCTGGAGCAGGGTGGTGCGGGCGGGCGGCAGGCGGTGGGGCGGGCGGGAGTCGAAGATCCGGCGGGCGCGCAGGAGGAGGGGTTCGCCCCGCGTGTCGTGGGCGAGGACTTCGCCGCCGCCGTCGGGTGTGTCGCGTACGGCGGTCACCGTAGCTTCGATCCGGCGGAACCCCGGCGCACGGGAGAGCCGCCGGTCTGCCAGGGCTTCGAAGGCGTCGGACCGCAGCATTTTGTAGCGGAAGGGAGAGGGCCGGATCACCGTGGCCGCCCCGTCGGCCGCCCGCACCCGTAGCTGTGACCAGGACGCGGCGAGGGCGGAGTCGTAGTCGCCGCCCGGCGGCTCCCAGAAGCACCAGGTGCGCGGCGGCGGCCTCAAGGGTCCCGGCGGGGCGTCGACGAGGACGACCGACAGCGGTACGGCGCCGCCCGGCGCGCACAGCCGGTACGCCAGGCTCAGCCCGGCCGCTCCGGCGCCCACGATGACGACGTCGGGGTCAGGCACGGCTTCCCTCTCGGTTGGCTGGGGACGGGTTCTTCCGGCCGGACGGGGACGGGTTCTTCCGGCCGGACGGGGACGGACTCTTCCGGCTGGGCGGGGACGGATCCTTCCGGCCGGACGGGCATGGGGTCCTCCCCGGCTGGGCGGGTACCGCATCCTTCCGCACCGGGGGGCCGGACGGATGCACGCGACGCGCCCGCGCGCCACTGGAATGCGGAAACCCGGCCACCGGAATCCCGGCCACTGGAAACCCGGTCGCTGGAAACCTGGTCGCCGGAAACCCGGCAACCGGCTAGCCGGCGGTGTGGTCCGGGTGGCCCTGAGTGCGGCGGGCTTCCTTCATCTCGGCCTCGTACAGATGGTCGCGACCCTCGGCCAGTTCGCCCCGGATCTCCTGCTCGACCGTCCGGAAGGCTTCGTAGTACGTGGAGTTGTACTCCTCGACGATCTGGAAGGTCCAGTGGCCGGGGATGACGTTGCGGCCCAGGATCTCCCGCTCGACCCGGTCGGCCTGGGCCCCGTGCCCGGCCTCGCGGAGCAGCCGCACCGCGTCGTCGAGGCTGAGGTCGGCGCTGCCGGTGAGCTGGTGGAACGTGTAGAGGGCGCCCCGGGCACGCTCGGTGGTCTCCAGCGCCTTCGAGAGGGCACCGAGCGCTTCGACGGTGGTGTCGGTGACACCTTCGGGGCGCTGGTGCCGTGGGTCGGGCGGCCGGGTTTCGGCGTTCATGGATCTCCTGGTCGGCATGCGGCATCCGAGCGGTGGTTCGCTCCCCACCTTCCTCGTCAGGGGCTCAGCACACCTGCCGGGGGCTCCACCCGGACCAAGGGATCCCCACCCTCCCTCAACACTCTCCAACATTCCCTATCGTTCCTTCAACAGGGTTGTTTTCGGTACAGTCCGGCGTATGGAGAGCGCGGAACGTGAGCTGTACTCGATCGGTGAGGTGGCCGAGCGGCTGGGTCTGCATGTGCGGACCGTTCGGAACTACGTGCGGGACGGGCGGCTCAAGGCCGTCCGGATCGGCAAGCAGTACCGGATCAGCCGCGAGGACTTCGAGGCCCTGACCAGCCGCCCGTCCACCGACGCGCCTTCCGGTGATCCCGGCGGGCGGGGGCATCTGGAGGTGTCGAGCATCGTGCAGGTCGACGGGGTCGGCCCCGACGCCGCACACCGGCTGAGCACCTTCGTCACCGCGAGCGCGCAGTCCCCCCGGGACGCGCGGGAGCCTCTGCGCGTCCAGACGGTCTACGACAGGGAGCGGGCCCGCATGAAGATCGTGATCCTCGGCGGCGCCGCCGACACCGCCGAGCTGCTGCATCTGGTCGACGGTCTGCTGGGCCCGGACAACGGCATGTTCACCACCGACGGCGGACAGGAGACGCACCGTGCCTGACCTGCTGATGGAGCACCACGGGACACCGGTCCTGGCCTGCGGCCCCGAGGGCCCCACGATCGCCACCGTGCAGGACGCGCTCGATCATCTGATCGGCCCGGCCTTCCAGGGTGCGGAGGTGGTCGCGGTCCCGGCGGAACGGCTGGACGACCGCTTCTTCGACCTGAGCACCGGGGTCGCCGGCGGGATCCTCCAGAAGTTCTCCAACTACCGGCTGCGGCTGGTCGTCGTCGGGGACATCACCCGCCATCTGACGGCGAGCGCCGCCCTGCCCGACCTGGTCCGCGAGGCCAACCGGGGCCGGGACATCTGGTTCGTGGCCGATCTGGACGCCCTGGCCGCCCGTCTGGCCCAACCGTGATCGGACACCCCGCAGCGGGGTGCCCGGTGACGGCCCCTCGGCCGCGCTCGGCGTCCACCACCCGCACGGACGCGTGTGCTCCCCGCCGGGCGGGGCACTCGACGGCCATGACTGTTCTGCGCAGAGTCGCCCGGCCCTTGCTGGCCTCGATGTTCATCAGCGGCGGATACGGCGCGGTGCGCGACCCCGCGCGCCTGGTCCCCGTCGCGGAGCCCGTAACCGATCGTGTCACCGCCCTGCTCGCGCCCCGGACCTCCCTGTGGCCGGAGGATCCCGCGAGCCTCGTACGCCTCAACGGTGCCGTGCAGCTCGGCGCCGGACTCCTGCTCGCGCTGGGGCGTACGCCGCGACTGGCGTCGGCGGCCCTCGCCGCGACCCTGGTGCCGACGACCCTGGCGGCCCACCGGTACTGGACGATCGAGGACCCCGAGAAGCGCGCGGCCCAGCGGGTCCAGTTCCTCAAGAACGCGTCCCTGCTCGGCGGACTCCTCATCGCCGCCGCCGACACCCACGGCAAGCCCTCGCTCGCCTACCGCGCCCGCAGTGCGGCGGGCCACGCCTCCCACGCCGTCACCCGTCAGGTGCATGCGGCGACAGGCAGCGCCGTGGACGGCATCGCGGGCGCCGTCGAAACGACCCGCAAGCATCTGTAAGAACCCGTAGGCGTCTGCCCTGGTCCTCCCCGCCATCCCGGCACGGACCCGCGCATGGTTCAGACGGCCCGCAGTCGGCCGGGCGACCGGCCGCGCAGCCGGTCGACGGCCTGTGCCGTGCTCTCGTCCGCCGGGAGGAGGACGATCAACTGCTGTTCGTCGGAGGGAAGTTCGAGGACCTCGCGGACCAACTCCAGTTCGCATCCGGACGGGTGGTTGAGGCGGAGGGGCCCCCTCCTCGGGATCACATGGCCGTTGAGGCGGCGGGTGAAGTCGGGGCCGGCGAGGGGGGCGAGCTCCGCGGTGAACCACTCGAAGCTCTCGGACGAGGGCCCGCGCCACAGGTCGAAGGCCCGCTCGTCCGCGACCTCGTCCCAGTCGGCGAAGAACCCCCGGGCCCGGGGGTCGGTGAAGACGTAACGGGTGAGGTTGGGCGGGTCGGCGTCGAGCAGCCCGGTGCCCCTCGTCACCGCTTCGAAGCCGTCGGTCCGGGCGAGGAGGTCGCCCAGCCGGTTGGTCACCACGGCGATGCCCGGTTCGAGGAGACCGAGCGTCTCCAGGACGGACGGCCGGACCTCGCGGCGCGGCGGCGCGGACCGGGTGTGCGCGGTGCATTCGCCGCCGGTGATCTTCGACAGATAGCGCAGGTGCTCGCGCTCCGACGGGTCCAGACCGAGCGCGTCGGCCAGGGCCTGCACCACCGCCACCGAAGGATTGCGGTCACGGCCCTGCTCCAGGCGGGTCAGGTACTCGACGCTGACGCCCGCCCGCACGGCAAGGTCGGAGCGCCGCAGCCCCGGCGCCCGGCGGCGCCCCCAGTCCGGCAGCCCCAACGACTCCGGCTGCACGCTGTCGCGCCTCGCACGGATGAAATCCCCCAATGGCGAACCCATGCCGCGAGGATACGACGCGGTTCCGGGATGGCGGGAGCGCTCAGGGTGGCCCTGCGGGGGCCAGTCTGACCACGGCCTGGTGGGAACCCACGCCCTGGCCGGACCGTGGTGGCCATGGACAACAAGCACAAGCTCGTGATCATCATCGGAAGCGTCCGCGAGGGCCGGTTCGGCCCGACCGTGGCCTCCTGGGTCGCCGGACAGGCGGATACGCATGGCGCCTTCGACGTGACCGTGGTCGATCTGGCCGACATCGACATCCCGTTGCCCCTGCCCGCCGCGTCACCCATGTTCGCCGGTGACGACTACCCCCGCCCCGCCGGAATGGCGGCGCTGACCTCGGCCCTGGAGGAGGCCGACGCGTTCGTCATCGTCACGCCGGAGTACAACCACAGCTACCCCGCCTCCCTCAAGGCGGCCATCGACTGGCATTTCACCCAGTGGACGGCCAAGCCCGTCGCGTTCGTCAGCTACGGCGGCGCGGCAGGCGGCCGGCACGCGGCCCTGCACCTGGAGAACGTCCTCACCGAGTTGCACGCGGTGACCATCCGCGAGTGCCTCGCCTTCCCGAACTACTTCATCACCTGGCAGGACGGCAGCCCCCTCGATCCCGAGACCCCGGGGTACGCCAAGGCGCTGTTCGACCAGCTGGACTGGTGGGCGACCGCACTTCGCTCGGCGCGCCACGCGGCGCCGTTCCCCTCCTGAGTACGGGGCCTGCCGCCGCCTCCGCCGCGTGTGCGACGGCAGGCCCCCCACCCCCCTACCTGCACCCCGCACCCGTTTGCCTAAAAGGCTTAGGCAAACGTATATTTCTTTAGGCAATCATCATGGGGCGTTCGGAGGGTGAGATGGCGAAGGCCGGACCGGCGGCGGAGCGCGTGCTGCGGGCGGGGGCGGAGCTGGCGGACGAGATCGGCTTCGAGTACGTCACCCCTTCCGAGCTCGCCCGGCGGCTGGGTGTCAGGACCGCGAGCCTGTATTCGCACGTCAGGAACGCCCACGACCTCAAGACGAAGATCGCCCTGCTCGCCCTGGAGGAGCTGGCCGACCGGGCGTCCACCGCTCTCGCGGGACGGGCGGGCCGGGACGCGCTGATCGCCTTCGCGGACGCCTACCGCGATTACGCCTATGAGCACCCGGGCCGCTTCACCGCGGCCCGGTTCCGGCTCGACCCGGAGACGGCCGCCGCGAGCGCCGGGGTCCGGCACGCCCTGATGATGCGGGCGATCCTGCGCGGCTACGACCTGACCGAGCCGCAGCAGACGCACGCGGTGCGGCTGCTGGGCAGCGTCTTCAGCGGTTACGTCGGTCTGGAGTCGGCCGGTGGCTTCAGCCACAGCGCCCCCGCCTCCCAGGAGAGCTGGACCGAGATCCTCAACGCGCTCGACGCCCTCCTGCGCAACTGGCCGGAATCCGCCTGAGCCCGGACCTCCCCCGCCCCTTCCCTTCCTGACCGAAGGGACACAGAACCCCGAACTCCGACCGAAGAGACGCAGAACATGGACACCCGGAACGACTGGACCACGACCCCCATCAGCCCCGGCATCGTGCGCGGTGCCCTGGACCTGGAGCACACCGAACGCGGCGTACTCCCCCACCGGTTGCCCGCGAACGCCCGGGCGCAGATACCCGACGGCCAACTGGCCATGGCCCAGTCGCAGCCGTCCGGGGTCCGGCTGGTCTTCCGGACCCGGGCCACCGCCGTCGAGCTGGACGTGGTGGCCACGAAGCGGGTCTACCTCGGAGCGCCGCCTCGCCCCGACGGGGTGTACGAACTCCTCGTCGACGGCCGTCCCGCAGGCCGGGCCGGCGCTCCCGACGGTGACACGCTCACCATCGACATGGCCTCGGGAACCGCGCAGGCCCGGCCCGGCCCCGTGGCGACCCTCCGGTTCACCGGTCTGCCCGAGCACGAGAAGGACGTCGAGATCTGGCTGCCGCACGACGAGGCCACCCGGCTGGTCTCCCTGCGGACCGACGCGCCCCTCGCCCCCGCACGGCCCACCGGCCGCCGGGTCTGGCTGCACCACGGCAGCTCCATCAGCCAGGGCTCAACCGCAACAGCCCCCACCGGCACCTGGCCCGCCCTGGCCGCCGCTCTCGGCGGAGCGGAACTGATCAACCTGGGGTTCGGCGGCGGCGCCCTGCTCGACCCGTTCACCGCCCGCGCCCTGCGCGACACCCCCGCCGACCTGATCAGCGTCAAGACCGGCATCAATCTCGTCAACGCGGATCTGATGCGGCTGCGCGCGTTCGGCCCGGCCGTCCACGGCTTCCTCGACACCATCCGCGAGGGGCACCCCACCACTCCGCTGCTGGTCGTCTCGCCGGTCCTGTGCCCCATCCACGAGCACACACCGGGCCCCAGCGCCCCCGACCCCAGCGCGCTGAGCGAAGGGCGCCTGCGGTTCACGGCCACCGGTAACCCCGCGGAGACCGCCGCCGGGAAGCTGACCCTCACCGTCATCCGGGACGAGCTGGCCCGGATCGTCGAGCAGCGCGCCACCACCGACCCGCACCTGTACTACCTCGACGGCCTCGCCCTCTACGGCGAGAGCGACCACGCCGAACTGCCGCTGCCCGACGCCCTCCACCCCGACCCGGCGGCTCACCGGCGCATCGCCGAACGGTTCGCCCGCCTCGCCTTCGCCCCCGGCGGGCCCTTCGGCACGGAGGCCCGCTGACCCCGGCCCGAAGCCGAGCGGTACGGAACGGGTGACGGCAGCCCGTTTCCGTACCCTGGAGGCATGCGCATGCGCCCCACGCTCAGCTGGACCCCTCCCGAGGACCTGTCGCCCGCCACCACCGACCTGGAACCGGTCACCGATGCGCTGAGCGGCGGCGGTGTGCTGGTGCTGAGCGGGGCGGGCCTCTCCACGGAATCGGGTATTCCCGACTACCGGGGCGAGGGCGGGAGCCTGAGCCGGCACACCCCGATGACGTACCAGGACTTCACCGCGAGCGCCCAGGCGCGGCGCCGGTACTGGGCGCGGAGCCATCTGGGCTGGCGGACCTTCGGCCGGGCCCGCCCCAATGCCGGGCACCGGGCCGTGGCCGCGTTCGGGCGGCACGGTCTGCTGTCCGGGGTGATCACCCAGAACGTGGACGGCCTGCACCAGGCGGCCGGAAGCGACGAGGCCGTGGAGCTGCACGGAGGCCTGGACCGGGTCGTCTGCCTCACCTGCGAGGCCGTCAGCCCGCGCCGCGAACTCGCCCGTCGGCTGGAGGAGGCCAACGCCGGGTTCGCCCCCGTGGCCGCCGCGATCAATCCGGACGGTGACGCCGACCTCACCGATGAGCAGGTCGGCGACTTCCACGTGGTGCCCTGCACCGTCTGCGGCGGCATCCTCAAGCCTGACGTGGTGTTCTTCGGCGAAACCGTGCCTCCGCGGCGGGTCGAGCACTGTCGCCGACTGGTCCGTGAGGCGACCTCGCTGCTGGTTCTCGGCTCCTCGCTGACGGTGATGTCCGGCCTCCGGTTCGTCCGGCAGGCGGAGCGGGCCGGGCAGCCGGTGCTGATCGTCAACCGGGACCCGACCCGCGGTGACCGGCACGCCGTCACCCGTATCGCGCTCCCGCTGGGAGCGGCCCTCACCACCGTGGCCAACCGGCTGGGCATCCCCGTCGCCGTGCCGGAGCCGCCGGGTCCGGCGTCGGTCGAGCCGTAGAGAGCACGGCTCACGTCCGCCAAGCCGTAGAGGGCACAGCTCTCGTCGGTCGAGCCGTGGACGGCCCGGCGCACTCGCGTCAGGCTTCGGTGCGGTTGAGGGTGTTTCCGAGGGGCGAGCGCGACGGCCCCGATCACGATCGCCGAGACGGGTCGGCGGGGGTCGCGGGCGAAGGCACGCAGGGCGATCCGTGCGCCGAGCGTGCGGTCGGCCAGCCGGGCCAGGGCCCGCAGCGCGTCTCCGGTGCGGGTGAGCGCGGCGGCGGCCAGGAACACGATGGCCGAGACGGCCGCCGCGGCGGAGATCGTCTCGTCGTCCTGGAAGGCCACCGCGATGGTGATGCCGAGTGCGGCGAGTCCGCACAGCACCGGCGCCCACAGGCGGGCCCGCCGGGCGGCGCGGGGAGTGGTGCGGGCCCGCTCACGGGCGGGGAGCCCTGCCGGATACCGCGAGGTAGGCCGAGGACGCCGGATTGGTGCTGTCGTCTCCGGTCCTCGGCCAGGCCCGCAGTTGGCCGGGGGCGGCAAGGTAGTCGTAGGAGGTGTGCCTGCGGGCTCTCGATCAGGCCGACGATCCGCGCGGGTGCGTCGCGCTTCCAGCGGTAGGGCAGGCTGTCGCCCAGGCTCAGCCCGTGGTCGTCGGCGAGGGCCCGGCTCACCGCGATCCCCCCGGCTCCGCAGGGAACTGCCCCTCCAGCAGCCGGTATCGGCCGTGCGTCATTCGCTGTTGGCGTCGATGGCGAGCATGGTGATGCCCGGGGCGTACCGCCGCAGTTCTTGTGCGAGTTCGGCTGTCACCTCGGGGTCCGAGTGGCTGACGAGTCCGTCGGCACGGCCCAGGGTGCTGGTGGCCCGCTGTTCCACGGAAGGGGCGACCGAGGCCAACACCCCGGCGGCCGGCGTGGCCGTGCCGGCCTCGGTGGAGTCGGCGGTGTCGGTGTCATCGGCGTCGTCGAAGGCGACGAGCGTGCCGTCGTGCAGGACGGCGATCCGGTCCGCGTGGGAGAGGTTGGCCGGGTTGTGGGTGCTGAGGACGACGGTGACGCCCTCGTCGCGGAGCTGGGCCAGCACGCCCATGATCTCCGCGCCCGTCTTGGAGTCGAGGGAACCCGTGGGCTCGTTCGCCAGCACGAGCGTGCGCTCCCCCACGATGGCGCGGGCGATCGCGGCGCGCTGCTGCTGGCCGCCGGAGACCTCGGCGGGAAACCGCTCCTCCAGCCCGGCCGGACCGACCCGGCCCATCGCCGCGCGCGCCGCCACGGTCGCATCGCCTCGCGCGGTGCCCAGGGCTTCGAGCGGGAGGCATACGTTCTCGATCAGCGTCAGGTCGGCCAGAAGGCTGAAGTCCTGGTGGACGAAGCCGAATCTCCCGCAGCCGCAGCGCGGCCGACTCGGCCGAGGTGCAGGCGTGGAGCCCGCTCCCCAGGACGTCGAGCGTGCCCGAGTCGACCCGCTCCAGGCCCGCGATCAGATGGAGCAGCGTGCTCTTGCCGGAGCCACTGGGGCCGGTCAGAGCGGTCAGCGTACCGGCAGGGACGGACAGCGATATGTCCCGCAGCGCGGTCACGGTCTGCTTTCCCGTGGGGAACGTCTTGCCGACTTGGGTGGCGGTGATCGCCACGTTCCTGCCCACGTGAGCGGTTGTCCCTCTCCTGCATGAACGGGGCGGCCGAAGGCGGCAGGACTCAGCGTGCGCGTCCCCTGCGTACGGCCGGAAAAGGGGCGGTGACAGCAGGGCCGGGACGCGTGCGACAACCGCCCCCGACCGGCTGCCGTAACCGGGAAGACCTACTCGACCCGGTGGACAGCCCCGGGAGCGGAAGATGATCTGGCCCGTCTCGGTAACGTAGTTGACCGAAAAGCGCCGCAGGCTGCGGAGGGGGTGAACGTCGTCCATCGCTGGGGAACGCGGTCGTCGGCCCCCTCGTGCCGGGAGCGTCAGGGGCGGCACGTACGGTACGGCGGGTGAACAAATCGTCCGAAGCCGTCTCCGGGACCGCTGCCAACGAACGGGTACCGGCCCCGACCATCCGCGTGTTCCTGGCCCTCGCTCCGCCCGACGACGCCAAGGAGGAGCTGGCTCGGGCGTTGCGCCCGGCCTACGAGACGTATCCGCGGCTGCGGTGGAATCGCATCGAGGACTGGCACATCACCCTGGCGTTCCTCGGTGAGCTTCCGGTCACCACCGTCCCGCCGCTGATTCCCCCGCTCGCCGCGCTCGCGGAGCAACGCCCTTCCCTGCGCCTGGCGTTGAACGGCGGCGGGCACTTCGACGAGCGCGTCCTGTGGAGCGGGATCACGGGGGACCTCGAAGGGCTGCACCGGCTCGCCACCGACGTACGCGCCCTGGTGAAGGAGTGCGGTGTCCCGTTCGCGGAGCGGCCGTTCCGGCCCCATCTGACGCTGGCCCGTGCCCGCCGGGGCGACCACTCCGCAGTGGCGGAGGCGGCCGCCGGACTCGACACGTTCACCGGTCGCGGCTGGGATGCCGAACGCCTCCACCTGGTGGGCAGCAACGCCGGCCGCGGCCCGGGGCCGATCCACTACCGGGACATCGAGGCCTGGGACTTCGGCCACGGGAGCCTCGGCCAGGGGAGTTGAGGACCGTCCGGCCCGGGCGGCCCAGCCCGCGTGCCTCAAGGGAGTTGAGGCCTGCCCGGCCCGGACGCCCCGCCCGCGCGTCTCAAGGGAGTTGAGGCCTGCCCGGCCCGGACGCCCCGCCCGCTCGCCTCAAGGGAGTTGAGGACCGCCCGGCCCCGGCGCCCCGCCCGCGTGTCGAGGAGCGGCGCACTCTTCCGGCCGGTATATCTATGCCAGCACCCGCAAAGGGATCACTCCCCTCTGCGCGAACCGTTCCGCCGCCGGCCCGTTCACGGCCGCACGCAAGGAGAGAGACATGCGCTACGGAAGCGCGCTGCGCGAGCAGATCCGGACGCCCGGGACCACCCCGCTCATCGGCATCTACGACATGTACTCGGCGTCGATCGCCGCCCGGCACTACGACGGCTTCTTCGTGTCCGGCTTCGGCTTCGCCGCCTCCCACTACGGGCTGCCGGACATCGGCTTCATCGCGTGGCCGGACATGGTCGCGTTCGTCGAACGGCTCCGGCTCGCCTTCCCCTCCCACCATCTGCTGGTGGACATCGATGACGGGTACGTGGACCCGGAGGTGGCGTGCCACGTGGTCCAGCGGCTGGAGCGGGCCGGAGCGTCCGGCGTCATCCTGGAGGACCAGAAGCGCCCGCGCCGGTGCGGCCACGCGGACGGCAAGAGCGTCCTGCCGCTGGCGGAGTACCTGGAGAAGCTAAACCTCGTCCTGGAAAGCCGGCGGGACCTCGTGGTCGTGGCCCGCACCGATGCCACCGAGGACGAGGACATCCTGCGCCGCGCCCAGGCGCTCGCGGAGACCGATGCCGATGTGGTGCTGGTCGACGGAGTGCGGGACGTGGAGTGGATCCGGCGCATCCGGAAGGTCATCGACGACAAGCCCCTCCTCTTCAACCAGATCGCGGGCGGCAGGTCGCCGAGGCTCTCGCTCTCCGAACTGACCGATCTGGAATGCCAGGTCGCCATCTACAGCACGCCCTGCCTCTTCGCCGCGCACACCGCCATCGACAGCGCGCTCGGCGAACTGAAGCGGGCCGACGGGCGGCTCCCGGAGTTCTCCCCCGGCACGTCGGTCGGCGTACGGGCCTCGACCGCCCTGCTGGAGCAGAACATCAGTCGGCACCACCCGCTCGGCCAGGGGATCGCCACCTCCTGAGGCGGGCGTCGGTGACGGTGTGGCACGGCCGACCCGCTCGTACAGCTCCGCGTCCTCGCCGAAGGCGCGTGCCCGACGAACCCGCCGGGGCTCGTCGGACTCGCGGGGACTTGTCGGGGCTCGTCGGACTCATCGGAGCTTTCGTCGCGTCAGATGTGTGCCCGTCCGGTCATGCGTTCTCCTGCCCTGCGGGCTTGGCGTGGGAGAGAAGGAACTCGGTCGCCCGTGCAATGGCCTCGGCCGAAGTGGCGCAGACGGCCTCGGACTCGTCCTCCTGCCGGTCCGCTCCCGTTGCGGTGTACCACCAGGCGTCCACGCCCGGATCATGGTGGATGACGGCGGCACCACCTGCGTAGCGGAGCGGGACGGACTCACCGGCGGACCTCTTGACCACCGCGTGGGGCCACTTGAGGCGGGCGGACTGGCGCTTGATGCCGCCCCAGGCCGCGCCCAGCTGGGCATAGCTGGCCCCGCTGCGACCGGCGGCGGTGGCCGCGCTCTCGGCCAGCCGGTCGACGGACCGCTTGGCCTCGTACAGGGCCCTCAGCATGGCCAGTTGCAGATCCGGGGCAGCCAGGAGCGCGGGATCGAAGGGCTTGTCGGCGGTGCGGTAGGCCTGTGCGCGTGTCGAGATCCGTTCGGCCAGCGCCCGGACCGCGTCGAGCACCTTCTCGTCCATGACGAACGTGTCGTCGTCGCCGGGTTCGCTCCAGGCGGGCTCCACCAGTTTCATGACCAGGGGCCAGAAGTTCTCGTCGTGCTTGCCCGGGGTGGGGATGGCACCGTTTTCATCCATACGACAAGCATGACTGTCACTGATGCGTGGTGACAAGTAAATTTGTCATTCAGCACCGCGCGCCGCCAATGGCCGTGCGCCGTCAACGAGCGTCCGCGGCCTCCCCCAGGGCGGCGGTGACGCGGCCAAGCACCTCCTGCAACCCCAGCACCTCCCCCACGGACAGGCCCGTCGCGGCGAGCACTCCCCGGGGGACACTCAGCGCGCGTTCACGCAGCCCGGCGCCCTCGTCCGTCAGCTCGATCAGGACGGAGCGCTCGTCCTCGCGGCTGCGCTCCCGCCGGACCAGCCCCGCCGCCTCCAGGCGCTTCAGCAGCGGCGAGAGGGTCCCGGAGTCCAGGTGGAGGCGCCCCCCGATGGCCTTGACCGGCTGGGGGCCGTCCTCCCACAGCACCAGCATGACCAGGTACTGGGGGTAGGTGAGACCGAGGCCCTTCAGCGCCTGGCGGTAGTAGCCGCCGAACGCGCGTGACGCGGCGTGCAGCGAGAAGCAGACCTGGTGGTCGAGGCGCAGCAGCTCCTCGTCAGGGACGGCGGAGAGGTCGGGCGAGGTGCCCGGGGCGGAGGTCATGGAGCCAGCGTACCGCCGGCCACACTATTGAGTTGTGCACAACTTAATGATGTGCAATCTTTGTACCCATGGCTGCGACCACCCCGGTCGCAGTCCCGACGAGGAGGACCACCCCATGGACGCGCTGTACACCGCCGCCGCGACCGCCAACGGCCGCGAGGGCCGCGCCGTGAGCTCGGACGGTCGGCTCGACCTGCCCCTCGCCCTGCCGCCGGCGCTCGGCGGCAACGGCAAGGGCACCAACCCCGAGCAGCTCTTCGCCGCCGGGTACGCGGCCTGTTTCGCCAGCGCGATGGCCGCGGTCGGCCGCGAGATGAAGGCCGACACCAAGGACGTCTCCGTGACCGCCGAGGTCTCCATCGGCAAGGACGGCGACGGCTTCGGGCTCGCGGTCGTCATGCGCGTGGAGCTGCCCGACTCCCTGACCGGCGAGACCGGGCAGCGGCTGGTCGACGCCACCCACGCCTACTGCCCGTACTCCAAGGCCACGCGGGGCAACATCGACGTCCAGATCGTCATCGAGTAGACCGAGCAGTCGGGCACGGTCCCGCCGGTTCCGCCCGGGGGGCTCAGGCCGTCAGGCGGGTGAGCACCGCGTCCACGGCCCGGCGTACGGCCTCGCGGGCGTCGTCCGTCGGGTCGAGCGTCTCGAAGCCGTGACGGCCTTCCGGTACGTCGACCACCTCGACGTCGGCCCCGCAGTGTTCGGCCTCGGTCAGGAACTCCTCGACGGTCACGGCGATCTCGGCCATCTCGCGGCCCGCCCGGACCAGCACGACCGGGAGCTTCCCCGCATGGGAGACCGCCTCCACCGGGCGGAACCGGGTGCCGGACAACCCCCAGCCCGGCAACGGCACCAGAATCGGGTAGTTGGCGGCCAGGCAGCGCAGCCACTCCGGGGGCGCCGCCAGCCAGTCGGCGGTGAGCGGGCCACCGCCCGAGAAGAACCACAGCGCGATCCGGCGCCCGTCCACCCGCGGATCGGCCCGTACGCGTTCCACGGCGGCGGCCACGTCCTCGGCGGCCCGCTCGTAGTCGGTCACGGCGTGCAGGCGGTGGTCCACCGTCGCGCCCACCGCTCCGAGACCGGCCACATAAGCCGCGTACCCCGTCAGGGTCGGCCAGTCCCGTGGCGTCGGCCGCGCCTCGGCGGGTACGGGTCCGCCGTGCACGAACACCACGGCCGGATGCGGTCCCGGCCCGTCGGGCAGGTACAGATCGGTGTTCCCGGTCCGTTCGCGGGTCCGTGCGGGTACGTCGAGGAGGAACGGCCGCAGATGCGCGGGCGGTTGGCCGGAATCGGCGGAGGTCAGCCGGTGGCCGCCGCCCGCCGCCGCCTCCAGCAGGGCCTCGGCCAGCTCGGCGGGGCAGGACAGCATCGGCCAGTGGCCCGTGGGCAGTTCGAAGAAGGTCACCCCGCGCTCGGCCAGGGTCACCAGGGCGGGGTCGCCGATGTCCACCCTGAGCTGGACCAGCTCGATGCCCGGCCCGTTGCCCGTGCACAGCACCCCGGTCGCGGGCACCTCCGCCACGGCGCCCGTGAGCCGCAGCGGCTGGAGCAGCGTGCCCAGCGGCTGCGGGGCCGCGAGCACGGTCAGCCCGTCGAGCGCCGCCTCGGAGAGTCCGGCGGTGCTCCCCCAGAGCGGCCAGGCGTCCCGGGCCGGGGGCGGCAGGACGCCTGCCTGTGCTCCCCCGTCTCCGGACAGCCGCTCGCGCAGACGCTGGTCGGGTACGGCGGCCAGGGCCGGGACCCCGTCCTGCGGCATCCCCGCGTCCAGGTGGACGATCCGGGCGATCGCCCCCGCCCGCCGGTCGGCCGCGCCCACCACCGGGTGGATGCCGTAGCCGTGACCGACGAGCACGATGTCCCGGCCGGGTGCCTCCCCCACCCGGTCGACCACCGCGAGGACGTCCGCGATGTGCGTCTCCAGGTCGACGGCGTCCACGGGACCGGCGGGCCCTTCGCCCAGTCCGGTCAGCGCCGCCGTATGCACCTCGGCGCCCTCGGCGGTCAGCCGGGCGGCGGTGTCCTCCCACACGTACGGGCCGGTGAACGCCCCCGCCACCAGGATGAATACGGTCATGGTTCCTCCTCGTCGCACTGCTCCCGCGCACCGGGCCGAGTTCCCGGCCGCGCTCGCCGGTACCGTAGGAACTCCTCTTGGGGGAGGTTCAAGTGTTCTCGTCGTACGACGGTCTCTGCACCATCGGTGAGCTGGCCGAACGGGCGGGCGTCAGTGTGAAGACCGTCCGGTTCTATTCGGACCGGGGCCTGCTGCCGGAGGCGTCCCGCAGCGCGGGCGGGCACCGCCGGTACGCCCCGGACGCCGTGGAGCGGCTGAGCCTGATCCGCTCGCTGCGCGGGCTCGACCTGCCGGTTGCCGAGGTGCGCCGCATCCTCGACGAGCAGGACGGGCGGGACGGGCGGGGCGAGCAGGGCGCAGGGGGTGCGGCGGGCGGTTCGGGCGCGTTGGAGGACGCCGTCGCCGGACGGCTGCGCGTCCTCGGATCCGAGCTCAGGGCCCTGCGCTGGCGGGAGGCCGCGCTCCGGCTGGTGCAGGACTGCCCATCGGCTGAACGCCCGGCCCGGCTGCGCCTGGTCGGGGCGGTCGCCGCTCCGCCGAGCACCGCCGCACTGGCCCGGTTCTGGCGCGCCTGGCTCCCGGCCCGGATGCCCGCCCGGTCCGTCAGGGCCTTCCTGGAGGTGGCCGTTCCGGACCCGCCCGAGGACCCCGGCCCCGCCCAGGTGCTCGCCTTCGCCCGGCTGTACGCCTTGGTGACCGGGCCGTGCACCGCGAGCGGGCCCTGCCAGCCCAGCGCCCACCGTGCCGCGGGGGCGCGGGAGTCGGCCGTGCTGTACGCGGGGCTGGCGAAGGCGTACGAGCTGGCGGGCGGGGAGCTGCGCCGGGGCGAGGGGCCCCGCCCCGGCGAGGCCCTGGACGGGTTCGTGGACGCGTACGCGAGTACGTACCGCACCCGCGACACGCCCGGGTTCCGCCGTCAGTTGGCCGGTCAGCTGGCTGCCGACCCGCGGATCGACCGGTATTGGGAGCTGACGGCCGAGGTGCTCGGCGCTCCCGGCGGCCGCCCGGAGCCGACCCCCGGGACGGCCCACGACTGGCTCCTGGAGGCGCTGGACGCGGACCTGTCGACGATGTCTCACTGAGCGGCGTCGGATGTGCGGATGTGCGGGTCCCCGGACCTCTGCGGCCCGGGGACCCGCACACCGGCAGGACCGGTCCGTCTAGAAGGCGGTCCAGGTGAAGGCGACCTTGTCCCCGGCGCGCAGCTTGAACTGGCAGCCGCCGACGGGGATCGAGGTGCCGTTGACGGCGATGTTCCAGTAGGCGACGCCCCCGCCGCTGACGTTCTTTATGGTGTCGACCGAGAAGTCGTCGAACGAGGCGTACCAGGTGCCGTCCCAGGTGAAGTGTCTCTTCCGCGCGGCGTCGTCGAGGGCCGCGGTCGGCGTGGGAACGGCGCTCGGGTTGGCCCCTCCGTTGGTGCCGTCACAGCGGTGCGTGCCACCGGAGGCGGTGGTCACGTCATGCCCCTTGGTCTTGATCTTTCCCTTGAACAGGTTCCCGTCCGGCCCCTTCACGGTCAGCGAGACCTTCACCGGGGCGTTCGTGCGGGCCTTGGCCTGCGGCTGGGCCACGGCGGGGGCGGAGGCGAGGGCGAGGCCGAGGGCGGCCGTGACGACGAGGGTGCGGCGAGCGGATGTCAGGTGCACAAGCGTGCCTTTCCGGTGCGGTGCGGCCTGCCGTGCCGCCGCACCGGAGCCGACGGCCCGCGGCGCGTCCGGCCGCGCGACTCGCGGCACACGCGCAGCGGTTCGCGGCTGCGGGCTTCGCACTGCAGACCATGACAGGGGAAGCGGTACACGTCACGCGCCGGGCTGTCCGACTCGCGGCCCGCCGGGGGCCGCACACGGTTGCAGGTCAGCGCCGGATTCCCACCGGCTTCCCCCAGTCGCGCACGCATTCAGTTGTCGCTCCGGAGCACCGGAGCCCTCGCATCGTAGGGCCGTTCGACCGCGCGCTGCCGGGGAATGGCCCAACACGTGGGTGACCAGGGGCCGGTCGTACGGAAGTGTCGTACGGGAGCGGCTTCTCCCCCGTACGCCGTGTCAGCGGCGGGAGGGCGGGCCGAAGCGTTCGGGGGCCAGCGTCGCCAGCAGGGAGGTGACCACGAGGTCCGTCGAGGCGGCCATGTCCACGGAGTCCGGGGCGAGCAGCCACTGGACCTGCAACCCGTCCATGACCGCGATGATGGCGTTGGCCGCGTTCTCGGTCGTTTCGGCCCGGTCGGCGGGGAGTTCGCACGCCTCGCGCAGGGCGTCGGCGACGAAGGCCCGCAGTCCGTCGTAGCGGTCGCGGAAGTACTCCTGGGCCGGATGGTCGTCGGTGACGGACTCCGCCGAGAGCACCGCGTAGAGCCTGACGATGCCTTCGCGCTCGGCGTTGCGGAGTGCGGTGTTCACCAGGTGGCGCAGGAAGTCCAGCCCTTGCGGGCGGTCCGCGCCGAGCTGCTCGATGTCGGTCTGGTCGCGCAGTTCCAGAACGCTGGTGAGGAGCAGCGCCTTGGAGCGGAAGTAGTGCAGAACGCCCGCCTGCGTCAGGCCGACCCGGTCCGCGATCTCCGCGAGCGAGGCGTTGTTGTAACCACGGGCGGCGAAGGTGTCCATGGCGATGGACAGGATGTCCCGCTGACGCTGCTGGGCTTCCGGACTGCGCGGCGTACGGGGCTTCGCCGGACGGCGCGCCGGTCTGCCGACTGACTGGTTGCCCGCTGACTGGTTGCTCACCCGGTCAGCTTAAGCCTGCTCGGGGCGGTGATCCGGGAGAGATCTCGCGGGGGCGGCAGAACTCCGCATCCGACTACTTACTAACCACTTAGTGGGTATGGTTTCATGCCGTTGCCCCGCCGATCCCCCCTTCCCCCGCCGATGTCTCCAGGTACCGACCGAAGGAGAGCCGCACATGAGCCACCTCCGTCCCTCACGTCTCAGAGCGCGTGCGGCAGGCGTCGCGCTCGTCATGGCCGTCGCCGGACTCGGCGTCAACGCCACCGTCACCACCGCTCGGGCCGCCGACCCGGTCGCCCAGGTCTGGGTCACCACCACCGACGGCGGCAAGAAGCTCACCGCCGACGGAAGCCTCCCGTTCACCGGCGCCCCGCTGGGCGTCGACATCCGTATCGACGCCAACAGCAAGGGCCAGAAGTTCACGGGCGCGGGCGCCTCGGTGACCGGCGCCTCCGCCCATCTCGTCCAGGGCCTCCCCCAGGCCCAGCGCACCTCGCTGCTGAGGTCGCTGTTCTCCACGGAGGGCGATGGCATCGGGCTCAACTACCTCCGCCAGCCGCTGGGCAGCACCGACTTCGACGCCAACGCGAACTTCTCCACGTACGAGGACACCCGGGGTTCCTTCTCCATCGACCGGGACCGGAGCCAGATCATCCCGGTCCTGAAGCAGGCGACCGCGATCAACCCCGCCATCCGGTTCATGGGCTCCCCCTGGTCCCCGCCCGCCTGGATGAAGACCAACAACTCGCTCAACGGCGGCAGTCTGCGGACCGAGCACTACCAGACGTACGCCGACTACCTCGTCAAGGCGATCAGGGCGTACGGGCAGGAGGGCATCACCCTCACCGACCTCACCGCGCAGAACGAGCCCGAGTTCGCGACGAGTTACCCGTCCATGAGCATGACCTCGGCTCAGCAGGCGGACTTCCTCCAGGTGCTGGACCGCACGCTCACCGCCGCGAACCTGCCGACCAACATCCTGGCCTACGACCACAACTGGGACCATCCGAACTACCCGCTGGACGTCTTCGCCCGGACGGGTGGCATCCAGCGCGTCATCGGCGCCGCCTTCCACTGCTACGGCGGAGCCCCGGCGGCGCAGCAGCAGATCGTGAACGCCGGGAAGCGGGTCTTCTTCACCGAGTGCTCCGGCACCGACAGCGCCAACCCCGCGGCGACGTTCGGCGACACCCTCCGGTGGCACGCGGAGAACCTCGTCGTACAGAACATGCGCAACGGCGGCGAGACGGTCATCAACTGGAACCTGGCCCTGGACCGGAACGGCGGCCCCCACCAAGGCCACTGCGCCGACCGGTGCAACGGGATCGTCGAGATCGCCGGTGGCCAGGTCACCCGGAACGCCGAGTTCTATGTGCTGGGCCATGTCACCAAGTTCATCAGGCCCGGTGCCACCCGTATCGGCTCCACCAGCCAGGATGCCGGGGGCGTGCAGAACGTCGCCTTCCAGAACCCGGACGGCACCCGCGCCGCCGTTGTCGTCAACACCGCCTCCAGTGCTCAGCGGTTCTCGCTGACGGACAACGGGAAGTCCCTGGCGTACACCCTGCCCGCCGGGGCCGTGGCCACCTTCACCTGGGACGGGGACGGCGGGTCGACCGAGCCTCCGGCCGGTTCCATCGACCCGGCCGCCTGGTACCGGGTGCAGAACGCCAACAGCGGGGCCTGCCTCGACGCCGCCGACTGGGGAACCGGTGACGGCACCGCCCTCCAGCAGTGGGCCTGCGGGACCGGGGCCAACCAGAGCTGGCAGTTCCGGCCGACGAGCGGCGGCCACTACCAGGTGGTGAACCGGCACAACGCGAAGGTCTGGGACGTGGACGGCGGCGCCGGGGCCACCGCCGACGGCACCAAGGTGCACCTGTGGTCCTACGTCGGCTCCGCCAACCAGCAGTGGCGCCCCGAGCCCCTGGCCACCCATGGCCGGTACCGCTTCGTCGCCCGCCACAGCGGCAAGTGCCTCACCATCGACAACTCCTCGACGGCCAACGGCGCGAGGCTCTCGCAGCAGCCGTGCGGCGGTTCCCCGGCCCAGGCGTTCACCCTGACCGGCTGATACGGCGCAACCGGAGGCCGGGTTCCCGGCACGAGGTGCCCCGGGACCCGCTCACCGCTCCCGGTCGTCACGAGGACCCGGCCGTACAGCACCGGCACCGGCACCGGCACTGGTGTCCCGGGCATCCGGACCGTACGGCGGTGTCAGCGAGGCCTCGATCCGGGCGAGCTCCTGGGCGAGGCTCGTCAGCCACACCTCCAGGTCGACGGAGAGCGGCGTCGGCGGACCGGCCTCCGGGGCGGTCCGCCGGGCGGGCTCCGGTCGTCCCCCGGTCAGCCGCGAAGCGATCCGGTCGGCCTCCGCCACCAGCTCCGACGCCGTGGCCCGCACCCGGGCCACGGCCTCGTCCGTCGCGCCGGGTCCCGGCCGCAGACCGAAGCGCGGCAGCCAGTGGGCGCCCAGGAGCATGTGGCTCGCCACGATGAGCATCGCGTGCCAGTCGGTGCGGGCGTCCTCCGGGGCGGACGGGGACTCGCTGCGGTACTGGGCGTACGCCGCCTCGGCAAGGTGGAACCGGTGGACGCCCGGCAGGGTCCGCGGCGCGGCCCGCGAACCGCCCGGCCGCTCCAGCAGCGCCTGTGCCGTCGGCTCCACCAGCGCGGCGCACGAGCGCAGCAGCTCCGCCATGGCCCGGCGGACCTCCCGCCGCGCCCCGGCCGGCCAGGCCAGGAGGCCGCACAGCAGCCCGATCACGCTGCCGGTGACGACATCGATCATCCGCGCCTCGGACAGCCGCCAGGTGACCGGCTCGATCTGGGCGAACGCGATGGCGACGACCAGCGTGAACAGCCCCTGGGCGTACGCGACGCCCAGCAGCGGCCCCAGGGCGAACGCCACCAGCATCACCGGGGCGAGCAGAGCGGCGTAGACATCGGTGTGCGGGCCCAGCCAGATCAGGAGCGCCCCCGCCACGAGCGCCCCGGCCGCGTTGCCCGCCACCGCCCGGCGGACCGCCTGCCAGGTCGCGCCCGCCGTCGTGCGCCCGAGGGTCAGGACGGCCAGCAGCACCCAGAAGCCGTGGGCCAGGTCGAGGGAGCCGGCCACCGCGCGGGCGGCGGCGAGTCCGAGCGCGGTCCGTACGGCGTTCTGGAACAGCACCGACCGGAACGTCACGTTGCCGAGGACGCGCCGGGCCCACAGCCTCGGCGTGGACAGCTCCGCGTACCAGAACAGTTCGTGCGGGACGGCCGGTTCGGTGGGTCTGCCGTGGGCGGCGATGCCGGTGGTGATCTCCGCCATCCGCGCCGATTCGGCCAGCGCTAGTACCCGCGACTGTCGGCGCTCCACGGCGACCGGGGGCCGCTCGCCGGACGGCCCGGACGCCCGGCGTACGCGCTCCGCCTGGAAGTCCCGCATCGCCGTCTCCAGGTCCCCGGCCACCGGCGGGTCGCCTCCGGAGCGCAGAAGGCGGGCGCAGGTGGCGCAGAGCCGGGCGACACGCTCCAGGAGGGCGGCGGAGGCGGGGTCGGCGGCGGCCGGTGGGGCTTCGGCGAGCGTGGCGAGCTGGTTCAGGAGTCTGCGTACCGTACGGCCCGCCTGTTCCAGCGCCCGGTCCGTCCGCCCCGCGCCCGCCGGGCGTTCCGCAGGGGGTACGGCCGACAGTCGCAGCTTCACACCGGCCTCGCGCAGCTTCTCCGGTGGTACGCCGCCGGGGGCGGCCCCTCGGGCGGCCTCGTCGAGGGCGTCGGCGAGCCGGTCCCGGTAGGACGCGGCGGGCGGATCGGGCAGCAGGACCTCGCACGCCGCGAGGAGCAGCAGGCCCGCGGTCAGCCCCACCAGCCGTTCCCCGAGGCTCTCGGGGGCGTACGGCGGGAAGCAGGCCAGGATGTAGAAGAGCTGGAGCCCCGGGCCGGCTCCGGCGGGGCGCGGGCCGCCCACGGCGGCGAACGCCAGCAGGAAGCCGACGACGAGCATGCCGACGACGGCCGCCCAGGTGTCCACGGCGAGCAGGGTGCCCAGGGTCACAAGGGCGAGGGCCACGGGGAGCGCCCGCAGCATGACGGAGGCGCGCTGACGGCCGGAGCCGGGGATGGGCGAGAGCAGCCCGACGGCGATGGGCGCGAAGAGCGCGTACAGCGCCGGGACCGGGAGCCCGGCCCCGTACAGCAGCGGGTAGAACCCGGCGCTCGCCGCGACGGTGACCCGGACGGCCCGGCGCAGGACGGCCGCCCGCCGGTGCCGGGTGGCGGTCGCACCCGCGCTCGGCCCGGGTCTCCGCCGCCCGGTGGCGGTCGCCTCCGTGCCGCGCCCGGGTCTCCGCCGCCCCAGGGCGGTCACATCCGTGCTCCGCTCGGGCCGGACCCTTCACTCGGTCCTGGGCGCGGGGCGGTGGCGGGGCGCGGGGCTGCTCGGAGTGCCGGTGGCGGCTGTGCGCTCATGCTGGCCATTGTCGGCCCGCTCCCGGCCGCCCGCTCGCGATGGCCGGGCAGCCGGGGGCCGGGCGGTGGCGGTCAGGCCTTGGCGGTACGGCGTGCCACGGCGTAGCCGTACGGGTCGGGCCAGCGGGGTTCGGCCGCGAGGGCGTCGGCGGCGCGGTGGGCCCAGTACGGGTCGCGCAGCAGCTCGCGGCCGAGCATGACGGCGTCGGCCTGTCCCGAGGAGACGATCTCCTCGGCCTGGGCGGGTTCGAGGATCAGGCCCACGGCGGAGGTGGGTATGCCGGCCGCCCGCCGGACCTGTTCGGCGAAGGGCACCTGGTAGCCGGGGTGGGCGGAGATCCGTGCGTCGGGGACCAGGCCGCCGGTGGAGACGTCGAGCAGGTCGACGCCGTGGGCGGTCAGCTCCTTGGCGAGGCGGACGGTGTCGTCGCCGGTCCAGCCCTCGCGGGGGTCCTCCGGGTTCTCGGTCAGCCAGTCGGTGGCCGAGGTGCGGAAGAGGACGGGCAGGTCCTCGGGCCAGACCGCGCGGACGGCGTCGACCACCTGGAGCGGGAAGCGCAGGCGGCTCTCCCAGCTGCCGCCGTAGGCGTCGGTGCGGTGGTTGGCGGCCGGGGAGAGGAAGGAGTTGATCAGGTAGCCGTGGGCGCCGTGGATCTCGACGACCCGGAATCCGGCGGCGAGGGCCCGCTCGGCGGCCGCGGCGAAGTCGCGCACCAGCTGCTGGATCTCGTCCTCGGTCAGCTCGTGGGGGACGGCGAGTCCGTCGAACGCGACGGGGCTGGGGCCCACGGGCTGCCAGCCACCCTCGCTCTCGGGGACGTACGCGCCGCCGACCCAGGGCCGCTCGGTGGACGCCTTGCGGCCCGCGTGGGCGAGCTGGATCGCGGGGACCGATCCGTGGGAGGCGATCGCCGCGGCGATCCGGGTGAAGGCCTCCTGCTGACGGTCGTTCCACAGGCCCAGGTCCCACGGGCTGATCCGGCCGTCCGGGCGCACGCCGGTGGCCTCCACCATCACGAGCCCGGCGCCTCCGGCAGCACGGGCCGCGAGGTGGGTGAGGTGGAAGTCCGTCGGCACCCCGGCCTCGGGCCCCTGTGCGGCGGCGGAGTACATGCACATCGGGGACATCCACACGCGGTTGGGGATCTCCAGGGACCGCAGGGTCAGGGGCGTGAACAGAGCACTCACCGGTACGTCTCCTCGGGTCGGGGGGCGGGCCGGGCGCCCTGCCGGACAGCGAGCAGGAGCGCCATGGCCAGTACGATAAACCTCGTAGTACGTCAGTTGTCAAACTACGAAGATGTTCGTACTTTAGAGGTGCGAAACCTGAAGGAGGCCGCCCATGCCCACGACCGAGCGCGGAACCACGTCCGGGCGTCGGCTCGCCCATCCAGCCGTGGCGGAGATCCGCCTGGAGGCGGTTCTGCACGCACTGGCCGACCCCGTCCGGCTGCGTATCGTGCGCGACCTCGCGGACGGCCACGCCGACATGGCCTGCATCGCCTTCGACCTCCCGGTGAGCAAGTCCACCACCACCCACCACTTCAAGGTGCTGCGCGAGGCGGGCGTGATCCGCCAGCACTACGAGGGGACCTCGCGCATGAGCAGACTGCGCGAGGACGACCTGGAGGCGCGCTTCCCCGGGCTCCTGACCGCTGTCCTGGAGGGCGCCCGGCGCTCCGCCGGATCGGTCTCCCCCTCCCCCTCCCCCTCCCCTTCGGCCTGAGCCACCCGGCGCATGGACGCGCCGGGTGGCCCCGTACTTCTTCCCTCAGCTCAGATCGTCGCGGTGTCGATCACGAAGCGGTAGCGGACGTCGCTGGTGAGGACCCGCTCGTACGCCTCGTTGACCTGGCCCGCCTCGATGACCTCGATCTCGGCGCCGAGCCCGTGCACGGCGCAGAAGTCCAGCATCTCTTGGGTCTCCGCGATCCCGCCGATCATCGAGCCCGCCAGCGACTTGTCGCCGCCGATCAGGGAGAAGAGGTTGAGCGAGACCGGCTCCTCGGGCGCGCCCACGTTGACCAGGGTGCCTTCCGTACGCAGCAGGGCGAGGTAGGCGCCGAGGTCCAGCGGGGCCGAGACCGTGGAGAGGACGATGTCGAAGGTTCCGGCCAGCTCCTCGAAGGTCTTCGGGTCGCTGGTCGCGTAGTAGTGGTCGGCGCCCAGCTTGAGCCCGTCGTCCTTCTTCCGCAGCGACTGGGAGAGGACGGTGACCTCGGCGCCGAGGGTGTGCGCGATCTTGACGGCCATGTGGCCGAGACCGCCGAGACCGACGACGGCGACCTTCTTGCCGGGACCGGCGCCCCAGCGCCTGAGCGGGGCGTACGTGGTGATGCCCGCGCACAGGAGCGGCGCGGCCTCGTCCAGGGCGATGCCCTCCGGGATGGAGACGACGAACCTCTCGGTCACGACGATGTGCGTCGAGTAGCCGCCGTGGGTCGGCTGGCCGCTCCGGTCGAGGGCGTTGTACGTCTGGGTGCTGCCTTCGGCGCAGTGCTGTTCGCGGCCCGTCCGGCAGGCGTCGCACGTGCCGCAGGAGTCGACCAGGCAGCCGACGCCGACGCGGTCACCGGCCTTGAAGCGGGTGACGCCGGGCCCGGTCTCCGTGACGATCCCGGTGATCTCGTGGCCGGGCACCATCGGGAAGATGCCCTCGCCCCAGCCGTCGCGGGCCTGGTGGATGTCGGAGTGACAGATACCGGCGAACCTGATGTCGATCAGGACGTCGAACTCGCCCACCGGGCGGCGCTCGATCGTGGTGCGCTCCAGCGGGGCCTTGGCACGGGGAGCGGCATAGGCGGCAACGGTGGTCATGCCGGAGGTTCTCCTCTGGGTGATGCGGTAGGAACGTCTCCCAGCATCCGGGGGCGGTCGGCGTTTACCCAGGTCACCGTCGTACCTACGTCCAGTGGTCCTACTACTGGCAGGGACAGGCTGCCGCGCGTACGACCAGGGACAATGGGAGCCATGGACGATCAGCCCGAAGCCGCCGCCCCCGAGCCGCTCGACCGACGCGCCGAGCTCAGCGAGTTCCTGCGCAGTCGGCGGGCCCGGCTCCGGCCGCAGGACGTGGGGCTGCCGGAGTTCGGGCGGGCCCGCCGGGTACCGGGGCTGCGCCGGGAGGAGCTGGCCCAGCTGGCCGGGGTCTCCGTGGCGTACTACACCCGGCTGGAACAGGGCAACGGGCGCAATGTGTCGGCCGAGGTGCTCGACGCGATCGCCCGCGCGCTGCGGCTCACCGACGCCGAGCACGCGCATCTGACGCATATGGCGAAGCCGGCGCGGCACAAGGCGAAGCGCCGCCCGGCCAGGGTGCAGCGGGTGCGGACCGGGCTGCTCCACCTCCTCGACAGCCTGGAGGGCATTCCCGCGTACGTGTACGGGGCCCGCTCCGACATCCTCGCCTGGAACCCGATGGCGGCGGCGGTGTTCGGCGACTGGGGCGCGCTGCCGCCCGAGGAGCGCAACTGGGCGCGGCTGGTGTTCCTCTCCCCCGCCTACCAGGACCTGTTCGTGGAGTGGGACTCCAAGGCCTCGGACATGGTCAGCTATCTGCGCCTGTACGCGGGCTGCCACCCGGACGACCCCCGGCTCTCCGCGCTGGTGGGGGAACTATCCGTCAAGAGCGACGAGTTCCGGCGGCTGTGGGCCACGCACAACGTGAAGGAGAAGGGGCACGGCACCAAGCTGATCCGGCATCCGCTCACCGGGGAGATGTCCCTGTCGTACGAGACGCTGCACCTGCCGGACGACCAGGAGCAGTGCCTGGTCACCTATCACGCGGAGCCGGGATCGGAGTCGGCCCAGGCCCTGCGTCTGCTGGCGAGCTGGGGCACGGACGCGAGCCCGTCCGCCCCGCACCCGTCGCCGCCGCCGCACCGGTCCCCGACGGGTCCAGGAGGACCAGGATCTCCGTGACGGCGAGCCGGGGGAGCAGCAACTGCCAGAAGCCGGTGAGCGTCTGCGCGGAGAGCCACTGGGAGTCGGACCTCCCGAGCACCTCGAACCCGGTCGTCGCGGCGACCGTCGCGGCGGTGATGTCCCTGCGGCAGACGCCCCCGGCGAGGGTGCCCGCCGCATCGGCCTCGTCCAGCAACTCCCGTACACAGACCTGCCACTGCGTCCGCAGGCCCGGTTCACCGGCCCGCTCCCCGTCGCAGCTGAGCCGGAACCCGGCCCGCATCACGGGGTCCCGGCCGAGGAGGTCCACCAGGGCGTGAGACGTGTCGACCAGGGCCTGCAGGGCCGTGTCCGACCTCCGCCGGATGGCGCTGGACACGTCCAGCAGGCTGTGTGACGCCTCCGCGACCACGGCTTCGGCGACCGCGACCTTGTTCGCGAAGTGGAAGTGCAGAGCGCCCGAACTGACCCCGGCCCCGCCGCTGATCGATGCCAGCCGCGCCTGCTCGTACCCCTGCTGCTCGAACACGATCGCCGCGGAACGGATCAGTGCCTGGCGGGTACGGACAGCGCGTACCTGCTTGGTCACCGGGGGCTCCGCCGAAGGGAGCACCGGCCTGGACAGGGCCCTGAACCGTGAGCCGCGGGGACCGGCGGCTCTCCCCCGGGGCGGTGAAGCAGCATCATGGGCCATATCAAACCAACTTTGCGGTTTGATTTCCAGAGGAATGCATGCGCGAATATGTTGACGGCGGACCCCGGGGTGCCCGGTGAGGGGCGCCTCGGGATCCGCCGGCCGATCAGTCCTCGCGCCCGCCGCGACCGGCCTGTCCGAACGCCTCCGCATGGTCCGCCGCCCAGGTACGGAAGGTCCGGGCGGGGCGGCCCGTCAGCTTCTCGACGGTCGGCACCACGGCTGCCTTCGCCCCCGCCCGCTGGCGCTCCGCGCTCTCCAGGAACGCCTCGGCCACCGGCTTCGGGTACTTCGCGAGCAGCGCCTCACGGGCCTGGTCCAAGGTCAGTTCCTCGAAGTGCAGCGGGCGTCCCAGCGCCTCGGAGAGCTGGGCCGTCTGCTCGCGCGCGGTGATCGCCTCGGGCCCCGACACCGCGTACGCCCGGCCCTCGTGGCCCGTCCCGGTGAGGGCGGCGACCGCCACCGCGGCGACATCCCGCGGATCGACGCAGGCGACCGGCGATGTTCCGTACAGGGCCCGGACCACGCCGTCCGACCGGATGCCCGGTGCCCAGGACAGCGTGTTGGACATGAACGTCCTGGGACGGACGAAGGTCCAGGGGACCCCGGAGTCCCGGACGGCCTGCTCGTTGCCGCGCTGGAGGCGGGTGATGAAGTCGTCGGCGCCCGGCTCCTCCACCGCCATCATGGACAGTTTCACGAGATGGCGGACGCCCGCGGCAGCGGCCGCCGACGCGACCCTTTCGTCATCGGGTTCCGTGGGGTTGTTCGTCACCAGGAACACCGCGTCGATGCCCCGCAACGCCCGGTCGAGGGCGCCCCGGTCGCCGTACTCCCCCGCCACGACCTCGACTTCGGGACCCCGCACCGCCACCCGCTCCGGGCGCCGCGCCAGAATCCGCACCGGCCCGGCATCCGCCAGCAGACCGGCCACCTCGTGCCCCACCGCACCGGTCGCTCCCGTTACCAGGATCACCCCACACACCCCTCACACACCGTCATCAACATGGTTCCACCCACAGCCCACAACCCCACTGCGCACCGGCCGGGCTCCCGAAGCCGCGGCTCCGGTTCAGGCCGCGTCCACAGGGCCCGACAGCACCGTGACGAAGACCGGCTCGCCGTCCTGGTGGCCCGTCACCCGTATCCTCGCGCCACCCGGCGCCGCGCCCGGCAGCACCTCCGCACCGATCGAGCACGGACTGCCGAACTCCGCGTACCGGTGGAACCGTGTGGTCCCCTCGGCCGGAACGAACCCGTCCTCCCCCGCCACCAGGCACGCCGCCTGCCGCGCCGCCTCCAGCAACAGCATCCCCGGCACATGGTCGTTGGGCCGCTGGAACAGCGTGGGGTGACGGGTGTCCACCCGCAGCTCCCAGACCCCCTCGCGCGAACTCTCCGACAGCACCACGTCCTCCGCCCGGGCACGGCCCGCCCGGGCGGCGGGAACGGGTGCCGTCTCCGGTATCACCTCGCCCGGCACCGCGGCGCCGCCGCGCATCCGCTCGTAGACGCGCGGGCTCGTGAACCTGGTCGCCCCCATCCCCGTGGCGACCAACTGCCCCGCCCGGCGCACCACCCAGTCCACGCGCCCCTGAACCGGCAGCCCGCCGCGCCACTTGAGCTCGGAGCAGGTGACCTCCACGTCGATCACGGTGGGCAGGCCGCCCACCTCCAGGTGGTCGGGGTGGGTCGCGTAGTCCAGATCGGCCATCAGGAAGTGGTGGCCGACCGGGACTCCGTACCCGGCGTGGAAGGCCAGCATCGCCGCCTGCCGCATCGCCTCCGTGACCAGGAGCGGATCATGGCGGTCCGCTCCCACCGGGGCGAAGAACGGATGGTCGTGCGGGAGCACCGCCTCCACGGAGAACCGGTCCGGGCCCACCTTCTCCCAGCTTCGCGGAAAGGCGTCCTCCGGCCTGGTCCTGTGCACCAACTCCATTCCCACCGGATGAACCACTCGGACCTCCGAACCCACGGCCGATGCCGGTACAGGATCGGTCAACACTGCTGCTTCGGGCATAACTCCCCCCCAGGGGTCATGTGATGGCGTGTCGTTCCTGCGGTATACGCGCTGATAAGATACAGACTAAGCGGTTTTCTTTCTATCTTGATACCCGGCACCCCACCGCGACGGAGGAGACAGGATGGCCAAGCAGGACCGGGGAATCCGCACCCGCCGGGCAATCCTGATGGCAGCAGCCCAGACCTTCGAGAAACACGGCTACCAAGCCGCGACCATTACGGAAATACTCAGAATCGCCGGACTCACCAAAGGCGCCCTCTACTTCCATTTCTCGTCGAAGGAAGAGCTCGCACTCGGTGTCCTGGAGGCACAGGAACCCCCACCCCCGGTCCCCGGTCAACTCCTCAGACTGCAGGAGCTCGTGGACATGGGGATGCTGTTCAGCCACCGCCTCCACACCAGTCTCCTCACCCGTGCCGGTGTCCGCCTCTCCATGGACCAGCAGGCCCAGGGCCTGGACCGCACCGGCCCCTTCCTCCGCTGGCAGCAGACCACTCACGATCTTCTGGCCCAAGCCAAACAGAACAGCGAACTCCTCCCGCACGTCAACCCCACCGAGACGGCCGACCTCTATGTCGCGGCCTTCTCCGGTATCCAGGCGGTCTCCCAGACACTCAGCAACTACCGTGATCTGGAACAGCGTTACCTCACCCTCCAGCGGCACATCCTCCCCAGCATCGCCGCCCCCGCCATCCTCGTGGCCCTCGACCTCGACCCGCGGCGCAGCGCCCGGCTCACCCGCAGCGCCCCCACGCACCGAGGCCCCGTCCGGGCGTGAACGGTCAGGCCGACAGGGCCAGTCGGGCGCCGATGCCGATCATCATCGCGGCGACGAGACCGTCCAGAACCCGCCACGACGACGGGCGGGCGAGGACCCCGCCGAGCAGCCGGGCGCCGAACCCGAGAGCGGCGAACCAGCAGAGGCTGGCAAACATCGCGCCCACCCCGAACGTCCAGCGCAGCGGCCCGCGTTCGGAGGCGATGGAGCCGAGCAGGAAGACGGTGTCGAGGTAGACGTGGGGGTTGAGCCAGGTCATCGCGAGGCAGGCGAGCACCGCGCCCCGCCTCGCCCCGGAGGGCGCGTCCTGCGGCTTCAGGGCCGAGGGGCGGAAGACCCGGCGCGCGGCGAGTACGCCGTAACCGATCAGGAACGCGGCACCCAGCAGGGAGACCACGGTCAGGGCGGACGGCCAGGCCACCACGACGGCACCGACCCCGGCCACACCGAGGGCGATGAGCACCGCGTCGGACAGGGCGCAGATGGCCACCACCGGGGCGACGGCCTCACGGCGGACGCCCTGGCGCAGGACCAGGGCGTTCTGGGCGCCGATGGCGACGATGAGGGAGAGGCCGGTGCCGAATCCGGCGGCCGCGGTGGTCAGAGCGTTGGTCATGGCGTCGACGCTAGGGAGACCCGACCTTCGTGTACAGCTAATGATTCTTACGTATCATTAGCTGGTGTGATGTCGGAACTCCCGCTCGATCAGGTGCGGACCCTGCTGGCCGTGGTCGACGAAGGCACCTTCGACGCGGCGGCGAGCGCCCTGCATGTGACTCCGTCGGCGGTCAGCCAGCGGGTGAAGGCGCTGGAGCAGCGCACGGGCCGGGTCCTGCTGCTGCGGACGAAGCCGGTCCGGCCGACCGAGTCCGGCGAGGTCGTGGTGCGCTTCGCCCGTCGGCTGGCCCGGCTGGAACAGGACACGCGGTCCGCCCTCGGGATGTCCGGTCCCGGCGAGCCGACGCGGCTGACCATCGCGGTGAACTCCGACTCCCTGGCGACCTGGTTCCTGCCCGCGCTGGGCCGCGTTCCGGAGGAGCTGGGGATCGGTTACGAGCTCCGCCGGGAGGACCAGGACCATACGGCCGCGCTGCTCCGCGAGGGGGTGGTGATGGCGGCGGTGACCTCATCGCCGGAGGCCGTGTCGGGCTGTTCGGTGCGGAGTCTGGGCCGGATGCGCTACCTGCCGGTGGCGACCGGGGCCTTCGCCGGACGGTGGCTCGGGCGGGGCACCGGGGTTCCGTTGCGCGATCTGATCGCGGATGCGCCGGTGGTGGACTTCGACCGGCGCGACGACCTCCAGGACGCCTTCCTCCGCGCCCTCGGACGCGGGCGCGGGGAGCGGGCGCGGCGCCACTTCGTGCCCACGTCGGAGGGGTTCGTGGACGCGGTGGTGGCGGGGATGGGCTGGGGCATGCTGCCCGAGACGCAGGCGCGTCCGCTGCTCGCGCGCGGTCGGCTGGTGGGCCTCGCCCCGGACCGTCATGTCGATGTCCCGCTGTACTGGCAGCAGTGGAAGCTCGACTCACCGGCCCTGGCGGCCGTGGCCGCAGCCGTGCTGGCCGAGGCCGCCGAAGCGCTCGACGTGGACCGGCCGGGGAACGGCGGGCCGCGCGCGTAGTGCGGGAGCGGGGCGGTCCGCGCCACGCCTTAGGATGGCGGGTCCCTCCCCCGGGGCCCGGCCCCCGGTTCCGTACGCACGGCCACCGGGGCGCTCCGCGGGGGCCATCCCCGAGCGACCCGGAGGCGTCTCCTTGCGCGTGCTGCTGGTGGAGGACGACGAGGACCTGCGGGCGGTGGTCGCGGCGGGGCTGCGCGAGGCCGGGTTCGCCGTGGACGGGACGGACGACTGGCCCGAGGCGGACGTGATGCTGCACATCACCCCGTACGACTGTGTGGTTCTGGACCGGATGCTGCCCTCCGGCGACTCGCTCGCGCGGCTGGCGGACCGGCGCCGGGCGGGCTGGTCCGTGCCCGTGCTCTGCCTCACCGCCCTGGATGCCCTGGACGACCGGCTGCACGGACTGGAGAGCGGGGCGGACGACTACCTCGCCAAGCCGTTCGCGATGCGTGAACTGGTCCTGCGGGTGCGCAGCCTGACCCGGCGCGCGGCCGAGCGGCTGCCCGCCTTCCTGAGCTGTGCGGACGTGGTGATGGACCTGGCGCGGCGCGAGGTGCGGCGGGGCGGGGTGCTGCTGTCGCTGAGCCCGAAGGAGTACGCGGTGCTCCAGCAGCTCCTGGTCCACCGGGACAGCGTCGTCACGCGTACGGCGTTGCTGGAGCACTGCTGGGACGAGATGGCCGACCCCGTCTCCAACGTGGTGGACGCCGTCATCGCGGGCGTACGGCGCAAACTCGGTGCCCCGGGCCTGGTGCACACCGTGCGCGGCCAGGGGTTCCTGCTGGGCGCGGGGCCCGGGCCCTCCTGATGGCGGGCTCCGCACGGCGCCGCTCCCCGGCCCGGACCCGGCTGCGTCGGCTGCAACTGCGCCTGACCGCCGCGTACACCCTGATCACCGTCGTGGGGCTGAGCTGTCTGTCCTGGCTGGTGATCCGGACCGACGACCGGTCCCGGGAGGCCGCCGAGTACGACGAGATGCGCCGCCGGGCCTCCGTCGCCGCCTCGCTCGTCTACTACGAGGACGACCGCATCCGGCTCGACGGCCTGAGCGACGACGAGGCGACGGCGGGCACACCCCAGATCCTGGTGCTGGAGGACCGGCCCGGCGACGGTCCGGCCGTGGTGTTCCGGGGCAGCGTCCAGCAGTTCGACGTACCGGCCGGGACGCTCGCGGGGGCGGCGCGGTCGGCGATGCGCGCGGAGGGGGCGGTGCGCTCGGAGGCCCGCGACCGTACGGGCGGACCCGTCCGCCTGCTGGCCGTGCCCTTCTACCACGACGCCACCGACGCGGTGGCGGGCGCGGCCGTCGCGGTCGGCGACCCGGCGTACGGGTCGGCCGAACACCGCAGCCTGGTCCTTTCCCTGGTCGTGGGGTGTGCCGCCCTCACCGCTCTGGCCGCGCTCACCGGCCATGTGCTCTCCGGGCGGTCCATGCGGCCCGCCTGGCAGGCGCTGGAGCAGCAGGAGCGGCTGTTGGCCGACGCGGCGCACGAGCTGCGGACGCCGGTGGCGGTGATGCGCGGTGCGGTGGAAGTGGCCGGGCGCGGTCCGGGCGGGGTGGAGACCCATCTGCCGAGGATCCGCCGGGCGGCGGACCGGATGGGCCATGTGGTGGAGAACCTGCTGACCCGGGGGCGGTTGGAGGCCGCCGTGGACTCCGTACGGGCCGAACCGCTGCGGCTGGACCAGCTCGTGGAGGAGGTGTGCGCCGATCTGCCGGAGGGCGGGCACCGCCTGGAGCTGCGGCAGACGGAGTCGGTGGTCGACGCCGACCCGGCGCTGGTGCGGGTGGCCGTGCGCAACCTGCTCGACAACGCCGTACGCCACGGCCGGACGCCCGGGGAGCCGGGCCGGGCCGAGCTGCTCGTGACCGTACGGGGGCCGGAGGTATCGGTCGCCGACCGGGGTCCGGGGGTGGAGCCGGGGCGGCTGCCGGAGCTGATGGAGCGCTTCCGCTCACCGGGCGGCGGTACGGGCATCGGCCTCTCGCTGGTGCACCGGGTCGCGCTCGCCCACCGGGGCGCCCTCACCGTGCACGCCCGGCCCGGCGGCGGCGCGGAGTTCGTCCTGCGGCTCGCGCCCGCCCGCTCGCGGCGGAGCCGGGCCCGGAAGAGCTGAGGCAGCCCGAGGGCCGACGCTCACGATTCGCTCATGATCGGCCGTTCATGATGCGGAGGCAGGTACGCAGACCACGCACGGGAGTCCCCATGTCCAAGCACGCCGTCACCCCCTTCCTCCGCCGCAGGTCCACCCTCGCGGCCCTGGCCGGCGGGGTCGCCGTGACAGCGGGCGCGGGGCTCCTGCTCTCCAGCGCCTTCGCGGCGAAACCCGCGCCCGAGATCGTCCTCCCGAAGGCCGACGCGACCTTCGACTACCAGATCGGCGGGGCCTACACCCCGCCCGCCGGAGTCAAGGCGCTCTCGCGCGACCGGGGCGCCAAGCCCGTACGCGGTCTGTACAACGTCTGCTACGTCAACGCCTTCCAGACCCAGCCGGACGCCATGGGCTGGTGGCAGAAGAAGAACCCGGACCTGCTGCTGCGCGACGGCAGGGGCAGGCCGGTCGACGACGAGGCCTGGGGCGAGGCGCTGCTCGACACCTCCACGGCGGCCAAGCGGAACCGGCTGGCGAAGATCGTCGGCGGCTGGATCGACGGCTGTGCGAAGGCCGGGTTCCAGGCGGTGGAGCCGGACAACCTCGATTCGTACGAGCGCTCCGGCGGTCGGCTCACCCGGGCGCACAACGCCGCCTTCGCCAAGCTGCTGGCCACCCGGGCGCACGCGGCGGGACTGGCGATCGGCCAGAAGAACACCACCGACCTGCTGGAGCGGCGCAAGGCGATCGGCTTCGACTTCGCGGTCGCGGAGGAGTGCGGCCGCTACGACGAGTGCGCCGACTACGCCGCCGCGTACGGCAACAGGGTCTTCGTCATCGAGTACACCGCCCGTGATTTCGCCAAGGTCTGCTCCGCCGTGGGCAAGAAGCTCTCGGTCGTCCACCGGGACCTCGACGTCCGGCCGTCGGGGCGGCCGGGGTACGTGTTCCGCACCTGCTGACGCGCCCCGGCGCCCGTCACTCCAGGGACGCGGGGCTCCGGCGGCTCACTCCGGGGAGGCGGGGCTCCGGCAGGCGTCACTCCGGAGACGCGGGGCCCCGGCGGCTCGCTCCGGGAGGCGGAGCTCCGGCGGGCGTCACTCCGGGGAGGCGGGGCTCCGGCGGGCGGAGACCGTGAACAGGGCCCCGTCGGGGTCGTCGATCACCGTTTCGGGTCCGTCGTCCGGGGAGAGCGTCGGCGGGGAGACCGTGCCGCCCGCCTTCCGTGCGGCTTCGGTGGCCACCGTCAGGTCGTCGACCTGGAAGCGGACGTGCCACCGGGGGCGCAGCCGGGGGTCGGGGGACGCCCCGTCGCCGCCGCCGCGCAGGGTGGCGACGGTCTGGCCGCCCTGCCGGACGACCACGGTGTCCTGCTGGTAGGCGTAGCCGACCTCGCAGCCGCCGGGTTCCAGCGGGTCCCAGCCGAAGACCTCGGCGTAGAAGATGGCCGCGTCGAAGGCGTGGCTCGTGCGCAGTTCGAGGGCGGCGGGTGCGCTGTCGCGGCCGATGGACCACGGCGGGGTCCGCCCCTCCCAGAAGCCGAACCCGGCTCCGTCGCGGTCGGCGGCCATGGCTCCCCGGCCGGGGCCGAGCCGGATCGGGCCGACGGCGATCGTGCCGCCGCGTTCCCGTACGCGGGAGGCGGTGGCGTCCACGTCGGCGACGGCGAAGTACGGGGTCCAGGCGGTGGCGGTGGGCAGGCCGGGCGCGATCTGTCCGATCCCGGCGACGGGCAGGTTGTCGGCGTGCGCGACGGAGAACCCCTCGCCCAGGGTGCCGGAGCGGAAGGTCCATCCGAGAACGGCCGCGTAGAAGTCCTGTGCGGCGCGCAGGTCCCGGGTCATGAGACTCACCCAGCAGGGGACGCCGTGCACAGGGGTGGTCTGCTCTGCCTCCGTCATCGGGATCCGTCTCCTCGCCGGGACACCATGCCTCCCATACCTACGCTGCCCGGCTCGGCGGCGCCACCCGGGCGCCTGCCCCCGGGACCTGCGGGCCCGGTCGGCGCGGAACGGTCACCGGTCGGCGGCCGGGGGCGGGGACACGCCCTCGATCTCCGTCCAGCTCGGGGGGTGCGCCCCGGGCGACAGGTGCGTGTGCGTCACCTCGGCCGGCCGGCGGGAACCGGCGTCCAGTACCAGGGTCACGGCCCCTCTGAGCAGCAGCGCCTCACCGCCGGGCGCGGTCAGCCGGGCCTTCCAGGCCGCTGGATACGGGGCTTCGGCGCTGTGGGGTGTCACGGACACCTCGGCCCACACCCGGACCGTCGACCCGTCCGTCCGCTCCACGGGTTCACCGCAGGGCGGGCGCCGCCGCGGGTTCGCCGAGGTGCCGGGCGGCCGTGCGCCAGGCCGTGGTGACGGCTTCGCGTGCGGTGGCGGTCGCGGCCGGGACGCCCGGGGGCAGGTGCACCGGGGAGCCGAGGTGGACGTGGAGCCGGGGGCGGCGGGCCGGGGCGGTGAGGAACCCGGCGATCTGCTTGGCGCACCGGCCGGAGGTCACCCTGCGGGCGCCTGCCTGGCCGAGGGGGACGACGGGTGCGCCCGATACGTGGGCCAGCCGGGCGAGGCCGCTGCGGAACCTCTCCGGCGGGGCCTCGGCCGCATCCGTACGCAGGGGCAGCCGCCCCTCCCCGTAGATGAGGACGTGCCGCCCCGCCCCGAGCGCGGCGGCGGCCGTGTCGAGGGCGTCGGCCGCCCGGTGGGTGCCGCGGTGCACGGGCACATGGCCGCCGCGCTCCAGGAGCCGGCCGAGGACCGGGATGCGCCAGAGCCCCGCGGTGGCCATGACCACCGGTTCGACGTCGAGCCGCAGCAGCGCGGCGAGGACGATGCCGGGGTCGGCGAGGGAGGTGTGGTTGGCGACGATGATGGAGCCGGGCGCCGGGGCACCGCCGGGGTCGGAGGTGACGGTGAGGCGGCCGAGGCAAGGGATGACGGCGGCTGCGACGCTGCTGAGCACGGCTCTCCTGGGGTCCGGATGGCGGGGTGACCTGGTCGGTCGTGTTCATCGTCGTGGCGGCGGGGGTCTCGGACCTGAGTTCGGATACTCAGCCGGGGTGCGCTGCGGTGCTCGGCTGTCGCGCCCTGCACGGTGGAAGAGAGCCGTCGCGCCCCGCCCGGCGGAAAAGCATGCGCGTGAGGTGCGGGCCCGGCGGCAGACTGCGGGTGTCCGCCGACGAAGCCTCCGTGCTCCGGAGACGTCCCCCGAGGAGCTGCCCCGCATGAGCCCCGTCCCGTCCCCCGCCCCGTCCCCCGGCTTCGACTCCCCCGCTTTCGAAGCCCCCGCTTTCGACGTCCCCGATGCCCTGGTCTCCTCGTACGGCGCCCCCGGCGACGCCCAAGGCCGGGCCTGGCCGGCCGCGTTGCCCCGGCTGGCCGCCGGGTTCCTGGACCGCTGGGAGCTGCGGCGGGACGGCCCGGCCGGCCATGGCATGGCCGGGCTCGTGCTGCCGGTGGTCCGCGCGGACGGGACGCCCGCCGTGCTCAAGCTCCAGCCGCCCGCCGAGGAGAGCTCCGGGGTGGCGGCGGGGCTCCGGGCCTGGAACGGCGACGGGGTGGTCCGGCTGCTCGACGTCGACGCGCAGGCGGGTGCGCAGTTGCTGGAACGGCTGGACGCGGGGCGCCCGCTGTCGGCGGAGCCGGACGGGACGGCGGTGATGAAGGTGCTGGCCGGGCTCATGGCCCGGCTGTCGGCGGTGCCCGCGCCGCAGGGGATGCGCAGGCTCGCCGACCTCGCCGCCGCGATGGTCGAGCAGACGCCCGGGGCGGTGCCGAAGCTGCGCGATCCGGCGGAACGGGAGCTTGTACGCACCTGCGCGGCCGCCGTGGCCGAGCTGGCCGGTGAGGCGGGCGACCGGCTGCTCCACTGGGATCTGCACGACGGCAACGTGCTGGCCGGTGAGCGCGAGCCGTGGCTCGCCATCGATCCCGAACCGCTGGCCGGTGATCCCGGGTTCGAGCTGTGGCCCGCCCTGGACATCCGCTGGGGGACGGTGGTGGAGGGCGGGGTGACGGGCCCCGTGCTGTACCGGTTCGACCTGCTCACCGAGGCGCTCCACCTCGACCGGGCGCGGGCCACCGGCTGGACGCTGGGCCGGGTGCTGCAGAACGCGCTCTGGGACATCGAGGACGGGAGGACCGCGCTGGAACCCGCTCAGGCCGCCCTGGCCACGACGCTTCTGGAGCACCGGTCCTGATGACCTGACACCCGGCTCGGGCGTGATCCGGCACATGGCCAGGGCGTGATCCGGTACACGGCTCGGGCGGGCCGTCGGTTACCTTGTTGCACATAGATTGCAACTACTGATGCATGGCAAGGAGGCACCCGTGGGCTCTCCCGTGGTGCTGGGGATCGAGTCGTCGTGCGACGAGACCGGGGCGGGTCTGGTCCAGGACGGGCGTCTGCTGGGGCACGCGCTCGCGTCCAGCATGGACGAGCACGCCCGCTTCGGCGGTGTCGTGCCCGAGATCGCCGCGCGGGCCCATGTGCACTCCTTCGGCCCGGTCGTCCGGCAGGCGCTGGAGAGCGCGGGGCTGCGGATGTCGGACATCGGCGCGGTCGCCGTCACCACCGGGCCCGGTCTCTCCGGGGCGCTCCAGGTGGGGCTGGCCGGGGCGAAGGGACTGGCGTACGCGCTCGGCGTGCCGCTGTACGGGGTCCATCACCTGGCAGGGCACGTCGCCGCGGACACCCTGGAGCACGGCCCGCTCCCCGATCCCTGTGTGGTGCTGATCGTCTCCGGCGGCCACACCTCGCTGCTGCTCGTACGCGATCTCGCCCGTGACCCGATCGTCCACCTCGGGGACACCGTGGACGACGCGGCCGGTGAGTGCTTCGACAAGGTGGCCCGGGTGTTCGGGCTGCCCTACCCGGGCGGTCCGGCGATCGACCGGGTGGCGCGGGAGGGCGATCCGCGTGCGGTGGCGTTCCCGCGCCCGATGACCGGGGCCCGGGACGCCCCGTACGCCTTCTCCTTCTCCGGGCTGAAGACGGCTGCCGCCCGCTGGGCCGAGCAGCGGCGCGTGGCGGGCGGGGAGCTGCCGCTGGCCGACGGCGCCGCATCACTCCAGGAGGCCGTGGCCGATGTGCTGACCCGCAAGGCGGTGGCGGCCTGCCGGGATCACGGGGTCTCCACGCTGGTGGTGGTCGGCGGGGTGGCCGCCAACTCGCGGGTGCGGGAGCTGGCCGAGCAGCGGTGCCGGGCGGCCGGGATCACGCTGCGGGTGCCGCCGCTGCGGCTGTGCACGGACAACGGGGCGATGATCGCGGCCGTCGGCGACCTGCTCGTACGGGCCGGGTCCGAGCCCGCTCCGATGGACGTGTCGATCGATCCGTCGGCTCCGCTGGAGTACGCGGCGCTGCATCCGGTGGCGCGGGGCGCGGTCGTGGCGGCCTGAGACGCCTCGGCCCCGGACGCCGTCGCGGTGTCCGGGGCCGGTTTTCGTCGTACGGGGGTCAGACCGCCAGCCACACCGCCGTGTCCCTGGGCAGTCGGCCGTCCTCGTCCAGGGGGCCGCTGGCCAGCAGTACGCCGGTGTGGGCCGGGAGTTCGGCGGGGGCCCCGGCCAGGTTGACCGCGCAGACCAGGGTGGTCCCGCGCGCGAACATCAGGACGTCCCGGTCCTCGGTCAGCCAGCGCAGCCGGCCGGTGTGCAGCTCGGGCAGGGAGCGGCGCTGCCGCAGGGCCTCGCGGTAGAGGGACAGCATGGAGGCGGGGTCGGCGGCCTGGAGGCCGGCGGCGCGGGGCGCCCAGTCCGGCGGGATCGGCAGCCAGGGTTCCACCGTCGAGCCGAAGCCCGCGTACGGTTCGTCCGCCGCCCAGGGCAGCGGGGTGCGGCAGCCGTCGCGGCCGGGGGCCCGGCCCTGGGAGCGGAAGTACATCGGGTCCTGGATGCGGTCCAGCGGTACGTCGGCCTCCGGCAGGCCCAGCTCCTCGCCCTGGTAGAGGTAGACGGAGCCGGGGAGGGCGAGGGAGAGCAGGGCGGCGGCGCGGGCGCGGCGGGTGCCCAGCTCCGGGTCGCTGGGGACGCCGAAGGCCTTGCTGGTGAAGGCGAAGCCGGTGTCCTCGCGGCCGTAGCGGGTGACGGTCCGGGTGACGTCGTGGTTGCAGAGGACCCAGGTGGCGGGGGCGCCGACCGGGGCGTGTTCGGCGAGGGTCTCGTCGATGGACCGGCGCAGCCGCTCGCCGTCCCAGGGGCAGCTCAGGAAGCTGAAGTTGAAGGCGGTGTGCAGCTCGTCGGGGCGCAGGTAGCGGGCGAAGCGCTCGGAGTCGGGGAGCCAGACCTCGCCGACGAAGATGCCCCCGAACTCGTCGGCGATGGCCCGCCAGCCCCGGTAGATGTCGTGGAGCTCGTCCCGGTCGACGTACGGATGCGGGCCCGGGTGCCCGGCGAGGTCGGGCAGGGCGGGGTCCTTGGCGACGAGGGCGGCGGAGTCGATGCGGACCCCGGCGACGCCCCGCTCGAACCAGAAGCGCAGGACGTCCTCGTGCTCGCGGCGGACGGCGGGGTGGGCCCAGTTGAGGTCGGGCTGTTCGGTGGCGAAGAGGTGGAGGTACCACTCGCCGTCCTCGGTGCGGGTCCAGGGCACTCCCCCGAACTCGCTCTCCCAGTCGTTGGGCGGCAGTTCGCCGTGGGCGCCGCGGCCGGGGCGGAAGTGGAAGAGTGCGCGCTCCGGACTGCCGGGGCCCGCCGCGAGCGCCGCCTTGAACCAGACATGCTGGTCGGAGACGTGGTTGGGCACGATGTCGATGATGGTCCGGATGCCCGCCGCACGGGCCTCGGCGATGAGCTTCTCGGCCTCCGCGAGCGTCCCGAAGGCCGGGTCGACGGCCCGGTAGTCCGCGACGTCGTAGCCGCCGTCCGCCATCGGCGAGAGGTACCAGGGCGTGAACCAGAGGGCGTCGACGCCGAGTTCGGCCAGGTAGGGCAGCCGGGACCGCACGCCCGTCAGATCGCCGGTGCCGTCGCCGTCGCCGTCGGCGAAGCTGCGGACGTAGACCTGGTAAATGACGGCCGAGCGCCACCAGTCGTCGGCGGCGGGCTGGCTGCCTTCCATAAGGCGGGTTCCTTTCGGACGGGCGCGGTCGCCGGCGGGGTGTGCCGGTCCGCGCAACAGGGAGGTGCTGGAGGTCGGGCGCCGCCGCCCCGGAGCGGGGCGGGAAAGCCGGGGGCGGCGGCGGGTCCGGATGGGGCTTCGCCCCCGGTCATGGGTCAGCCTTTGGTGCTGCCCGCGCTGATCCCGGCGATGATGTGCCGCTGGAAGACCAGGAACATCAGGACCATCGGGATGCTGGCGATGACCATGGCGCCGATCAGCACGGTCAGGGGCACGTTCTGGGAGAGCTGGACCAGGGCGACGCTGATCGGCTGTTTGTCGGTGTCGGAGAAGACCATCAGGGGCCAGAGGAAGTCCTGCCAGACGGCGACGAGCGCGAAGATGGAGACGACGCCGAGCACCGGGCGGGACAGGGGCAGCACGATGGACCAGAGGGTACGGAGCCTGCCCGCGCCGTCGACCTCGGCCGCCTCCAGGACGTCACGCGGGATCTGGTCGAAGAACCGTTTGAGCAGGTAGAGGTTGAAGGCGTTCGCGACCGCCGGCAGCCAGATGGCGAGGGGGTCGTTGAGCAGGTTGACGTGGATCAGCGGCAGGTCCGCGATGGTGAGGTACTTCGGTACGACGAGTGCCTGGACCGGGACCATCAGGGTGGCGAGGATGCCGCCGAGGATCACCGTGCCGAAGACGGGCCTCAGCTTGGACAGGGCGTAGGCGGCGGCCGTGCAGAAGACGATCTGGAGCAGCCAGGCGCCGGTCGCCTGGACCACCGTGTTCCACAGGTGGGTCGGCAGCCGCATCAGCTCCCAGGCGTCGGTGTATCCGGTCATCTGCCACTGTTCGGGGACGAGGGTGGGCGGGGTGCGCACCGCTTCCTCGGGCGGTTTCATCGCCCCCGTGACCATCCAGTACACGGGGAAGAGGAACGCGAGGGCGAAGAGCAGGACGACGAGGGCGAACACCGACCAGTACGTGGCCTTGCCGCGCCGGGTCGCGAGCGCGTGCGGGGAGACGATGGTGCGCACGGACCGCTCGGCCGGTGCGCCTGCGGGCCGTGTGGCGGGAGCGGCCGGTGGCCGCTGTACCGGGGGCGGGGCTGTCTGGGTCATGGTGGCGGGGCCCCCTGTCAGTCGGTGCGGGTGAGTCGCAGATACAGGGCGGAGAAGGCGCTGAGCAGCAGCAGGAGCAGCACGCTGAGGGCGGAGGCGCCGCCGAAGTCGTTGTAGAGGAAGGCGTACTTGTAGATCAGGTAGAGCACGGTGACGGTGGAGTTCTCCGGGCCGCCCCCGGTGATGACGAAGGGTTCGGTGAAGACCTGCATCGTCGCGATGACCTGGAGGAGCATCAGCATCAGGATGATGAACCGGGTCTGCGGGATGGTCACGTGCCGGATGCGCTGCCGGACGGAGGCCCCGTCCAGCTCGGCGGCCTCGTAGAGCTCGCCGGGGATGCCCTGGAGCGCGGCGAGGTAGATGAGGACGGTGCCGCCCATGTTGGCCCAGGTGGCGACGATGACCAGGGAGACGAGGGCGGTGTCGGAGCCGTTGGTCCAGTTCGACGTCGGCAGGTGGAGGAAGCCGAGCACTTCGTTGGCGAGGCCAGCGCCCGGATCGTAGAACCACTTCCAGAGCAGGGCGCTGACCACGGGCGGGATCATCACCGGCAGGTAGACCACGACCCGGAAGAACGCTTTGGCGTGGCGGAGTTCGTTGAGGACCAGGGCCATGACGAACGGGACGGCGAACCCGATGACCAGGGCGAGCAGAGTGAAGGTGAGTGTGTTGCGCCAGGCCGCCGTGAACTCGGGGTCCTGGAAGACCCGGGTGAAGTTGGCGGTGCCCACCCACTGGGGTTCGGAGCCGGGCGTGTACTTCTGGAACGCGATGATCACGGACCGGACGGCCGGATACCAGGAGAAGAGGATGAAGCAGAGCAGACCCCCGGCCAGGAACGCGTAGGCGGTGGCCTGGTCGGCGATCTTCCGGCGCAGCGGGCCCAGCGGCCCCCGGCCCGCCGGGCGGGCACCCCTTGAGGGGGGCTTCGCACCGGAGGGCCGCGTCACCGCGGGTGGAGCGGGCTGGGCTGTGGTCTTCATGGCTCTCAGCCCCGGGCCAGGATTCCGTCGATCTTGGCCTGGGCGTCCTTGAGGAGCCGGTCGATGTCGGCGTCCTTCTTGGTGAGGACCGCGGATACGGCACCGTCGAGGACGGCGTAGATCTGCTGGCCGTGCTTGGGCTCCAGCTTCATGTCGAGCTTCTGGCCGCCGTCGATGAACGCCTGGTAGTTCTCCACCGGGACGTTGGCCGAGGCCTTCTTCAGCTCCTGGTCCTTGGCGTCGGTGGCCCCGGTGAACAGGCGCGGCTCGGGCAGGCCGACCGGGGACTTGTCCTCGGCGGCACGGGCGTAGTTGTTCATGAAGCCCTGGCCCGGGGTGAGGAAGGTCCACTCCAGCCACTTGAGCCCGGCCTTGATCTGGTCCGGGGTGGCCTTCTTGTTGAACATGTAGCCGTCGCCGCCCATGAGGGTGCCCTTGCCGCCGGGCATCGGGGCGAACGCGAGGTCCTCGTACTTCCCGCCTGCCTCCTTGACGATGCGCGGCACGTTGTCGGGGGCGGCGAGGTACATGCCGAGCTTGCCGGAGCCCATCATCTGGAGGGTGTCGTTGATGATGAGGAGCTGCTTGGCGCCCATGGAGTTGTCGCGCCAGCGCATGTCCTTGAGGTTCTGCAGGACGGCCCTGCCCTCGGGGGTGTCCACCGTGGCCTTCTTGCCGTCCTCGCTGACGACCGAGCCGCCCTGCGAGTAGATGTGGGCGGTGAAGTGCCAGCCGCCCTGGTTCTGGGCGCTGTACTCGGCGAAGCCGACGGTGCCGTCGCCCAGGCCCGCGATCTTCTTGGCGGCGGCCTGGACCTCGGGCCAGGTGGCCGGGGGCTTGTCGGGGTCGAGACCGGCCTTGGTGAAGAGCGCCTTGTTGTAGAGCAGGCCCATGGAGTAGTTGGTGCGCGGGACTCCGTAGATCTTCCCGTCGACCGTGTAGGCGTCGCGCAGGGGCTGGGCTATGTCGTTGTACGCCTTGAGGTCCTTGACGTACTCCGTGATGTCCGCGGCCTGGTTGATGGAGACGACCCGCTCGGTGTCGGTGAAGTACGTATAGAACACGTCCTCCATCTGACCGCCTGCGAGCTTCGCGTCGAACGTCTTGGGGTCCTGGCACGGGAAGGCGTCGTGCGCGGTGATGGCGATGTCCGGGTTCTGCTTCTCGAACGCCTTGACGTCCTCGTCGAACCGCTGGTGGTCGATCTTCGCACTCGGCTGGGGCCGGCAGTTGACCGTGATGCGCGTCCTGTCGTCCGCGGCGCTCCCGCCCTCGGAGTTGCAGGCGGCCAGGCCGGTGACGGCCAGAGCGGTGGCGACGGCGGTGGCACAGGTACGACGAAGAACAGGACTTCTCATCGGTGGACCCCTCTAGGGCAGGAGTGCGGGAAGCCCACAGCCAGGAGCTGTGTGGCGGAGCACACTCAACCACCGCCGACGAATGTCCGCAAGATGTCGCGTTGATTTCGTAAATCATTGACAGCTCTTGAGCGTTGCGCGCGGCAAGCACCCCGGAAAGTACGGTCGTGAGGCTGTACGCGGAGGGGTGGATCCGGCTATTACGGGCACGGCGGCTCCGCAACGCCCGCAAGCGGCTCCAGCCGGGGCGGGGCGCGGGTCACTGCCGGGAAACGTGAGGGGCCCCTGCCGGGAAACGTGAGAAGGAAGGGGGTGCGGCGACTGGGCGGCGGCCGGGATGCACACGGCCGGGCCGTTCCGTCGTCGACGGGTTGGGAGCGCTCTCCGCACGGACGTGCGGGCCGTTCACCGGCACAGGGCGGGCTTTTCACAGCCTGTCGCCGGGTGGCCGCGGCGGCGTCGGTGTCTTCTGGAGCACCCGGCCGACCCGCGGCCCCACCCACTCCGGCAGGCGACGCTTCTTCAGTAAGCCGTCGCCTCAGATACGCAAGAACATGGCAATAGTTGCACGACGTTTATCGTCCCGTGATGGACATGTCCATCACCAGGCGGTGAACTCCGGTGCTAGCGGAAGGCGGCGGACGACCGTACGCCGCCGAAGTCGATCGCCCGGTCGGCGTCGCGCAGGACCTCTTCGGCCACGCGGCGCACCTCGGCGGGCACGTCTCCCTGTTCCTCCACGAGGCCGGCGTAGATCGGTGCGTCGGTGCTGTCTGCGGAACTCATGCGGAATTTCCCCGTCAGGTCTGGGTCGGATAGCCGCCGCCGGTCGGCGGAGGCGGGGGCGAGTGTACGTGGTGGGCACCGGGCGCCGCGATTCCCACCCGGGGACCGAGACGCCCCGCACCTGCCGGAACAGCGAGCGGGTGGCCGACGGTGACGGCGGTCACCGGATGGCGGGGCCCGCGCCGAGGTGCTCCAGAGGAAAGCCGGCACGGGCGGCGAGGGAGGTCAGCTCGTCGGTACGGGCCGCAGGCAGGCCCACCACCGGGTGGCAGTCGGACTCGATGCCGAGAACGGCCAGCGCCGCACCGACCTCCCGGTAGTGGCGGCCGCAGGCATGCAGGAAACTTTCGGTCGGCAGGAGCGTCTCCTCGGCACCGAAGAGCACCCACGGGTCAGCGGAAGGCCGCGACTCCAGCTCCGTCAGCCGGGCCCGGATCTCCTGCGCGTCCTCCTTCCAGTCGAACTCCGCGAGCAGTCCGTGGGCGTCGAGCGCGTCGATGAGGGCTATCCACGCGAGGTTGTCCACCGGTTCGTCGATGCCCCGCTGGTCCAGCCGGTCCCCGAAGGCGCTCACGTAGTCGTGAGGACTGTCATGGGCCTGCAGCACCTCCTCGGCGACGGCGGGGTGCGCCGGGGCGAGCAGGGAGGCGATCGCGGCGAGGGCCGCACGGATGGCATCGGGTCCGTGAGGATCGGACAGGCCGGACATGACGTCACTCTCTTTCCGTGGTGGGGGTGGCGGCTTCCGCGGGAGGCCGACGGAGGTCGGGGCAGGGCTGCCCGGAGACGTGGCGGGGCTACCGGCAGGCGTCAGGCGGGCGTCGGCCCGGCGGCGGGCAGGGGGCGGTGGCCCTCGGTCCACTCGTTCACCCAGCCGCAGCCCGAGCAGGCGTAGCGGCCGTCGAGTCCGGCGATCTGGGTGCCGCACCGGGCGCATCCGACGTAGGTGATCTCCGGGTGTTCCGTCGGCGCCTCGGAGGGGGCGGGTACGAAGTTCGTCATGCCGGAAACGTAACGCAGGGGTCTGACAGTGCCCCGCTCCCGCCCGGACGGCCGACGTCTCCTTCCCCATGGGTCAACTTCTGATCGAAGAGAAGACATTGTCAGCCGTTTTTGACTGCTTTTCACTATGAACGGCGCGGTGGGGCTCGGCGAGGCAGGATGGCCTCCGTGATGGGCAACCTCCCCGTTGTGACGACCAGTTTCGTCGGCCGCGGCCACGAACTGGACAGCATCAAGCGGGCACTTCAGGATCACCGGCTGGTCACTCTCAGCGGGAGCGGCGGGGTGGGCAAGAGCCGGCTGGCCCTGCGGACCGCCGAACGCGCCCGGGACCGGTACGCGGACGGTGTGTGGTGGGCCGACCTCTCCCATCTGCACGACGACCAGCTGCTCACCACCACCGTCTGCGACGGTGTCGGGCTGCTGGACCACAGCCCGCGCCGCCCGGTGGCCGCGCTCTGCGAATGGCTCTCCGACCGCCGTCTGCTGCTCGTCCTCGACTGCTGCGAGCGGGTCGTCGACTCCTGTCGGCAGCTCGTCACCGAGCTGCTGCTGGCCGCACCGGGGCTCACCGTCCTCGCCACCAGCCGGCAGCCGCTGGGGGCGGAGGGCGAGCACGTCCTGGAGGTGCCCCCGCTCAGCGCGGGTGACGACGGCGACGAGGCCGTCCGGCTCTTCCACGAGCGCGCGGCCGCCGTCGTTCCGGGGCTCTCCCTCGACTCCCCCGGCGACACGGCCGCCGTGGCCGAGATCTGCCGCCGCCTCGAAGGGATACCCCTCGCCGTCGAACTGGCCTCCGCCCAGCTCCGCGAGAGCAGCGCGCAGGAGATCACCGGACGGCTGGCGTCCCGGCTGGACGCCCTCAGCGACGACACGTTCTGGCCCCGCCGCCACCGCGCCCTGCGCACCACGATCGGCTGGAGCCATGAGCTCTGCGCACCGCTCGAACGCCTCCTGTGGGCGAGGCTCTCCGTCTTCCGGGGCGTCATCACGGCGGCCGACGCCGAGGCGGTGTGCGCGGGCGGGCCCCTCGGGCCCGACGAGATCGCCCCCGCGCTGGAGAGCCTCGCCGAGCAGTCCGTGCTCCGGCGCACCGGGGACGGCTACCGGATGCTGGACACCCTGCGCGAGTACGGGGCGATGTGGCTCGCCGAGCTGGCGGAGGACGCGCTCTTCACCGACCGGCACGCCCGGCACTTCGCGCAGACGGCGGTCCAGGCGCACACGGGGTGGCTGGGCCCCCAGCAGGTCGCGTGGTACCACCGGGTCGCCTCCACGCACGCGGATCTCTGCGCGGCCCTGGAGCATCTGCTGACGGAGGACCCCGAGCGGGCGATGGAGATGGCCGGGTGCGCCGGTCTGTTCTGGAGCTGCTGCGGCCATCTGCACCAGGCCCGGACCTATCTGGAACGGGTGCTGGCCCTGCCGCTCTCGGCCGGACCGCACCGCACCCGCGCGCTCTGGGCACTCGGCATCACGCTGACCCTCCAGGGGGACCACGAGGCGGCCCGCCGCATCGGGGCGGAGTGCGAGGAAGCCGCGCGGCTGAGCCAGGACGCCGAGGCGGCGCTCCTGGCGGCCCACTCCGTGAGCTTCACGTATCTGATGATGGGCCGGCCCCAGACCGCGCACCTGGTCAGCGACCACGCCCTGCGCCGCCACCCGGGTGACCCCGCCGACGCGCCCTCCCGGATGCGCTGCCGGGTGATACGTCTCTTCTCCCTGTCGGCGCTCGGCCGCCTGGACGAGGCGTACGAGGAGGCGACCCGGCTCCAGCGGATAAGCCTGCGCTTCGGCGAACACTGGGCACGGGCCTACGCCGACCACCAGCTCGCCCTCATCCATCTGCTGCAGGGCCGCCCCCGGCACGCCGAGAGCCACGCCCGCGCGATGCTCGCGAGCAAGCACGAGCTCCACGACAGCCTCGGCATCGCCCTCGGGCTCGACCTGCTCGCCGGGGCGATCGCCGCCCAGGGGGACGGGGTCACCGCCGCCCGGACCTCCGGCACGGGCCACACGTACTGGCGGATCATCGGCCACCCCCACCGCGGCACCCCGGAGCTCGGGGCGATCCGGGAGCAGTGGGAGCGGCAGGCCCGCCGGGCGGCCGGGGACACCGCGTACGAACGGGCCTACCGGCGGGCCTCGGCCGACGACGCGGAGCGCGGCCTGGCCCACGCCCTGGAACGGCAGCTCCCCTCGTAGAACGGCTGGTTCATCCCCCGGCTGGAACGGCTGGTTCACCCCTCGGCCCACCCGGTCCACTCGGTGGACCCGTGCGGGGAGGCGTCACTAGCCTGCCGGTATGACGATCATCAGCCGGCTCCGCCCCGGCCATGCCGAGGCCCTGCTCACGTTCGAGCGGGAGAACCGCGCCTATTTCTCGGCCTCCGTGCCGGACCGGGGTGACGACTACTTCACCGGCTTCGCCGCGCGCCACGGCGAGCTGCTCGCCGAGCAGGAGGCCGGGCTGCACCACTTCCACCTCATCGAGGACGCCGACGGGACGGTGCTGGGGCGGATCAACCTCGTGGGGGTCGAGGGAGGGTCGGCGGAGCTCGGCTACCGGATCGCCGAGAAGGCCGCGGGGCGCGGTCTGGCGACCTGGGCGGTCCGGTGGATCTGCGCGTCGGCGGTCACGGAGTACGGGCTCGCCACGCTGCGGGCGGAGACCACGCTCGACAACGCGGGCTCCCTCGCCGTACTGGCCCGTACCGGGTTCGAGCCGGTGGGGGACGTCATGTTCGGCGACCGCCCGGGGCGCCGGTACGTCCTCGACCTGCACAAGGGGGCATAGGGGAGGCGGGGAAGGCGCAGAGGAAACAGCGGAAGGGGTACGCCGGGTGTCCGGCGTACCCCTTCCCGTGCCTCGGCGGTGTGTGCCCGCGGCGGCGGTCAGTCG
>NZ_JBHYVE010000018.1:93879-183169 GCF_042750035.1 Streptomyces sp. NPDC059452
GTGCCCGCCGGGGTCTGTGGGGGGGGGCTGGCCGGGTGGGCGGGGGGCGGTGGCCGCCGGGGGGGGCCCCCCTGCCCCGGCCGCCCCCCCGCCGACGTATGCCCCGACCTCCTATCCGTTCATGCCCACTTCTCGCCCGAATGTGTTTACATTCCCGAACCCCGAACGTAATCTGAGCGCGAAACCACAGACTCGGGCATGAAACGGATACGAAACCACATGTACGCACCGGAGCGTCAGCAGGCGATCCTCCGCCTGGCCCAGGAGAGCGGCCGGGTCGATGTGCTCTCCCTGGCCGAGCAGTTCCAGGTGACCGCCGAGACCGTCCGGCGCGACCTCAAGGCGCTCGACCGGGCGGGGCTGCTGCGCCGGGTGCACGGCGGCGCCATCCCGGTCGGGCGGCTCGACTTCGAGCCGGACCTCGCCGAGCGCGACGCCGTGGCCGCCGACGAGAAGGACCGCATCGCACAGGCGGCGCTCGCCGAGCTCCCGGCGGACGGCAACGTGATCATCGACGCCGGGACCACGACGGCCCGGCTCGCCGCGGCCGTCCCCGTCGACGCCTCGCTGACCGTGGTGACGCACGCGCTGCCGGTGGCCGCCCGCCTGGCCGACCACCCCGGCATCGCGCTGCACCTGGTCGGCGGCCGGGTCCGGCACCGGACGCGGGCGGCGGTCGACGCCTGGGCGCTCAGCTCGTACGCGGAGATCAGCGCCGATGTCGTCTTCCTCGCCACCAACGGCTTCGCGCCCGGCAGCGGCCTCACCACGCCCGACCTCGCCGAGGCGGCCGTCAAGCGCGCGGTGGTGAAGGCCGCCCGCCGGGTCGTCCTGCTCGCCGACTCGGGCAAGTTCGGGCAGCAGCACTTCGCCCGCTTCGGCGACCTCACCGATGTGGACCTGCTCATCACCGACACGGGCCTCAGCCCCGACGACGCCCGCTCCATCGAGAGCCGGGGCACGGAAGTAGTACGCGCATGATCCTCACCGTCACCCCCAACCCGAGCCTGGACCGCACCTACGAGCTGCCGGACCTGGTCCGGGGCACCGTGCTGCGCGCCACGGCGGACCGTGTCGACCCCGGCGGCAAGGGCATCAACGTCTCCCGCGCGGTCGCGGCGGCCGGGCACCGCACGGTCGCCGTCGCCCCGATGGGCGGGCCGGAGGGCGCACTGCTCGCCCGGCTCCTCGGTGAGCACGGCATCGAGGCCGCCGGGGTGCAGGTCACCGGCAGCACCCGGATCAACGTCACCCTCGTCGAACCCGACTCCACCCTCACCAAGATCAACGCCGCCGGACCCGAGCTCAGCGCCGCCGAGGCGGAGGACGTCCTGGAGGCCGTGCGGACCCGCTCCGCCTCCGCCGACTGGATCGCGTGCTGCGGAAGTCTGCCGCGCGGGCTGCCGCCGGAGTGGTACGCGGAGCTGGTCGCCCGGAGCCACCGGGCCGGGGCGCGGATCGCGCTGGACACCTCCGGTGCGGCGCTGACCGCCGCGCTCCGGGAGGGCCCCGATGTGATCAAGCCCAACGCCCAGGAGCTCGCCGAGGCCGTCGGCCGCCCGCTCGCCACGGTGGGCGACGTGCTCAAGGCCGCCGAGGAGCTGCGCGGGCTCGGTGCCCGCTCGGTGCTGGCCAGCCTGGGCGCCGACGGGCAGTTGCTGGTGGAGGCGTCGGGCGCGTACTTCGCGAGCGCCCGGGTCGAGACCGTACGCAGCAATGTCGGCGCCGGGGACGCCTCCCTCGCCGGCTTCCTGACGGCGGGCGGACAGGGTCCCGGGGCGCTGGCCTCGGCCGTCGCCCATGGCGCGGCGGCGGTACAGCTGGCGGGGAGCCTCATGCCCACCCCGGGCGATGTGGACCTGTCGGCGGTCGTGACCAGCGCCGAGGTCCCCGTGGGCCGCCCGCTGACGGAGCCCGCCCCATGAGAGCCCCTCAACGCCCGTGGATCCTGCTGAATCCCCCTGAATGTCCTGCCCCCTCATGACCGCCGCAGCCCCCGCCCCCGTGGCCCCCGTCCGAACGAGCCCGCCGCCCCACGTCCCCCGAGCCGCCGCAGGGCGGTCCCCCGAGCAAGGAGCACCGCGATGAGTGAGCTGATCACCGCGGAACTGGTCGACCTCGATCTGTCCGCCGAAACGAAGGACGCCGCCGCGAGGTCGCTCGCCGAGCGGATGGTGGCCGCGCACCGCGTCACCGACCTGGACGGCTTCCTGGCCGATGTCGCCGCCCGCGAGGCGCAGATGCCGACGGGCCTCGACGGCGGGATCGGGATCCCGCACTGCCGGAGCGAACATGTGAGCGCCCCGACGCTGGCCTTCGGGCGCAGCGCCCGGGGCATCGACTTCGGCGCGGCCGACGGTCCCGCCGACCTGATCTTCCTCATCGCGGCCCCGGCCGGGGCGGACGACGACCACCTGACCATCCTGTCGGCCCTGGCCCGTCGGCTGATGGACCCGGAGTTCACCGCAGCCCTGCGCTCCGCGGACGACCCGGGCACGGTCGCCGGGCTGATCCGGGGCGAGGAACCGCGCGAGCGACCTTCCGAGGAGCCCTCGCCGGAAACGGAGGACTCGGCGGCGGCGATACCGGCGGCCGACGACGTCACGGAGCAGGCCGGAACGGCCTCCCCCGACCCGGACGACGTCCCCTTTCGGATCGTCGCCGTCACCTCCTGTCCCACCGGCATCGCCCACACCTACATGGCCGCCGAGTCCCTGACGGCGGCGGGCCGTGCCGAGGGCGTCGAGGTGACGGTGGAGACCCAGGGATCGGCCGGGTTCAGCAAGCTGGACCCGGCCGTGATCGCCGCCGCCGACGCGGTCATCTGGGCGCACGACGTGGAGGTGCGGGAGAAGGCCCGCTTCCGGGGCAAGCCGCTCGTGGACGTCGGGGTCAAGGCGGGCATCAACCGGCCCGCCGAGCTGATCGCCGAGGCCCGCCGCAAGGCGGAGCGCGGTGAGATCGCCGCCGTACCGAAGGGCGGGGACGGGCCGGAGACCGGTGCGGACAGCGGATCCGGTGCGGGCAGTGCGCACTTCGGCGTCCGGTTGCGTACGTATCTGATGTCCGGCGTCAGCTACATGGTGCCGTTCGTCGCGGCGGGCGGTCTGTTGATCGCCCTGTCGTTCGCCATCGGCGGCTACGAGATCGCGGACGCCAAGTCGGTGGCCGACCACTTCGTCTGGGGTCAGGCGGACAGCTGGGCCGCGCTGCTCAACCAGATCGGCTCCGCCGCCTTCGGCTTCCTGGTGCCGGTGCTGGCCGGGTACATCGCGTACGGGATGGCGGACCGTCCCGCGCTGGTGCCCGGCTTCGTCGGCGGGGCGATCGCGCTGACCGTGAAGGCGGGGTTCCTCGGCGGTCTGGTCGCCGGTCTGCTGGCCGGTGCGGTGGTGATGGCCATCCAGCGGGTCCCGGTCCATGCCACGCTGCGCGGGATCATGCCGGTGCTGGTGATCCCGCTGATCGCGTCGGCGGTCGTCGGGTTCCTGATGTTCGTCGTGGTCGGCCAGCCGATCGCCGCGCTCCAGAGCGCCCTGACGGAGTGGCTGAAGGGGCTGTCGGGCACCAACGCGGTCATCCTGGGTGTCGTCCTGGGCCTGATGATGTGCTTCGACATGGGCGGCCCGCTGAACAAGGTGGCGTACGCCTTCGCGGTCGGCGGTCTCGCCGATCCGACCGACGGCAGCCTCAAGGTGATGGCCGCGGTCATGGCGGCCGGGATGGTCCCGCCGCTGGCGATGGCCCTCGCTACCACCGTACGCAAGAAGCTGTTCACGAAGACCGAGCGGGAGAACGGCCGGGCGGCCTGGGTGCTGGGTGCCTCGTTCATCACGGAGGGCGCCATTCCGTTCGCCGCCGCCGACCCGCTGCGGGTGATCCCGTCGGTGATGGCGGGCGGCGCGGTCACGGGTGCGCTGTCGATGGCCTTCGGGTGCACCCTGCGCGCTCCGCACGGCGGCGTCTTCGTCGTACCGCTGATCGGTGAACCGTTCCTCTACCTGCTGGCGATCGCCGCGGGCACCCTTGTGGCGACCGCTCTGGTCGTCCTGCTCAAGGGGGCCCGCCGGACGGCGGCGGTCCCGGCCGGGGAGACGGAGACCACGGCCGCCGGGGCCCGGGTCGGCGCCACCGCCTGACGGTCGCGCTCACGGAATGGGGCACATGATCCGATCATGTGCCCCATTCCGTACGTCCGCCCCGCTCCCGGTCGCTAGATTGAGGGCATGACCGAGAGCTGGGATGCGGCCGACCGGGCCGTGCTGACGTTGCCCTCCGGGCGCCTGATACGAGGTCGGGGGCTCCGCAGGCCTCTGCCCGAGGGCCCGGAGCCGGAGTTCGCCGTCTATCTGCTGGGGCATGCGCCCTCCCCGGCCGGCTGGGAGTCGCGGTGGCTGCGGTGGCCGGACTTCCGGCTTCCGTCGGACCGGCAGCAGGCCCGGGAGCTGCTGGAGGAGGCGTGGCGGCGGGCCCCCGACGAGCGGGTCGAGGTGGCCTGCGGGGGCGGGATCGGGCGGACCGGGACGGCGCTGGCCTGTCTGGCCGTACTGGACGGGGTCCCCGCTGAGGACGCGGTGGCGTTCGTGCGCAGCGGGTACCACCCGAGGGCCGTGGAGACGCCGTGGCAGCGCCGCTATGTACGGAAGTTCGAGCCGCTGGGGTGATGTGACGCTCCGGCCGGTGGCCGCCGTCAGTGCAGGGCCCGGCGGCGGCGCAGCAGGAGGAGCGGGACGGCGGCGGCCACGGCCGCCGATCCCGGGAGGAGCGCCGCCCCGGCCACGGTGGAGAAGGTGTCCGGGACGGGGAGGCTGCTCCAGCGGCTGACCGGCCAGGCGATGACGACGGCGCGGCCGACGACCTCGTCCACCGGGACCATGCCGTTGTTCCGGTCGTCGCTGTGGTAGCGGGAGTCCGAGGACGCCTGGCGGTGGTCGCCCATCACCCAGAGCCGGTCCGGCGGGACGGTGACCTTGAAGGTGCCCTTGGCGTCGTTGCTGCACGGGGTGTTGCCGGGGAACACATAGGGCTCGTCCAGCGCCTTGCCGTTGACCTTCACCGGTCCGTCGCCCGCGCACTCCACGGTGTCGCCGCCGACGCCGATCACCCGCTTGATCAGGTCCTTCTCCTCGGCCGACGGCATCACGCCGACGAAACTGAGCACCTTCTGCACGGTGTTGGGCGGGTCGACGGGCAGATCGTCGAGCCACCCCGCCGGGTCGTGGAAGACGATCACCTCACCCCGTTCCGGTTCGGATCCGAACCACGGGGTCAGCTTGTCGACGAGGACCCGGTCGCCCTTCTGAAGGGTGTTCTGCATCGAGTCCGACGGGATGGAGAAGGCCTGGAGGAGAAAGGTCTTGATGAGCAGGGCCAGGACCAGGGCGATCCCGATGAGCAGCGGGAGTTCCACCCAGAACGGCCGGTGTTTCCTCGTGCCCGCCCGCCGTCCGCCCGCACGCGCCATCACACCGCTCCTCGCCCCGTGTCCCGCACCTCCGCCCCGGTGGGGAACGGATCTTGTCGGGTCACTCTATGGGGCGCGACGGATGCGGCGCGTCGCGGCTCCCGGCCGGACTCCGGTCGTGGCTCCCGGCCGGACTCCGGGGGACGGGGTGCGGCGGACTCCGTGGGACGGGGTGCGGCGGACTCCGTGGGACGGGGTGCGGCGGGGAGGTCAGGAGGCGGGTGCGGGCGGTCCGGCGGGGGCGGTGCCGTCCGGCGGGACCGTGGCTCCCGCTCCGGCGCGTACGGCCTCGACCACGCTCTGGTGGAAGGCGCGGCTCTCCTCCTCGGAGGCGCACGGCACGGGGCTGCCCGCCAGGGTGAACCAGTCCGACGAGCCGCTGTACTGCACGGCCACCGACGCCTGGCCGTCCGACCACGTCGTGTGCACCGTGAGGTCTCCGCTCAGGATGCCGGCTTCTTCGGTACGGACTCCGCCGGTTCCCGCGTAGACACTGCTGGTCGTCCACGATGCCCAGCTCATACGCGTCGCCTTTCGGACAATGACAAGCCTCTGCGGCGGACTTCTTCCGAGTATCGCACTGCCGTCGGGCGGGTGCACGGGGTGCGGCGGCGCCTCGTCCGCCGCACCGTCTCACGCGCGCTCCAGCACACCCCTGACGAACGCTGCCTGGCCCGCGTGCTGGAGGTCCTCGGCGACGACGCTGATCAGCCGGACGCCCAGGGTGACCGGGGGCGACCACGCCTCGTCGACGATCCGGTCGAGGGCGCGGCCGTCCAGTCCGTGGATGAAGGCGAGGGTCTCCTCGTGGACGGCGTCGTAGTAGCCGAGGAGCGGTTCGGCGGAGTCGACGCGGACGGCGGCGACCTCGTCGCCGCTGTGCCCGTAGCCGGTCGCCGTCTCGTCGAACGGGAGCCCGAAGCGCTCGGCCCAGCCCTTGGTGAGCCAGACCTGGCCGGTCCCGGCGGCGTCGGCGATGTGGTCGTCCTGGATCCGGGTGAGGTGCCACAGGAGCCAGGAGATCGAGTTCGCCCCGTCGTCGAGCCGGGCGTTGAGGTCGTCGGGCGAGAGCCCCTCGGCCGCCGCGTGGACCGCTTCCCTGACCCGGTCGAACGCCTCGGCCAGCATGCCTGCACTGTTCATCCGTTCACCTTCACCTCCCGTGGCCGGGGAAGTCCGCTCCGACACACGCGCGCCACCGCCGGGGCGTCGGGCTGCGGGGCGCGTTCGCCGACCGGCCAGCCGGCCGGCCAGCCGGCCGGCCAGCCATGACCTGGGCAAGAGGTGTCTGCGCCTCCGCGGCCCGGAGAGGATCGACTTCACTCTCGTACGAGATCTCCTCCGGGCCACGGCGGCCGCCCGGGGCCCCGTCCGCTGAGGAGCGTCAGACGAGCAGCCGCAGCAGATGGGCGCAGGCGGCGGCCTCGTCCGGATGGCGGGCGAGGACCTCGTCCCGGCCGCGTTCGTACGCGCCGGTCTCCCACCCGCCGTCCGCCGCCCGCCGCACGAAGAGGAAGTCGGGCGGGGTGGGGGCCGGTTCGTGGACGCCTTCGATCCGGTAGTAGCCGCCGGGGATCCGGGCCTCCACGAGTGCGGCGTGCAGCGCCTGACGGTCCACGGTTACTACGCGCCCGCGGCCGTGAGGTAGCCGTGGTCCAGCAGCCACTTCACGTTCAGCCGCTCGCCCTCGCCCGGGTTCAGGAAGACGGGGTCGAGCTTGATCTGCTGGCCGCCGCCGGGCTGCTCGAACCACGGGGCGATGCTGCCCTGCCAGACCCAGAAGGGCTTCGCCACCTTGTAGACGCGGTAGTCGCAGGGGGTCGCCGCCTCACGGGTGTTGAGGTTCTGCGGGGGCAGCGCACGCTCGGCGTAGGCGTCACCGGCCGGGGCCAGGTAGGCGCCGTACTCCGAGCCGAACCGGTCCAGCCGCTGGCCGGGGCGGAGCTTGGCGGGCTCCTTGTCGATCTCCCCGTTGACCTCGCCGAAGCCGTCGTTGGGCGGGTACTTCCAGCTTCCGGTGTCCGCGGGCCCCTCCCAGTACTTCTTGAGGAAGGCCTGCGGGGAGAGGTCTCCGGTGCGCTGGTAGCCCTTCAGGAGCGGGCCGACCGGGGCCAGCCGGTTGTTCGGCAGCCACTTCGGGCCGAGCCGGGCGTCGCCGCGGTATTCGCCGGTGCAGGGTGCGTGCCGCTCGGCGGCGACGGGGGCGTCGGGCTTCGGGGCGGCACTCGCGGCGGGGCCGGTGATCAGTCCGGCGGTGATGCCGAGCGCGGCAAGTACGGTACGCATACGGTTCATTCAGGAATCCCCTCAAGCACTGATGATCAATCAGACAGCTGACGAAGGGTAACCGCTCGGCTACCTGGAGCGTTTGCGCCATGCCGCTTTCCGGCCAGGCCGGACCGGCCCGGAACAGCACCGTGCCCCGGCCGGGAGGAGCACGGGCCCGGCCGGGGCGCGGTGGAGGGAACAGAACCTGCGGTCAGCTCACATTGACGTCGATGCAGGCGTAGAAGGCGTTCGGGGTGTCCGCGATGTTCCAGACCGCGAGGACCTTCTGCTGACCGGTCTTGCTGCCGAAGTCGACCTGATGGGTGACGGTCGCGCCGGGCTGGGCGCCGCCGTCGTCGAACTCGGCGATCTTCTCGCCGCCGACGAAGTACTGCCAGGTGCTGGTGGCGTGGCGGGCGGTGAGCCTCCACTCGAACTGCTGCGAGCGGTTCACCGGGGTGACCGCCCACCCCTTGGAGTCGTCGTCGAGCTCGGCGAATCCGCTGTTCCCGCCGCTGCAACTGCTGAGCCCCTTGGGGCCCTCGACGCTCTGCGGTTCGTAGCTGATCGATCCACAGCTGACCGTACCGGCGGCGCACTGCGCCTGCCTGCTGGGCGGGTCGGAGATGTAGCCGTGGGCATGGGCGGAGCCCGCCGGGAGGCTCAGGGCGAGAACCGGGGCGAGGACGGCACCGACGGCGAGTGCGGTCTTCCTTTTCGCGTGCATGCTGTCTCCTTCACATGAGACCGCACCGCGCGGTGGCGGGCCGTGGGGGACCCGGCTTCGACGGCGAGGCCTCGCGAGTGTGGGGCCTACGAGGCGCGAAGGGCTGCAAGTCCCTTGCCGGACAGGCCGGATGACCGGTACCGGAAAGGCCTTGCACTTGGCCTAGACCATACTCACCGTCGCGTACGCGTCAAGGGAGCTGCGGGAGGGGCCGTCGAGGCGCCGACCGGGCGGGAACCGCGACGTATCGTCACCGCGCCCGGCCGTGGGGGGCCATCATCCCTGGTCGTCGCCGGGGGGCGTCGCCGTGGGGGGCGTCGCCCTTGCTCGTCACCCCTGCTCGCCGCCGTAGCGGACCGTGACGCGTTCGAAGCCGAGGGAGCCGAGCAGCCCCTTCAGCATGTCGGCCGTGTTCTTCTCGGCGCGGGCGGTCAGCCCGCTCTCCTTCGCCGCCTCGCCGATGTGCCGGACGGCCAGCTGGTTGACCGCCTGCTCACTGCTCGGGTTGTCGGAGAAGAAGTCGCCGAGCCGGTCGAGGAGTCCGCGCTGCTTGGAGACGGTGTAGGAGCGGTCCGGGTCCAGCGCGGGCTTGCCCAGCACCGCGCGCGGCAGCCGGATCTCGGCGACCGTGCGGTCCTCGTTGACGACGACCTCGCTCTCGGTGACCTTCCCCAGGTCGACGGAGGCCCCGACGGTGCCCGCGCCGACGAAGAGGGTCCGGGTGCCGCGTATCCCGTCGGGCAGGAACTTCGCGTCCCTCTCCAGGTCGACGACGACCTGGAAGTTGCCCGATGCCGCCTCGTACGCGCTCATGTCCTGGATCGACTTGAGGAGCGCGGGGCCGGACCGGTCGTGGGTCTTCTCCCCGAAGAGGCTGTCGAGGCCCGGCAGGAGGCTGAGCCTGCCACCCGCGAACAGCAGGGCCAGGACGGCCACGCCGATGCCGAGAACCGCCAGCACCCCCCGGCCCCGGCGGGGGGTGCGCTTCTTCCCGCTCTGCGGGGCGTGATCCGTGGTCGCGTCGCTGGACGTCATGGACTCCGTGTGACCCGCCGCCGGGCTTTCAACCCGTCTCCCGTGTGAAATGGGCCAGTTGAGGTACGCGAGCGCAGAGACCCTAGGGACGGCCGGAGACCCTCACGGTGTCGTCGTCGGAGGTCATCGTGGTGGTGGTGACCGGTGTGGTGATGTGGCCCGCGAGGCCGAGCACCAGGAACAGCACCACGAGCCATTTCCCGGCGCTGCTCATGACCAGCGGCCGGGTGGCGCTGGCGGAGTGCCCCTGCGACACGGCGAGGTCGTCGTCCCCGAAGAGCCCCTTGGGGTAGGCGGGGGTGAGCATCATGACGTACGAGGAGAACCTCATCCGGTAGCGCAGGGTGGCCGCCGTCGCCTCGAACAGGGGGCGTGGCATCCGGCCCAGGACCAGCGTGATCAGCCACCACACGAAGGCCAGGACCCACCACCCGTAGACCGCGAGGCTCTGCACGACCGCCGCCGGGATCATCAGGAAGACCCGGAACAGGACTGCCAGCCGGTTGAGCTGGGTGGGTCGTACGTCGATCTGGACCGGGTAGTCCGGCGGCGGGGTCAGGGCGAAGGGCGGGTAGCGGTCGATCAGCAGCATCTGGCTCGCCGACACACGCATGTCGTAGCCGAGGAACCCGGCGAGGAAGCGGAAGACGGGATCGGGCAGCCGTCCCAGCACCAGGGCGGCGAACCAGCCCACGATCACGGCGAAGAAGGCCGCGATGTGCAGGAAGAACAGCACGATGAAGTGGGGGATCAGAAGCAGCAGTCGCACCAGCACCGTCAGCCGTCGCTGACGGCCCGGCTCGATGATGTCGAGGACGGGCCGGAACTCGTCGGCGTCGGCCTCCTTGCGGCCCGGGCTCCATCGGCCGTCGGCCATGTCGCGCCTCCTCGGCAGGGGGTCCGTACGGCATCCGCGCGCAGGACGTGTCCCCACGCTGCGGCCGGACGGGGCGGCCCGCAAACGGCCACGGCCCGAACGAGTGGACGCCCTTTGCCCCTCGCCCTGCCGCTGCTCCTGTTGCCCCTGTTCCTGCTCCTGCTCCTTTTGCTCTGCCCCTCCCCCTGCTCCGGTGAGCCCGAGCCCTCGCGGTCAGCGCCTGCGGAGCCGGTCCAGCAGGGCACGCCCGGAGCCGGGCTTTTCGCCGTCGCCGGTAGGACGCCCGCCTGAACCCCTGGCCTTCGTCCCGATGTCTGCCGGGGGCTTCGTTCCCGTCCTGGCCGGGGTCTTCGCCCTCGTCCGGGAGGCTGCCGTCGTCGCCTCGGACTTCGGCTCCGGCGCGGGCTTCTCCTCCGTGACCCGCGGGGGATGCGCGTACGCGTGGTAGCGGTGGCTGATCCGGCGCCCCAGCAGCAAGTAGCCGAGCAGGGCTCCCGCCGTGTTGAGGATGACGTCGTCGATGTCGAAGGCGCGCCCCGTGATCAGGGCGCCCTGGACCAGCTCCACGACGGCCATGACGGCGACGGTCAGCAGCGTCATGCTGATCATCCGCAGGCGGCGCGGCACGATGAACGGCAGCAGCAGCCCGAAGGGCACGCCGAGCAGCAGGTTTCCGCCCGCCTGTTTGCACGCGGCGAGGAAGGTGTAGTCCTCGGCGTACTGGCGCAGCGACCGGCCCGGCCGCAGGTTCGATGTGACGAGGTCCTCGGAGGCCGGTGAGGGCGTGAGCGTCACCTTGGCCAGGAAGACGGAGAACGCCACCAGCCCCAGCAGCACCACCGTCAGGACGCTCACCCTCAGCAGCACGCGTCTCCATGTCCCCTGTCGCGTACGGGGTTTCGTCTCGGCAGTCATGGCGGACGGATGCCCCCGCCGGAGCGGAAAACACCCGGGCGAGGATCCGGACCTCGAATATCGTCTGCCGCCCGGTGGAGCCTGCGACGATGGGCGCATGAGCGCACGTGAGAAGAAGGACCTGCTGGCCGAGACCGACCGGCTGCGCGAGGAGGGGCGGGCCGGGGAGGCGCGCGAGCGGCTGCTCGCCCTGACCGCCCGCTTCCCCGACGACGCGGAGGTGGCCTACCGGACCGCGTGGATCCATGACGTGCTGGGCCTGGAGAGCGAGGCGGTGGCGTACTACGAACGCAGCCTGGCGGGGACGGGGCTCGGGGCGGAGGACCGGCGGGGGGCACTGCTGGGGCTCGGCAGCACCTACCGGGTGCTGGGGCGGTACGGGCAGGCCGTGGAGACCCTGCGCCGGGGCATCGAGGAGTTCCCGGACGACGGGGCGATGCAGACGTTCCTGGCGATGGCCCTGTTCAACACGGACGAGCACCACGAGGCCATGCAGCTGCTGCTACGGCTGGTGGCGTCGACCAGTGACGACCGGCACGTGCAGGAGTACCGGTCGGCCATCGAGCACTACGCGAAGGACCTCAACGAAACGATGTGAGCAGGGGGCGGGGGGGGTGGTGGAGGGGTGGGCAAGGCTGGGAGCGTCGGCCCGTGTGCCCCCGGGGGGGCCACCGGCTCGCGTGACCGAGTGCGCCGGGTCGCGACGCGCCACGGTGGCGGCCGGTCGCGGTGCCGTGGCGCGGGCGTACCGAGAATGCTCGCGTGCACTCCGCTCCCCCGCCTTCCTCCTCCCCTCCCTCCTCTTCTTCCGCCGTGCCGGGGGCTGACGCGGTTCCTCGGCGCGGTGCGTGGGCGCTGCTGTTCCTGTCCGCGGCTTCCGGGGCGGCGGACGCGTTCGCCTTCCTCTGTGTGGGCCAGGTCTTCGCGGGGGTGATGACCGGGAACCTGGTTCTGCTGGGGGCCTCGGCCGCCGGAGCGGGCGAGGACGGTGTGGCGCTGCGGGTGGTCACCGCCCTGGCGGCGTACGCCTGCGGGGCCGCGTCCGGTGCGCTGATGACGGGGCGGTTCGGGCTGCGGACCGGGGTGATGCTGGCGGCCGAGGTCGTCCTGCTCGGGGCGGCGGCCGCGTTCTGGGGGCTGGGTCTCGTCACGTCGTACGGGGACCGGCTCGGGCTGCTGGCCCTGGTGGCGCTGGCCATGGGCATCCAGGGCCGTGTCCGGGTGACACCGACGAACTACTTCACCGGGACCCTCACCTCACTCGCGGGCCGCGCGGCGGCGCGGGAGCTGGAGCCGGGTGACGTCTGGGTGCTGGGCAGGCTGGCGGCGGTGGTGGCCGGGGCGGCGCTCGCGGCTCTGGCGGAGCGGTGGTGGAGCCCCGGGGCCGCCCTGGGTGCGGTGGTTCTGGCGGCGGGGGCACTGGCCCTCGAAACCGTGCCGCGCGGAGGTGGGCGGCGGCGGCCGGGCAAGAGGAAGCCCCGGCCGGATCGGGGGAATCCAGCCGGGGCGGCTTGAGTGCGGGAATGAAGGGCGGTCGCCTCTCGGCGAGGAACTCCATGGGGCTTCGGCTGTGCGATGTTCCCCATGGGCTGTCGGTGAGGCCCGGGGACACGATCCCCCTCACACCCACGTATAGATGAACGATAAACCATCTTGGAGTGTTCCCGGGAACCCGCCCCATGGATGTGATCCACGGCACGGAATTCCCGGTTCCGCCCTCGGCGCCGACTTCGGCTACGGCGACCGGCGTCGGTGACACCTTCGGCCACCGGCGACGCGGTCAGTTCCCGGACGCCCCATCGGTGCCGTAACGGCGACGGAACCGCTCGACGCGGCCCGCCGCATCGAGTACCTGGCGGCCCCCGGTGTAGAACGGGTGGCTCGCCGACGAGGTCTCCACGTCGATGACGGGGTAGGTGTTGCCGTCCCCCCAGGCCACGCGCTCGCCGGAGTCGGCGGTCGAGCGGGTCAGGAAGGCGGCGCCCGCAGCACGATCGCGGAAGACCACGGGGCGGGAGACGGGGTGGATACGAGGCTTCATGGATGCGTTCCTTCCTGCTGCCGATGCGGTGGCGGCGGCGCGCACGAACCCCGAACGGAGCGGCGCACCCGAATCCCGAACGGAAATGGGATTCGTTTTCGTTCTGGTGGGGTAACGCGCCCCACCCCCTCGGCATTCCCGACCCGCCCCCTGGACTGGCATCTGCCACAGAGGTAGGCCAACACCCCGCATGCGTACGCCCGTTCGGGGCGACCCTCACTCCACCGAGCCGCTGGCATATGCCAGAAGCAACCTCTCATCGAGTGTTGCCGAATCCCTTACGGGCTGCCGCAGCCTGTGCGACAGTCGATAGCGGTCCACCCCTGAGACCCGGCCGTGCCGCGCCTGTATCGGAGTACGAGATGCCGTCCCATCTGTTCGCGGACCGCCCCGCACCTCAGCCCCCCGCGCACGATGCCGTCGACGCCCTGATCCACCGCACGCGTGAGCTGCGCGGGGACGTGGACGCCGTCGGGCGGAGCGCGGTGGCGACCGACGAGGACGGCCCCCAGGCACGGCGGCAGCGCGCACTGTTCGATCTGGCCGTCCAGCACCTCGACGACCTGGACCGGCATCTGGGGCAGCTCAGGGCCGGTCTGCCGGCCCAGCGCTCCACCGCCGGGGACGGCGGCATGGTCCCGGACGGCCCGGCGGACGGTTCTCCGCAGAGCAGGTCGGGCACCGCCGAATGGAATCTCCTCACCGACGAGGTGAGCTGGTCCGACGAGCTGTACGAGATCTTCGGCCGCCCGCCCGGTTCACCGCCGCTCTCCCTGGACGACCTGCCGTCGGTGCTCCTGCCCGAGGACCAGCCACGGCTCACCTCCATGGTGACCGGCTGCCTCGTCGACGGGAGCCCCATGGACGGGGAGTTCCGTATCGTGCTCCCGGACGGCCGGGTGCGCACGCTGCACATGGCGGGCGAGCCGGTCCTCGACACCGAGGGCTGCACCGCCTCCATGTGGGCCGTCCTGCGGGAGGTCGGCGAGCCGGGGCGCGACGAGGGGAACGCAGGGCGCGGCTCGGATGCGCCACACCACGACGAGCACGTGGAACGCGCGGAGCACCGGACGGCCGTGGAGCTCCAGGAACCCGTTCCGCCGCCGTGGCGCGGTGTGTTACGGCTCCCGCAGCAGCGCCCCGGCGCCCTGGACATCGCCGCCCACCACCTCCCTTCCGCCTCCAGCGGCCCCATCGGGGGCGACTGGTACGACGCGATGGAGCTGCCGGACGGCCGGACCCTGCTGACCGTCGGCGAACTGGCCGGGCACGGGATCCCCGCGACCCCGGCCCTGGCCATGACGGTCGGCGCGCTGCGAGGCATGGCCGTCGCCGGTATCGAGCCGGGCGCCCTGATGGGCCACCTCGACCACCTCCTCGAAACGTCGGTGCGGCCCGCCCTGGGCAGCGCCCTGTGCGGCCTCTTCGACCCGGCGACCGGCACCCTCTCCTGGGCACAGGCCGGACACCCCGCACCGCTGCTCTTCCGCAACGGAACGGGACGCGTACTGCCGTCCCCGGACGGGGTGCTGCTCGGTGCCGCGTCCCCGGTCGCGCACGAGCAGGACGAGGTACGCCTCCTCCCCGGTGACGTGCTGGTGCTGCACACGGACGGCCTGACGCGGCGCGGCGACCGGGGTGCGGGCCCGGAGGCGCTGCTCGCCCTCGCCTCCCGGTTCGCACAGGCCCGTACGGCACAGGAGTGCGTACGGGGTGTGGTCGAGGAGTTCGGCGGGACCGAACGGCTGGACGACGCGTGTGTGCTGGTGGCCCGTGTCGGGGCATGAGGGAGCGCGTGCGCGCGGGACGGTGTGTGGGCAGACCTGCCGGAGTGTCAGGGCGGCATAGGATCGCGGGCGGTTACGGCCTCCGCCGGCGAATGCGGGTGTACGGGGTCAGGCCTGGGCGCCCCTGACCTTCTTGGCGACCGGGCTCTGCGGCAGTGAGAGCTCGATCTGCTCGCGGAGGTCCTGGATCTTGGCGTAACCCGCGAACTGGCCGGTGAGCCGGTACATTTCGCGCAGCCGGTCCCAGGTGCGGTGCGAGGAGGTCTCCCCCATCGACACCAGGGCGAGCCGGGCGTACCGGTCGCCCTGTTCGGGGTCGTTGGCGATGAAGCAGGCCGATGCGAGCGAGATGTGGTCGAAGAGCTTGGACCGCTGACGTCCGTTGACCCGCAGCTCCAGTGCCTGTTTGGCGTGGTACTGGGCGATGGTCGCGGCCGCCGGGTCGTGCTCGGCCAGGGTGCGGAACGCAAGGGCCTGCATGCCGTGCATATCGGCCTCGTCGAACATCTGCATCCAACTGGGCGGCGGCACATCGCCCTTGTCCGAGACGAAGAGCTCCTCCGCCTCACCGAGGGTGCGCCGCATGGCCTGGCCCCGGCCCATCGCCGCCTGGGCCCAGGCCTCGATGGTGCGCAGCATCGCCTGGGTACGGGGCAGGGTCTCCTCCCCTGAACCGGACTTGGCCAGCTTCATCAGGTCGAGGGCGTCGTCGGGGCGGCCCAGGTGGACCATCTGGCGTGCGGCGCGGGAGAGCGCCTCCCCGGCGCGCGGCCGGTCACCGCCCTCCCTGGCTGCGTGGGCGGCGATGACGAAGTACTTCTGGGCGGTGGGTTCGAGGCCGACGTCGTGGGACATCCAGCCCGCGAGTACGGCGAGGTTGGCGGCGACGCCCCAGAGGCGGCGCTGGAGATGGTCGGGGTGGCGGTAGGCGAGCATGCCGCCCACCTCGTTGAGCTGGCCCACGACGGCCTTGCGCTGGAGTCCGCCGCCCCGGGAGGCGTCCCAGGCGCGGAACACCTCGACCGAGTGCTCCAGGGCCTCGATCTCCTCGGAGCCCACGGGCGCGGCCTCGTACCGGTCGAGACCGGCGGGGTCGGCGTGCTGGGGATCGTTGGCGCGTGGAGCGTCGGCCGCCAGAACGGGGTCGCTGTGCAGCCAGTCGTACATGGGTCCGGCGATGGTTGAGCCGGCGGCGAGCGCGGCGCCCGCGCTCACCAAGCCGCGTCGGTTGAGCATGAGGTCCATTCCCGTGAATTCGGTGAGGACCGCTGCCGTCCGTTCGGGCGCCCACGGCAGTCGGTCGGGGTCGTGTTCCGTCCCCGAGTCACGCCGTTTCCCCACACGCCCGCGTCGGCCGAACCCGAGGTCCTCGATGGTCACGACACGGCCGAGCCGCTCGGTGAACAGGGCTGCCAGCACTTCGGGCACGGGATCACGGGGGGACTCCCCCATGTCGATCCAGCGCCTGACCCGCGAGGTGTCGGTGGCCAGCTGCGGGTGGCCCATGGCCGCCGCCTGCCGGTTCACCATTCTCGCGAGTTCGCCCTTGGACCAGCCGGCCAGGCCGAACAGGTCAGAAAGGCGGGTGTTGGGTTCTCCGGTCACGTCAAGCCCCCAGGTTCTCGGCTGACTTGACACTAACCCCCTGTCAGATGCGCTGTGACTATTCGCCAGGGTTCGCCAGGGTCCGCCAGATGGTCTGCCACCCGCGCCCCGGTGTCAGGTAGGAAAGCGCCACCCCGCCCGGCAGCCCTAGGTACTCCCCAGGGTGCCGAACGGCCGCCGGCCGGGTTGGCGCACGTGACTTGTCGGCGCACGAAGGGATCTGTCTCGCCCATGTACACAGCATCGTCCTCCGTGTCCGCCCCGCCCCGGCCGCTCCGTCCCATGGGGACGGGCGGCGGGCCGTATCTCGCCCCCCACGCCGGCGCACCGGCGCAGGGCCTGGGCCGGACCCGGCGGGCGGCGGGACCGGGCGCTGGGCCCCTCAGCGGAAGAATCGACCTCTCCGGGCCGCAGGGCGCGCAGGTGCGGATGGCCATCGCCTCCGTGCAGCGCATCTGCCCCGAGTTCAACCCGGTCCAGGTGCTGCGGCGCAGCGGCCGGTCCGTCCTGATCGTGGGCACCACCGGACGGGCCACCGCCGTGGCCAAGTGTTTACTGGACCACTCCCCCGCGTGGACGGAGCGGTTCCGGCACGAAATAGCGGCATACCGCGCGTTCGTCCGGCACCGCCCCCCGGTTCGGGTGCCCCGGCTGATCGCGGCGGACCCGGAGAACTGCACGCTGGTGATCGAGCGGATGCCCGGCCGGGTGGCCGCGCTGACCCGGCATCCGGCGGAGGCTCCGCCCCGGGCCGACATCCGTGCCGCGCTCGGCGCGGTCGCCCGGGTGAACGCCTGGCGCCCGCCGCCCGGGGTGTTCGAGGCGCCGCTCGACTACGCCTCGCGGATCTCCCGCTACCACGAGCTCGGCCTGTTCACCGACCGTGACCTCGGTGATCTCCAGAAGCTGCTGCACGGTCTGGCCCACGCGGGCGGCCGTCAGGGCATGGGGCAGTTCTGCCACGGTGACGCGCTGCTCTCCAACATCCTGCTGTCACCGACCGGGCCGGTGCTGGTCGACTGGGAGCACGCGGGCTGGTATCTGCCGGGCTACGACCTGGCCACCCTGTGGGCGGTGCTCGGCAACGCCCCCGGGGCGCGCCGTCAGATCAGCCAGCTGGCCCAGGTCAACGGGCCGGCCGCGCGGGACGCGTTCCTGGTGAACCTGATGCTGGTGCTGACCCGCGAGATCCGTAACTACGAGACGGCCGTACAGCGCACCATGCGCGAGGCGCCCCCGGTGAGCGCGGGCCAGGACCGGCCGGGTGTCCTCTCCTCGGGAGAGGAACAGCGGCTGCTGCTGCGCAGGCTGCACGACGACTGCGCGATGGCGCGCCGGGCCGTGCGGGCGGCGGTGGGCACCCGCTGAGTACGCCCGCCTTCTGGAGAGGGCGGGTGAAGAAGCCGCTGTGCGGGGAAAGCGCGCTGCGGGACCGGTGCCGACACACCGGTCCCGCGGCGCGCTGTGCTGTTTCCGGGGGCGGGGCGCGGTGCCGCTTTCCCGCGCCACGGAAACGGCACCCCTCCGTGACCGTGCACTGACCGACTGCCATCCGGAGGTCCTCCCCGGGTGAGGCGCGCCACGAGACCCACGTCACCTACGACCTCCGGTAGTGGGTGCGGGGCCTCCCCGGCGGCGCGATGAAAAGCCCAAAGCGCGTATTCCACCCCACCTCCTACCACTGGTAGTAAATGGGGTCATTGCTTCCTGTTCGGGTGCCCGTTAACCATGGATTCCGGCAAGCACCGAGACCGAGCCTGCGACGAGCGCCCACGGCGGTCGGCAGCCGATCCCCCTCGGTCTCTGCTCACGCGGCGTACCAGGCCGCAGATCCCGTCCCCAACAGGAAGAGCTCACGCATGCCCCGCACCCTCCGCATCACCCGCTCGCACAAGCTCGCCACCGCCGTGCTCGTCGCGGCCGGCTCCGTCACGGCCATCGCCGCGACCGGCGGGCAGAGCGACGCACAGCCCGCCGCGGCCCGGTCCTCCGTCGCCGCCGAGAAGACCGCCACCGAGGTCACCGCGGCGAAGGCGGCCGAGGCCAGGAAGGCCGCCGCCAAGGAGACCGCCGCGAAGAAGGCCGCCGCCGAGCGCAAGGCCGCCGCGGCGACCGCCGCCAAGGAAGCCGCGACGAAGAAGGCCGTGGCCGAGCGGAAGGCGGCTGCCGAGAAGGCCGCGGCCGACCGTAAGGCGACCGCGAAGAAGGCCGCCGAGAAGGCGCGCTCCGAGAAGCAGGCCGCCAACCGTTCCACCGAGCGCAAGGCCGTCGCCGCGCCCAAGCAGTACAAGAACAACCTCGACGGCTGGATACGCGAGTCGCTCGACATCATGAAGAAGAAGAACATCCCCGGCTCCTACGAGGGGCTGCACCGCAACATCATGCGCGAGTCCAGCGGCAACCCGAACGCCGTCAACGACTGGGACATCAACGCGCGCAACGGCGTTCCCTCCAAGGGCCTGCTCCAGGTGATCCAGCCGACCTTCGACGCGTACCACGTCAAGGGCACCCCGAAGAAGCTCACCGACCCGGTCGCCAACATCACCGCCGCCGCCAACTACGCCGCGGACCGGTACGGCTCGATCGACAACGTCGACTCCGCCTACTGATCCACCCGGCGAGCGGGCCGCCACCGATACGGAGCGACCGCCACCGAGCAGGCGCGAACCCGACCGCGATTATCTGACTAATCGCGGTTATGCGTGCCCCGGATGGCCGAAGGGTAGTGCTGGCGCGGACACCAACGGTCCGCGCGCACTCCGCGCGGAGCCTTCTGGAAAGGCCTGACGCACATGGCACAGCCCTTCTCACTGCCGGACTTCTATGTTCCGTATCCGGCGCGGCTCAACCCTCATGTGGAGGCGGCACGGACGCACACCCGAGAGTGGGCGCGCGGGATGGGGATGCTGGAGGGATCCGGCATCTGGGAGGAGAAGGACCTGGAGGCGCACGACTACGCCCTGCTCTGCGCCTACACCCACCCCGACTGCTCGGCCGAGGCGCTGTCCCTGGTCACCGACTGGTACGTGTGGGTCTTCTTCTTCGACGACCACTTCCTGGAGCTGTTCAAGCGCACGCCCGACCGTGAGGGCGCCAAGCGGTATCTGGACCGGCTGCCCGCCTTCATGCCGATGGAGCGCGGGGCCGCGACCCCGGAACCGGAGAACCCCGTCGAGGCGGGCCTCGCCGATCTGTGGACGCGGACGGTCCCGGCGATGTCGGACGCCTGGCGGGCGCGGTTCGCGGAGGCGACGGAGAACCTGCTCAACGAGTCGCTCTGGGAGCTCTCCAACATCAACGAGGGCCGCATCGCGAACCCCGTCGAGTACATCGAGATGCGCCGCAAGGTCGGCGGCGCCCCCTGGTCGGCCGGGCTCGTGGAGTACGCGGCCGATGCCGAGGTGCCGGCCGAAGTGGCCGCCTCCCGCCCGTTGCGGGTGCTGCGCGACGCCTTCTCCGACGGGGTGCACCTGCGCAACGACCTGTTCTCGTACCAGCGCGAGGTCGAGGAGGAGGGCGAGAACAGCAACGGGGTGCTGGTCCTGGAGAAGTTCCTCGGCTGCACCACGCAGGAGGCCGCCGAAGCCGTCAACGACCTGTTGACCTCACGGCTCCAGCAGTTCGAGAACACCGCCCTCACCGAACTGGGCCCGCTCTGCGCGGAGAAGGGCCTCGACCCGGCGCAGACCGCTTCCGTCCTCGCGTACGTCAAGGGGCTCCAGGACTGGCAGTCCGGCGGCCACGAGTGGCACATGCGCTCCAGCCGGTACATGAACGGCGGCGGGGCAGGCGAGGCGGTGGCGGGCTTCGGCATGTCCGCCGCCTCCATCAAGTTCACCCTGCGCTCGGAGACGGCACGGGCCCGCAGCCACAGCCACCGGCCCTACCAGCACGTGGGCCCCTCGCTCCTCCCCGACTTCGACCTGCCGTTCGGCACGACGCTGAGCCCGCACCTGGAGGGCGCCCGGGTCCGGCTCGTCGACTGGGCGCGCCGGATGGGCATCCTGGAGGCACAGCCCGGGGTTCCCGGCTCGCACATCTGGGACGAGGAGCGGATCATCGCGATCGACCTGCCCCTGTGCGCGGCGGGCATCCATCCGGAGGCCTCACCGGACGAGCTGGACATCTCCTCGGCGTGGCTGGCCTGGGGCACGTACGGGGACGACTGGTTCCCCGTGGTGCACGGGCAGGCGAGGGATCTGACCGGGGCGCGGCTGGCCAACGAGCGGCTCTCGCTGTTCATGCCGCTGGACGGCGAGTCCACCCCCGAGCCGGTGAACGCGCTGGAGCGGTCGCTGGGCGATCTGTGGCACAGGACGGCGGCGCCGATGAACCTGGGCGAACGGCGCACCTTCCGCGAGGCCATCGAGTCGATGACCGAGAGCTGGCTGTGGGAACTGGCCAACCAGGCGCAGAACCGTATCCCCGACCCGGTCGACTACATGGAGATGCGGCGGGCGACCTTCGGTTCGAACCTGACGATGAGCCTGTGCCGGCTCGGGCACGGCAGGAAGGTGCCGGACGCCATCTACCGCAGCGGCCCGATGCAGTCGCTGGAGAACGCCGCCGCCGACTACGCATGCCTGCTGAACGACCTGTTCTCGTACCAGAAGGAGATCGAGTACGAGGGCGAGGTGCACAACGGCGTCCTGGTCGTGCAGAACTTCTTCGGGGTCGACTACCCGACGGGCGTGGCGATCGTGCACGACCTGATGAAGTCCCGGCTGCGGCAGTTCCTGCACGTGGCGGAGGTCGAACTGCCGGTGCTCTACGACGACTTCGACCTGGACGCCGAGGCGCGGGAGGTGCTGGCGGGCTATGTGCAGGAGCTGAAGCACTGGATCGCGGGCATCCTGATCTGGCACCGGGGCTGCCGCCGGTACCGCGAGGAGGACCTGCGGCGCGGCCACGGCGCCCCCTGGCGGCTCAACGGCCCCACGGGGCTCGGCACCTCGGCGGCACAGGTGACCCGTCTGATGGCCGAACTGGCGGGCAGCAGGGCGTAGTCCGGAGCCCGTACGGGAGGGCTGCGGGCGGCAGGCGCCCGCCGCTCTACCCGCGCCGACGACCCGAGGGGCGGCCGATCGGCTGATGGTGGGCATCGACCGGTCGGCCGGCCCGCCATCGGCCGGTCGGTGGACAAGAGGATCAGCCGTTCCCGCGCCTCATGGGCCGATGTCCGCGGGCCGCCGCGTTCCTAGCCTTTCCGGTGTGAGGCAGAACCACCGGAAAGGCGGGAACGATGCCGTTGATCGAAGTCAGGAATCTGCGGAAGGAATACCCCGGCCACGTGGCCGTGGCCGATGTGTCGTTCGATGTGGAAGAGGGAGAGATCTTCGGAGTCCTCGGCCCGAACGGCGCAGGCAAGACCACCGCGGTCGAGTGCGTCGAGGGACTGCGGAAGCGGGACGGCGGCCGGGTCGGCGTCATGGGGCTCGATCCGCTGCACGACACGGCGGAGCTGCGTCAGAGCATCGGCGTCCAGCTCCAGCAGAGCGAACTTCCGCCACGGCTCAAGGTCCGGGAGGCGCTGGAGCTGTACGGCTCCTTCTACCGCGACCCGGCCGACTGGCGCGAGCTCCTTGAGGACTGGGGACTGGCCGAGAAGGCCGATGCCTCCTACGAGTCGCTCTCGGGCGGCCAGCGGCAGCGGCTCTCCATCGCGCTGGCCCTGGTGGGCAAGCCGAGGATCGCGGTCTTCGACGAGCTGACCACGGCGCTCGACCCGCATGCGCGGCGGGAGACCTGGAAGCTGATCGAGAAGGTGCGCTCCCAGAACGTCACCGTGCTGCTCGTCACGCACTTCATGGAGGAGGCCGAGCGGCTCTGCGACCGGATCGCCATCATCAAGGGCGGCCGTGTGGTGGCTCTCGACACCCCCTCCGGCCTGGTGTCGCAGGTCAGTGACGAGCAGGTCATCCGGTTCGTCCCCTCGGTCCCGGTCAAGGAGGAGCTGCTGATGCCGCTGCCCGAGGTGACCCGTATGACGCGGTCGGGGTCCCGGATCACGGTGGTGGGCAGGGGGAACGTTCTCTACTCGGTGATCTCGGTGCTCGCCCGCAACCGGATTGTGGCCAACGAGCTCCGTCTGGAGCAGCCGAGCCTCGATGACGCGTTCGTCGCCCTGACCGGCTCCCAGCCGGCCGGCTGACCCCTTCCCACGAGGAGAACCACCCATGGCAGGGCGAGCGAGACTCACCTTTGTTGAAAGCAAGTTGTTCCTCCGAGACCCCACCGCGGTCTTCTTCGTGATCGCGTTGCCGGTCATGCTGCTGGCCGTCTTCGACATCATCAGCGGCAGCTCCACCGACGATGCCGCGACCAAGGAGTCCATGGCCGCGTTCGTCCCGGCCATGGCCATCTCGATGTGCGTCACGATGCTCGCGCTGAACGTGCTGCCGACGACGCTGGCCACGTACCGCGAGAAGCAGATCCTGCGCCGGATGGCCGCGTCCCCGGTGCACCCCGCGAACCTGCTGTTCGCACAGTTGCTCATCAATATGGTCACGGCCGTGATCGCCGCGGTGCTGGTGCTGGTCGTCGGGCAGACCGTCTTCGACACCCGGGTGCCGGACAGTGTGCCCGCGTTCCTCATAGCGTTCTTCCTCGGCACCTGGGCGCTGTTCTCCGTCGGCCTGTGCGTGGCCGCGACGGCACCCGGCAGCAAGGCGGCCACGGCCATCGGCCTCTCGCTGCTCTTCCCCAGCCTCTTCTTCGGCGGAGCGCTGGTCCCCAAGGAGGATCTGCCCGGCGTGGTGGGCACCATCGGCGACTACACCCCCCTCGGTGCCTCCCTGGAGGCCCTGCGCAACGCGTGGGACGGTGACATGCCGAGCGCCACCCAGTTGCTGGTCCTGGTGGTCACGGCGGTGATCGCGAGTACGGTGGCGGCGAAGTTCTTCCGCTGGGAGTAGGACGAGGCGATGCGTGACGAGTACCGGGGGTGGGAACGCCGCTCCGATCTCCTCTTCGGGGCGCTGCCCTATCTGCTGCTCGGGCTCTCCCTGCTGCTCGCGGTGACCGACTCCCCGCTCGGGGTGTGGCGCCGCGAGCACGTCGTCACCATCGTCTGGGCGGGTGTGGCGGCGGTCTGGACCGCCGCCACCTTCCCCACCCGGGGCCACTACCGGACGGCCCGGGGGCACCCGCTGACGGTCATCTACTTCATCGGCCTGCTCGCCCTGGCGGCGGTGCTGCTGAGCCGCGACGAGATCTTCCTGCTCTTCGCGGCCACCGCGTTCCTCCAGGCGCTCGTCCTGCTCCCGACGAGCTGGGCGTTCCTGTGCGTGTTCTGCGCCTCGTTCGTGGTGAACACCGTCCCCGGCGGATTCCCCGAGCGGACGGTCCCCGCCTGGACCGGATACGTGGGGGCGATCGTGGTGCAGACCGTGGTGGTCGGCTGGATCAACCTGCTGGTCAGCAAGCTCGACGCACTCTCCGAGCAGCGCAAGCGGACCGTCCGCGAACTGCGCGCCGCGCTCGCCGAGAACGAGGGCCTGCACACCCAGTTGATGGCCCAGGCCCGGGAAGCCGGTGTGCACGACGAACGGCGGCGGCTGGCGGCCGAGATCCACGACACGCTCGCCCAGGGGCTCGCCGGGATCATCCGGCAGCTGGAGGCCGTCGGTGCGGAGGACGAACGCGTACGGCCGGACGAGGAGTGGCGCCGGCACATCACCACCGCGCGGGAGCTGGCCCGCGAGAGCCTCGCCGAGGCCCGCAGGTCGGTACAGGCGCTGCGCCCGGAGCAGTTGGAGGGCTCCACGCTGCCCGGCGCGCTCACGACGATCGCGGCCCAGTGGTCCCAGAAGCATGCGCTGCCCGCCGGTTTCGCGACCAACGGGGCCGTGCGGCCGCTCCACGCCGACCTGGAGGCGACCCTGTTCCGGGTGGCCCAGGAGGCTCTCGCCAACATCGCCAAGCACGCGCGGGCCGGAAAGGTCGGCATCACTCTGTCGTACATGGAGGAGATGGCGGTCCTCGACGTCATCGACGACGGGATCGGCTTCGACCCGACGGCCGCCGAGGCGGTGGCCGGCATCCGCGACGGCCACGGGCTGGGGCTGGTGGCCATGAGGAGCCGACTGGAGCGCGTGGCGGGCACCCTGGAGGTGGAGAGCGCTCCGGGTGAGGGCACGGCGATCAGTGCCTGCGTACCCTTCGACACACAGCACTTGGCGTTCGGGAAGGCAGGTCCATGACCACGCAGGGCACCCCCATCCGCATCCTGATCGTGGACGACCATCCGGTGGTCCGGGACGGTCTGCGCGGATCGCTGGAGCGGGACGCCACGTTCACCGTGACCGCCGAGGCGGCGGACGGCGAGGAGGCCGTGGCGCTGTACCGGGCGCACACGGCGGACGTGGTCCTGATGGACCTGCGGATGCCGCGCATGGGCGGGGTGGAGGCCACCCGGCGGCTGATGGAGCTCGACCCGGCGTGCCGGATCCTGGTCCTCACCACCTACGACACCGACAGCGACGTGGTCGGCGCGCTCGCCGCGGGGGCGACGGGCTATCTGCTCAAGGACACCTCCCGCGAGGAGCTGATCCGGGCGGTGCGTTCGGCGGCGGACGGCCAGTCGGTACTCTCCCCGGCCGTCACCAGCCGGGTGCTGAACCAGGTGCGCGGCAAGCCGCGCGGCCCGCTGAGCGAGCGGGAGCTGGAGGTACTGCGGCTCATCGCGGAGGGGAACACCAACCGCCAGGTGGCCGGCAAGCTCGTGATCAGCCAGGCCACGGTGAAGACCCACCTGCTGCACATCTACGAGAAGCTGGGCGTCAACGACCGCGCGGCGGCCGTCGGCGAGGCGCACAAGCGGCAGTTGCTCCCGTAACCCGGCGCTCCCTGATCCCGGTGCTCCCTTGCCCCCGGCGCTCCCTGACCCCGGTGCTCCCGTGGCCCCTGTGCTCCCTGATCCCTGTGCTCCCTTGACCCCTGTGCTCCCTTGACCCCTGTGCTCCCTGATCCCTGTGCTCCCTTGACCCCGGTGTTCCGGTGACCCCGGGTGCGTCCCCGCCCCCGGGTGGTGGCGCACCGCCTGTCCTCCGGCCGCCTTGTACGGTGCGGGAGTGAGCACCTTCCCAACGCCTTCCGGGCCCGGTGACCCCGAAGCCCTGTTCGGCCTGGAGGAGATCCGCCCGGGCCCGCCGGTCCCCCGGCCCTCCGGACCGTCCTTCCGTGACTCGGCGGAGGCCCGGCGGATGCTGGAGGTGCGGGAGGTCCACGCGGAGCCCGCGGCGGCGGCCTCCGCGCGGGGCCGGGAGATCCTCGCCCGTTTCCCGGACGCCGAGGTGATCCCCGTCGATTCGCACTGGCGGATCCCGGGCCTGCACGGCAACCCGGGCAACGCCGAGAACTGGGTGCGGACCAAGAAGACCGTCCTGGTCCTGGGCGAGCGGAAGACGCTCACCGTCCGCCCCAACGGCCGGTCCGCCGACTGGATCGCCCCCGGCGCGGCCAACGGATGCGCGATGGCCTGCGCGTACTGCTACGTACCGCGCCGCAAGGGGTACGCCAACCCGGTCACCGTCTTCACCAACATCGAGCGCGTCATCGGCCGCCTGGAACGTCATGTGGCGGCCTCGGGGCCCAAGCGCGAGCCGAACCAGTGCGACCCGCAGGCGTGGGTCTACGACATCGGGGAGAACGGCGACTGCTCGGTCGACGCCCTGATCAGCGAGAACACCGCCGACCTGGTGCACGCCTTCACCCGGTGGCCCACCGCCAAGGCGTCCTTCGCCACCAAGTTCGTCAATCCCGATCTGCTGCTGCTCGCCCCTCGGGGCCGCACCCGGATCCGCTTCTCGGTGATGCCCCCGGACGACGCTCGGCTGCTCGACATCCGCACCAGCCCCGTCGAGGACCGGATCGCCGCGGCCGGGGACTTCGTCGAGGCGGGGTACGAGGTCCACTTCAACTTCTCCCCCGTGGTCATCAGGCCCGGCTGGGAGGAGGCGTGGTCAGAGCTGCTGCGCAAGATGGACGACGTTCTGCCCCGTACGGTCAAGGACCAGGCCGCGGCCGAGGTGATCATGCTGACGCACAATCAGGACCTGCACGAGGTGAACCTCGCCTGGCATCCCCGTGCCGAGGCCGCTCTGTGGCGTCCGGAGATCCAGCAGCCCAAGCGCTCCGAGAACGGCAGTTGGAACGTGCGGTACGCCACCGGGGTCAAGGCCGGGGCGGTGGAGACCGTACGGCGTCTGGTGGAGCGCCACACGCCGTGGCTCCCGATCCGTTACGCGTTCTGAGCTCCGGGCGGCCGTGGGCGCACCGTGGACCGGCCACGCGCTCAGAGCAGTACGTGGCGCAGGACGGCCTCGAACTCTGTCGCGGTGGGCGGTGTGTCGGTCAGCAGGCCCTGGAGGAGCAGGCCGTCGACGACGCCCTTGAAGACCCGCACCCGGACCGGGTCGGCCGTGTAGCGGTGGGCGTACCCGGCGATGGCGTCCAGCCAGCGTCCGGTGGAGGCGCGCAGCTCCGGGCGGCGGGCGGCGAGCAGGTAGAGCTCGTACTCGGCCAGCAGGTGGTCGGCGCCCGAAACGACGTCTGCGAGCAGTTCGGCGAGGGCGGTGAGGCTCTCGGGGCTGCCGTCGGTGTCCTCGGCCAGGCGCCGCATCCGTTCGGCGTCCTGGTCCATGCAGGTGGTGAGCGCGGCGGTGAGCAGGTCGTCGATGCTCTTGAAGTAGTAGGCGGCGGCGGTGGGGGGCTGGTTCGCCTCGCGGGCCACCGCCCGGTGGCTGACGCCCGCGACGCCCTCGCGGGCGACCACCCGGAGGGTGGCCTCGATGAGTTCCTGCCGCCGGAGTTCGCCTTTGAGGAGGCGTCCGTCGGTCTGGGGTGTGTGCATCGTGCCCTCCGGGCGTCGGGGTCGGAGCGGGACGGGGGCGGCGGGCCGTCCCGGGGGTGGCTCTACGGGGCGCACTTCACGTGCTCCTCGTCGGCCGGGCGGTCGGCGGGCGCCTCGGCGGTCTCCCGCAGGCGCCGGCCCAGGGGGCGCTGGGCGAGCAGCGCCGCGAGCACCGTCGCGCCGCCCGCGACGATGGCCACGGCGAAGCCGCCGGAGGGGCCGAAGCGGTCGACCGTACTGCCCGACACCGAGGCGCCGAGCGCCACACCGACGCTGAGGCCGGTGATCGCCCAGGTCATCCCCTCGGTGAGGGCGGCCGGGGGCACCGTCCTCTCCACCAGTCCCATCACGACGATCATGGTAGGGGCGAAGAAGAGGCCGGAGAGGAAGACGGCTGCGGAGAGCGTGGCGATACCGGAGACGAGCAGCAGCGGAAGCGTGGTCAGGGCGGTGCCGACCGTGCTCAGGAGCAGCAGCCGGGGCAGCGGCGTGGTGAGCTTCAGGGCGCCGAAGACCAGTCCGGCGCCGGCCGAGCCGACCGCGTAGACGGAGAGCACGATGCCCGCACCGGCCGGTGACCCCTGCTCCTCGGCGAAGGCGACGCTGACCACGTCGACGGTGCCGACGATCGTGCCGCCCCCGACGAGGGTGAGGGCCAGCAGGGCGAGCGGTCCGCCGCGCAGCGCCGAGGCGGCCGGGGCGGTGTGCGCGGACGGCTGGATCACCGGCGGTTCGGTGCGCTTCTGGGGTACGAACATGAGCACGCCGAGAGCGAGCAGGACCGCCGCCACCAGGGGCCCCGCCTCCGGGAAGAGGGCGGTGCCGAGCGCGACCGCGAGCGCGGGGCCGATCACGAAGGTGAGTTCGTCGACGACCGATTCCAGTGAGTAGGCGGTGTGCAGCCGGGCGGAGCCCCGGTAGACGTGGGTCCAGCGGGCACGGACCATCGCGGCCATGTTGGGCATGGTCCCGGCCACCGCCGCGCTGACGAACAGCGTCCAGACGGGAGCGTCGTAGCGGGCGCAGAGCAGCAGCACGCCCATCGCGAGGACGCTGACTCCGGTGGCGGGCAGCAGCACCCGGCTCTGGCCCCGGCGGTCGACGATCCGGGAGATCCGGGGGCCGCAGAGGGCCATGGAGAGGGTGAAGGTGGCGGAGACGGCTCCGGCCAGGCCGTACTCCCCTCTCATCTGCGACAGCATCGTGATGATCCCGATGCCCGCCATCGAGAGCGGCATACGGGCGACGAACCCGGCGGCGGAGAAGGCGAGGGAGCCCGGCGCCGCGAAGAGCGCGCCATAGGGGTTGGCCATGGGAAGTGACCTCCGGGACGGGAGAAGAAGAACCTGAACGAATGTTACACATTGAACGGTCGTTACATTTTCCGACCGTAGCCGTTCCCCAGCCATCCGTGTCAACGGGGATTTTCGGCCGCGTTCAGGGCGGGAGCCGACCCCGGGGAGAGTCGTCCGGGCATGAGAAAAGGCCGCCCGGCATATGCGGGCGGCCTATGCAGATACGTTTCAGCCGTACTGGTTTCAGCCTTGCTGGAAGAGCTCCGCGGGCAGGGGCTTGAGGAGGGTGTACAGATCGTCGGTGATGGGCCGGTCCCAGCTGGCGATGGTCACGAGGACCCCGTCGCTGCGGTCGAACTGGACGCAGGCGATGCGGCTCTCCGAGAGCTTCACCCGGCGGACGATCAGCAGGTTGTCGCCCTGCATCACGGGGACGTCCTCGCTGCTGACGACCTCGATCGGCTCGTCGTTCTCCAGGGCCAGCAGCAGCTGCGCGACCTCGAAGGGAACCTGGCCGTCCTCGGTCTCGCGGGCGGGCGAACCGGCCGGGAGATTGCCGATGATCATGGCCGGGCCGCGGCCGCCGTACAGGTCGTAACGGAGGAAGACGCCCTGACAGCTGCCGTCGGGCGCGGGGAGCAGACCGGCGCCGAGATTGCCGGGCCAGTCCCCCGGGTCCATGGCCAGGACGTCGAAGTCCGGGCCCGCGGGTGTTGCGGCGCTACGGCGGCGGAGGAAGGACATGCTGACATGTTACGTGGCCCGGCTCACGTTGCGGAGCCGGGCCCGCGCCGGGAACGCCGCATGCCCGGCCCGGTGGTGACCGGGAAGCGGCGCACCCCCTGAAGGAGTGGATCGCGGCGAATTCCACCGCTCCCGGGCCCCTTGCCGCATACCGTTGGGTCCACCGCCGTGCCCGCCGTCGCGGCAGCGGCACGCGCGGGTACGGCGACGCATCGGAAATCGGAGGGGACGGAACAGCATGACGGTGGAGGCCACAGCAGGCGGGGCGGAAGACCGACGGGTGGGACGCGAGTGGATGGTGCGCGTGGACGCGGCCGACCGGGGCGGTGCGGCGGTACGCGTCTCGTGCAGCCGTCCGGCCTGCGCCCCTCAGCTCCTGCCCTCCGCCGCCGCCGGCCGCACGGCTGCGGTCGCGCACATCAAGGCCCATCTGCAGGCCGCCGCCGGGCCCCGGCCCGAGGCGTACTGCGTCTGCAAGGCCGAGGAGTGCCGCCTGCACATCCGGCCCGCCGGCCCCCGCGACCGTACGCCGCCGTGGCGGTGCGGCGGCCCGGTCGTCCTGGCCGTCGTCACCGACCGGCAGGGCCGCTGGTGGCGGGCGATGGAGTGCTGTGCGCGGTGCGCGGCCGCACAGCCCCTGGCGAAGATCGTCGCCACCGCCGGACCGGCCCCGGTGACCGCGGCCCATGCCGCCGCCCGCCGCCCGGCCGGGGTGGCCGCGACCGGCCCGCAGTTCTCGCACGCCGCCCCGTCCGCCGCCTCTGCCTCGTCCGCCCCCTCCGCCTCACCCGCGCCTGCCGCTCCCCGGAGGGTGCCCGCCTCCCGCTCGGCGAAGGCGGCGAAGGCCAAGCGCCGGCCCCGGGGCGGGAAGATCGCCCAGCGGATCGTGCCGCACGATCTCCACCCCGTCGCCCTGCGCGAGGAGCTGATGGAGCTGGGCGACCTCTTCCGCGCCTACCAGCAGCGGACCGAACCCGACCTCGCCGAGCTCGCCGAGCTCCACACCCGCAAGGCGAAGGCGTTCACCACCTGGGCGGAGGTCACCGGTGACACCGGGCTGCGGCTGGACGCGGAGCGCGCCGAGCAGGCGGCCGCCGCCGCCCTCATCCAGCACCAGTACCGCACCGGCCTGAGCCCGGTCGGCGAGGGGCAGGTCACGAGCCGTCTGCTGACCGCCCCCACGCACTGGGAGCACGCGCGGTCGATCCTCGCCCATGTCGCCGACAACACCCCGCTGCCCGGCCCGGAGGCGCGCCTGATGGTGGTGATGCTGACCCTGCGCTCGGCTCTCACGGGCACCGGCAACCTGGTGGGGCAGGACGTCAGGGGGCTGCCCCTGACGGGCCCGGAGGAGCTGATCGACCGGCTCGTGGAGTCCGGCTGGCTGTCCTTCCCCGGCACCGCCGACGATCTGCTCGACTCCCGCCCCGAGAGCCCCACCCCGATCACCATCCCGTCGCTGATGCCCGACGACGACGGCCCCGGCCCGTTCGACTTCGGCAGGAAGACGCGGCCCAAGCTCAGCGGATGGGCCCAGCGGGTCGTCGGGGACAAGAAGCTCCGCAAGAAGAAGACCGGCGCCGCCACCCGGCTCCTCGCCCTGGGCCTGGCCGTCCGGACCAGTACCGACGGGGGGCTGGGGGCCGAGGGCGAGGGCATCGACCTGGCGACCCTCACCTCCTGGTGTGCCGTCGAACCCGGTGAACTGGACTCCCTGGTGGAGCAGTTGACCGTGGCGGACTGGCTGGAGGAGGCCGCCACCGCCGACGGCCGCCTCACGGGGCGGCTGACCGAACGCGTGCTGCCGCTCAGCTGCCCGCTGCCCTGAGGCCGCCTCGCGGCCCCTCGGTGCGGGCCTCACCCCGGCGGGGGCTGCGACCCGACGAGCCACATGGCGAAGAACTGGGCCCCGCCCCCGTAGGCGTGGCCCAGTGCCCTGGTGGCCCCGTCGATCTGGTGCTCGCCCGCCCGCCCCCGTACCTGGAGGGCCGCTTCGGCGAAGCGGATCATGCCGGACGCGCCGATGGGGTTGGTGGACAGCACCCCGCCCGAGGGGTTGACCGGGAGGTCACCGTCGAGTTCGGTGACGCCCGCCTCGGTGAGCTTCCACCCCTCGCCCTCATCGGCGAAGCCGAGATTCTCCAGCCACATCGGCTCGTACCAGGAGAAGGGGACGTACATCTCGACGGCGTCGATCTCCCGGCGCGGGTCGGTGATCCGGGCCTGCCGGTAGACGTCGGCGGCGCAGTCCTTGCCCGCCCGCGGGGAGACGAAGTCCTTCCCGGCGAAGAGCGTCGGTTCGCTGCGCATGGCGCCTCCGTGCACCCAGGCGGGCGGGTGGGGCGCCCGGGCCGCGCCGTCCCGGTCGGTGAGGACCATCGCGCAGGCCCCGTCGGAGGAGGGGCAGGTCTCGGAGTAGCGGATCGGGTCCCAGAGCATGGGGGCGGCCTGGACCTTCTCCAGGGTGATGCCGGTGTCGTGGAGGTGCGCGTAGGGGTTCTTCAGCGCGTTGCGGCGGTCCTTGTACGCGACGAGGGAGCCGACCGTGTCGGGGGCTCCCGTACGGCGCATGTACGCGCGGACGTGCGGGGCGAAGAAGCCGCCCGCCCCGGCCAGCAGCGGCTGCTGGAACGGAACGGGCAGGGAGAGCCCCCACATGGCGTTGGATTCGGACTGCTTCTCGAAGGCGAGGGTCAGGACCGTCCGGTGGACGCGGGCGGCGACGAGGTTGGCGGCGACGAGCGCGGTCGACCCGCCGACCGAGCCCGCCGTGTGGACCCGGAGCATCGGCTTGCCAACAGCGCCCAGCGCGTCGGCGAGATACAGCTCCGGCATCATGACGCCCTCGAAGAAGTCGGGGGCCTTGCCGATGACGACGGCGTCGATGTCGCTCCAGGCCAGCCCGGCGTCCGCCAGGGCGCGGAGAGCCGCCTCGCGGACGAGTCCGGCGATGGAGACGTCGTGCCGGGCGGCGACGTGCTTGGTCTGGCCGATGCCGACGACGGCCACGGGCTCCTTAGGCATGAGCGCTCTCCCCTTCCAGGACGGCGACCAGGTTCTGTTGCAGACAGGGCCCGGAGGTGGCGTGGGCGAGCGCCCGGTCGGACTCGCCCCGGTGGATGCGGGCGGCGGCCTCGCCGAGCCGGATGAGGCCCGCCGCCATGATCGGGTTGGCGGCGAGGGCTCCTCCGGAGGGGTTGACGCAGGTGTCGTCGCCGAGCCCGAGTGCCTTGCGCAGGATCACCTCCTGCGAGGTGAACGGGGCGTGCAACTCGGCGGTGTCGACGGGCCGTTCGAAGGCTCCGGCGTGCCGGGCGGCGAGCCTGGTGGAAGGTGAGTCGGTCAGGTCGCGGACGCCGAGGCCGTGGGCCTCAATGCGGTGGTCGATGCCCCGGATCCAGGCGGGCCGCGCGCATAGGGAGCGGGCGGTGTCCCCGGCGGCGAGGACCACGGCGGCGGCGCCGTCGCCGATGGGCGGGCAGTCGCCGGTCCGCAGGGGGTGCACGAGGTGGTCCCCCGCCGGGACGTCCCCGGTGAGCTGGGCGTACGGGTTGGTGGTGGCGGCGGTGCGGCTGCGTACGGCGATGGCGGCGAGGGCCGCCTCGTCGGTGTGGCCCGCGTCGATGAGTGCCTGGGCCTGGAGGGCGGCGAGGGAGACGGAGTCGGGCCAGAGCGGGGCGAGGTAGTACGGGTCGAGCTGGCGGGTGAGGACGTCACGCACCTCGCCGGGCGAGGACTTGCCGTAGGAGTAGACGAGCGCGGTGTCCGCCTCACCGGTCATGATCTTCACCCAGGCCTCGTACAGCGCCCAGGCCCCGTCCATCTCGACATGGGACTCGGAGATGGGCGGGTGGGCGCCGACACCGTCGAGCGCCATGGTGAAGGAGAAGGCACGCCCGGCGAGGTAGTCGGCGGAGCCGGAGCAGGTGAACCCGATCTCGTTCGCCTTCAACCCCGTTGCCCCGAGCACCTCGTGGAGGACGGGCATCAGCAGGTCGACCTCGGAAAGTTCGTCGGTACGCCGCCGGTGCGCGCTCTGGGCGAAGGCGACGATCGCCACGTCTCGCATCTACACCAGCTCCTTGTACGTGTCGTAGTCGGCGTCGGGCTCCCCGGTGGGCCGGTAGTGGTCGGGGTGACGGGCCCCCTCGACCCATACCGGCTCGACGCGCAGGCCCATGCGCACCTGGTCGTACGGGATGCCCGCGATGCGGCCGTGGAGGGCGAGGCCGGCCCCGTCGAGGGCGATGTGGGCGTAGACGTACGGGACTTCAATGTCCAGGTTCTTCGCCTTGATGTTGACGATGCAGAAGGTGGTGACGGTCCCGCGCGGCCCGACCTCCACCTCCTCCTCGGTGGCGATGCCGCAGGTGGGGCAGGCCCCGCGCGGCGGTACGTAGACCTTGCGGCAGGCGGGGCAGCGCTCGCCGACGGTGCGGTGGCCTTCGAGGGCCTTGAGGTAGGCGCTCTGGGCGCGGCCGGGGGTGTGCACGTAGTCGAGGCGGGCCGGGGTGACGATACCGGTGACGGGGTCGGTGAACTCCCCTGCGTGCGGGGCGGGTTCGGACGGGCCCGGCTCACCCTCGTACGGTTCGAAGCAGGCGATGTCCGTGATGGCGCCGGTGCGGGTCGCGGCCCAGCGGATCCGGACCCGCATCCCGGTGCGTACGACGTGGGGCCCGGGCGCGTCCAGGACGTGCAGGAGGGCGGTGCCGGCGCCGTCGAGGCGGACGAGCACCCAGGCGAACGGGGTCTCCAGCGGCTGGTCGCGGCGCGGGGACGGGTTCCAGGCCCAGGTGGTGACGGTGCCGGTGGGGGCGACCTCGACGAGTTCGCGGAGTTCGTTCGCGGTGACGGGGTCGTACTCGACGGGCGGGACGAGCACCCTGCCGTCGTCCGTGCGGACCCCGAGGACGGTGCGTTCGCGCAGCCCGGTGAGGAAGGCGCTCTGGACGGGGCCGAGGGAGCGGGTGAAGGGGAATTCGACCACCAGCGGTGCGCTGAGGATGTCGGTCATGACTCTCTCCGTAGGCTGAGGGCTCAGGCGCGCCGGTAGACGGGCGGGCGTTTCTCGGCGAAGGCGCGGGCACCCTCCTTGGCGTCCTCGGTGGCGAACACGGGCCAGCCGCGCTTGAGTTCGGCGGCCAGGGCCTCGGTCTCGGTCAGCTCGGCGCCCTCGTAGACCGAGGCCTTGACGGCCTCGACGGCGAGGGGCCCGCAGGCGTTGATCCGCTCGGCGACGACAAGGGCTTCCTCCAGCGCGGCGCCGTCGGGTACGACCCTGCCGATGAGCCCGATGGCGGCGGCCTCCCCGGCGGTGTACGGGCGGCCGGTGAGAAGCATTTCGAGGGCGTGGGTGCGGGGGATCTGGCGGGGCAGCCGGACGGTGGAGCCGCCGATCGGGAAGAGGCCGCGCCGGACCTCGAAGAGCCCGAAGGTGGCGCCCGCCCCGGCGATACGGATATCCGTTCCCTGGAGGATCTCGGTGCCTCCGGCGACACAGGGCCCTTCCACTGCGGCGATCACCGGTTTGCGGGGGCGGTGGTGGCGCAGCATCGCCTTCCAGTGCAGGTCCGGGTCGGCGGTCATCCGCTCCCGGTACTCCTCGCCCGCCATCCCGCCGCCCGCCAGCGCCTTGAGGTCCATGCCGGAACAGAACGCACCGCCCGCCCCGGTCAGCACGACGGAGCGGACCTCGTCGTCGGCGTCGGCCGCGAGCCAACCGTCGTACAGGCCGACGAGCATCGGCAGCGACAACGCGTTCCTGGCCTGTGGCCGGTTCAAGGTGAGCACCAGCGTGGCGCCCCGGCGCTCCACGGTGAGGTGTTCCGTACCGAGGTCTTCCGTACCGCCCATGACGAACTCCCGTCTCCAGACCTGGAACAGGTTGCAGTAGGCGGGGTCGCAGTTCAATAGTTTTCTGACAGGCAGTCAGATTCTTTCGACGCCACCCCTTCCCACTTGTGCCGCCCGGCGCTCTAATGACGGCCGAGTCGCCAGTCATCCCGGGGTCAGGAGGAACGGTGGAGTACAACCTTGCCGACCTGTTCGAATCGGTCGTCGACGTGGTCCCCGACCGCGAGGCGCTCCTGTACGTCGACCATCCCGGTACGGGCGCCGAGCGGCGGATGACCTACGCCCAACTGGACGCCGCCGCCAACCGGATCGCCCATCACCTCATCGACGCGGGCCTCCGGCCGGGCGAGCACGTGGGCCTCCACCTCTACAACGGCATCGAGTACCTCCAGACGGTGCTGGGAGTACTGAAGGCCCGACTGGTGCCGGTGAACGTCAACTACCGTTACGTGGAAGAGGAGCTGGTCTACCTCTACCGGGACGCGGACCTGGCGGCCCTGGTCTTCGACGGCGAGTTCGACGAGCGGGTGGCGGCGGCGTCCGCGCAGGCCCCGGCCCTGCGTCACCTGGTCCGGGTGGGGTCCACGGTCGCACCCGAGGATCTGGGGGCTGTCCCCTTCGCCGAGGCCGAGGCGTCCGGCTCACCGTCGCGCGGCTTCGAACGACGTTCCGCCGACGACCAGTTCATCATCTACACCGGCGGCACGACGGGCATGCCGAAGGGGGTGATGTGGCGTCAGGAGGACCTGTTCTTCTCGGGCCTGGGCGGCGGCGCGCCGACCGGTGAGCCGGTGAAGAGCCCGCAGGAGCTGGCCGAACGGGTGGCGGCGGGCGGCGACGGCATCACCTTCTTCCCCACTCCCCCGCTGATGCACGGCACCTCCACACTCACCGCGTTCATCGGATTCAACTTCGGCCAACGCGTGGTGATTCACCGCAAGTTCGCCCCGGAGGAGGTGCTGCGGACGATCGAGAAGGAGAAGGTCACCAGCGTGTCGCTGGTGGGAGACGCGATGCTGCGTCCGCTGATCGATGCTCTCGACGGGCCGTTGCGCGGCACGGACTGTTCGTCGCTCTTCTCCGTCTCCAGCTCCGGGGCGATCATGTCGGATTCGGTGCGGGCGGAGTTCCAGGCGCTCGTGCCGACCGTGCTGCTGCTCAACAACTTCGGCTCGTCCGAGTCCGGCTTCAACGGCACGGCCACCGCCGACTCAGGCCCCGAGCGGGGGTTCCGGGTCCAGGTCAACTCCCGTACGGCGGTGGTCGATCCGGTGACGTACGAGCCGGTGGCGCCGGGCGAGCCGGGCCGCATCGCGCAGCGCGGCCATGTCCCGCTCGGCTACTACAACGACCCGGCCAAGACCGCCGACACCTTCTTCCGCAAGGGCGATGAGCGGTGGGTCCTGCTGGGCGACATGGCGACCGTGGACGAGGACGGCATCGTCACCGTGCTGGGCCGGGGCTCGCAGTGCATCAACACGGGCGGGGAGAAGGTCTACCCGGAGGAGGTCGAGCAGGCGCTCAAGTCCCACCCGGACGTGTACGACGCGCTCGTGGCGGGCGTCCCGGACGAGCGCTGGGGCAGCCGGGTCGCCGCCGTCCTCGAACTGCGGCAGGGCGCACGGGCGTTGGACCTGGCCACCGTGCAGGCCCACTGCCGGTCCCGGCTGGCCGGGTACAAGATCCCGCGCGCCCTGGTCCTCGCCGACCGCATCCAGCGCTCACCGAGCGGCAAGGCGGACTACCGCTGGGCGAAGGCGGTGGCGGCGGCCGCAGCAGCGACAGCGGCCGGAGCGGAGACGGACGGCTGACGGCTGACGGCTGACGGCTGACAACTCACGAGTCACGGGCCACGGCTCACGGGCCACCCCTCACCCCAGCCCGAACGACCGGATCGCCGCGAGGAACGCGTCCGGCCGGGTGGTGTGGACGAGGTGGCCCGCCTCGATGGTGGTGAACACGGCACCGGGGATGGCGTCCGCCAGGTCGGCGAGCTGCTTCTGGTCGATGTGGCTGGTGGAGCCGCCGCCGATCACCAGGGTCGGGGCGGTGATCTCCGACAGCCGTTCGCGGGCCTCGGGGTCGGGGTCGTTCATCTGGGCGTCGGTGTCCGGGACCACGGGCCAGTCGAAGTCGAGGGCGCCTTCGGGGCGGACGGCGGGCGGGCGCGGCGGGTCGAGCGGGAGGAGGGGCGGGGCGTCCTCGATGATCAGCCGCCCGATCAGCCCGGGCTCGCGCTGGGCCAGGAGGCAGGCCGCCACCCCGCCCATGGAGTGCCCGATCACGGTGGCTCCGGCCAGGTTGCGGGCCTCCAGGAAGGCGTGCAGGTCGTCGCGGAACAGCTCGAAGGAGTAGCGGCCGGGCCAGTCGCTCAGCCCGTGGCCCCGGAAGTCGAAGGCGTACACGCGGTGTTCGGCGGCCAGCTCCTCGGCGATCCGGGTCCAGGTGAGGGAGGAGCCGGACCGGCCGTGGAGGAGGACGACGGGCGGGGCGGAGGGCTCGCCCCACACCCGGTACGCGAGCCGGACCCCGCCCGCCTGCACGCTGCGGACATCCCCGTCGAGGAAGGCCGCGACCGTACGGGAGAAGGCTCCCGGGTCGTCGAGCCACGGGAAGTGCCCCGCACCGCGCTGGACGGTGAACTCGGCGTGCGGGAAGAGCGCGGCGAGCTCCGTGGCCCGGTCCGGGCTCGGGTGGCCGTCCAGCTCCCCGGCCAGGACCAGCACCGGGGCGGCCAGTTCGCGCAGGGCGGCGGCCGTGGCGCCGGGGTCGAAGGCATCCGCCTCCGCATAGCGGTCACGTGCCTCGGGGTTGGTCTGTCCGGCGGAGGCGGCGGCGTGCGCGCGGGCCGCCTCGTCCCAGCGGCCGTAGGTGAGCGGCCGGACGGCGGGCCACAGTTCGGCGAACGGCCCTCCGGCGAGCAGCGCCTCCTGGGCGGCCCGCGCCTGCGGGTACCAGGGCTCGTCGCGGCGCAGCTCGGCGGCCTCGCGGAGGTCCTGGTCGGTCACCTCGATGCCCACGGCCCGGCCGCCGGGCGTGACGAGGGTCAGGGTGCGCAGCCGCTCCGGGTGGCGGGCGGCGTACAGCAGGGCCAGACCGGCGCCCGCGGAGTGCGTCAGCACATCGATCCGGTCCAGGCCGAGGTGCTCCCGCAGCGCCTCCACATCGCCGACGAGCCGGTCGCAGCGGTACGTCGAGGGGTCGTCGGGCACGGCGGAGTCCCCGGTGCCGCGCAGGTCCAGCAGGACGAGCTGACGCCGGTCCGCGAGCCCCCCGAGGTCACCGAGGTACGCGCTCGCCCGCATCGGTCCGCCGGGCAGGCAGATCAGCGGCTCGCCCTCCCCCACCAGGTGGTAGGCGAGCCGGGTCGTGTCGTACGCGGAGAAGTTCGGCATGCCGTCCATCCAAACAGGAACACCGGGCAGGCCGCACCGGACTTCTCTGTGGGCCGATCGACAGGGGGCCGACCGGCAGGGGGGCAACCGGCAGCGGGGCGACCGGCAGGGGGCCGGTCGGCAGCGGGCCGCGGGCCGATCCGCACCCGATCCGTGCGCCCCTCTTGCCAGCGGACCCGGCCGCCTGAATTACTGCTCCCAGGAAGATCGACCGAATGATCGGTCGCCCGCTTCGGGAGAGGAAGGGCCCCTATGACGGCCATGCTGGACGCGGCGGAGCAGCTGGGCCGCGCGGACCTGGAGGCCCTCCAGCTCGAACGGCTGCGGCAGACCCTGCGTCACGCCTACGAGAACGTGCCCTTATACCGGGCGGCGTTCGACGGGGCCGGGCTGCGGCCCGAGGACTGCGCCACACTCGCCGACCTGGCCCGTTTCCCCTTCACGGCCAAGGCCGATCTGCGCGACAACTACCCGTTCGGGATGTTCGCGGTGCCGGAGCGGGACGTCCGGCGCATCCACGCCTCCAGCGGCACGACCGGGCTCCCGACCGTCGTCGGCTACACCGAACGGGACCTGGACACCTGGGCGGACGTGGTCGCCCGGTCGATCCGCGCGGCGGGCGGCCGGCCCGGCCACAAGGTGCATGTGGCGTACGGGTACGGGCTGTTCACCGGCGGCCTCGGCGCGCACTACGGGGCCGAACGGCTCGGCTGCACGGTGATCCCCGCGTCCGGCGGGATGACGGCGCGCCAGGTGCGGCTGATCCAGGACTTCCGGCCCGAGATCATCATGATCACGCCCTCCTACATGCTGACGCTGCTGGACGAGTTCGAGCGGCAGGGCGTCGACCCGCGTACGACTTCCCTGAAGGTGGGCATCTTCGGCGCGGAGCCGTGGACCGAGGCGATGCGCCGGGAGATCGAGGACCGGTTCGCCATCGACGCCGTCGACATATACGGGCTCTCCGAGGTGATGGGCCCCGGGGTGGCGCAGGAGTGCGTGGAGACGAAGGACGGGCTGCACATCTGGGAGGACCACTTCTATCCGGAGGTCGTGGACCCCTTCACCGGTGAGGTGCTGCCGGACGGCGAGGAGGGCGAGCTGGTCTTCACCTCGCTCACCAAGGAGGCGATGCCGGTCATCCGCTACCGCACCCGGGACCTGACGCGGCTGCTTCCGGGGACGGCCCGGACCTTCCGCCGGATGGAGAAGGTCACCGGCCGCAGCGACGACATGGTGATCCTGCGCGGGGTGAACCTCTTCCCGACCCAGATCGAGGAGATCGTGCTGCGTACGCCCGCCGTCGCCCCGCACTTCCAGCTCCGGCTGACCCGGCAGGGGCGCCTGGACGCGCTGACGGTCCGGGCGGAGGCGCGGGCGGACGCGACGGCGGCCGACCGGGAGAAGGCGGCGCTCGCGATCGCGGTGGCGGTGAAGGACGGGGTCGGGGTGTCGGTGGGGGTCGAGATCGTGGACCCGGAGTCGCTGGAGCGCTCGGTGGGCAAGATCCGGCGGATCGTGGACCTGCGGGAGTCCGGCGCGGAGTGAGGAGGATCGAGCGGATCGTGGACCTGCGGGGCCCGGCACGGGGTGAGGAGGATCCGGTGACCGTGGGTCTGCGGGAGTCCGGCGCGGAGTGAGCCAGGGACACATCATGCCTGCTGGCGGGCCTGTTGTTCACACCACCGCAACACCCGTTCCCACTATGCGGACACCTGCTCGAAAATCTCGACAGAGGGGCCCGGGCACTGCCACTCTCCCGCTATGCATCTCGCCAACCGTTCCCTGGTCACCGCCGTCTGCTCCGCCGCCGTCCTCTGCGCCGCCCTGACCGGCTGCGCCCCGCAACCGGAGGAGAAGAAGGAGGCGTCGGGCCGGTCCGGGGAGACGGCCGAGGCCTGCGCACCGGGCGGGCTCGCCACCGAGGTCCCGGGGAAGCTGACCGTCGGCACGGACAAGCCCGCCTACGCCCCCTGGTTCTCCGACGACGAGCCGTCCAACGGCAAGGGGTTCGAGTCGGCGGTGGCGTACGCCGTGGCGAAGCAGCTCGGTTACGGCCGCGATGCGGTGGTCTGGCAGCACGTTCCGTTCAACAGCGCGATCACGCCCGGCGCCAAGACGTTCGACTTCGACATCAACCAGGTCTCCATCAGCGAACCCCGCAAGAAGGCCGTGGCGTTCTCCTCCGGCTACTACGACGTGCGCCAGGCGGTCGTCGCCCTGAAGTCGTCGAAGGCGGCCGGGGCGAAGAGCGTGGTCGATCTGAAGAAGGTGAGGCTGGGCGCCCAAGTGGGCACGACCAGCCTGGACTTCGTCAACGACCTGGTGAAGCCCGACACGAAGCCCGCCGTCTACCAGCGCAACGACTTCGCCAAGTCGGCTCTGAAGAACGGCCAGGTGGACGCCATCGTGGTGGACCTGCCCACCGCCTTCTACATCACCGGGGCCGAGGTGCCCGAGGCGAAGGTCGTCGGCCAGTTCCCGAACTCTCCCGAGAACCCGGAGCAGTTCGGCCTCGTCCTCGACAAGGACTCCACGCTCACCTCCTGCGTGAGCGGCGCGGTGGACGCCCTGCGCGAGGACGGCACGCTCGCCGCCCTGGAGAAGGAGTGGCTCTCCGAGGCCGTCGACGCGCCGGTGCTCAAGTGACCCTGTTCAAGACGCTCCCCGGGGAGGACACCTACGTCCCCTCCGAGCGCCGGATCGCCCGCGAACGCCACCGGCGCGCCCGCACCCGGCGGGCGACGGCGATCGCCGCGACCAGCACGCTGGTCACGGGCGTGGTGCTGTTCCTGCTGATCACGGGGTCGCCCGGCTGGGACCGTACGCGGGAGACGTTCTTCAGCCCGCACTACGCGCGGGTGGCGCTGCCGCAGGTCCTGGAGGGCCTGTGGCTGAACCTGCGGCTGCTGGCGGTGTGCGGCAGTGCCGTGCTGGCGTTCGGCCTGCTGCTGGCCGTGGCGCGGACGCTGCGCGGGCCGGTGTTCTTCCCGATCCGGGCGCTGGCCACCGCCTACACGGACTTCTTCCGCGGACTACCGCTCATCATCTGCCTGCTGATGGTGGTCTTCGGGATCCCCGCGCTGCGTCTGGAGGGGGTGACGACCGATCCGGTCGTGCTGGGCGGTACCGCGCTCGTCCTGACGTACTCGGCGTACGTCGCCGAGGTCTTCCGGGCGGGCATCGAGTCCGTGCACCCCTCGCAGCGGGCCGCCGCCCGGTCGCTGGGGCTCAGCAGCGGCAAGACGCTGCGCTTCGTCGTCCTGCCCCAGGCGGTGCGCCGGGTGGTGCCGCCGCTCCTCAACGACATGGTGTCCCTCCAGAAGGACACCGGTCTCGTCTCGATCGCCGGAGCGGTCGACGCCGTCTACGCGGCGCAGATCATCGCGAGCAAGGACTTCAACTACACCCCGTACGTCGTGGCGGGCCTGGTCTTCGTCGCGCTGACCATCCCCATGACCCGGCTCACCGACTGGGTGACGGCCCGGATGGACCGGCGGCGGGCCCAGGGAGGACTGGTATGAGCACAGCGCCCGTGCTGCGGATGGAGGCTGTCCGCAAGTCGTTCGGCACCTCGCTCGTCCTGCGGGACGTGGACCTGGAGGTCGCCCCGCACACCGTGACCGCGCTGATCGGCACCTCCGGGTCCGGGAAGTCGACCCTGCTGCGCTGCGCCAACCTCCTGGAGGAGGTCGACGACGGGGCGATCTGGCTGGAGGGCGAGGAGATCACCGATCCCCGGGTCGACGCGGACGCGGTGCGCAGGCGGATCGGGGTGGTGTTCCAGGCGTACAACCTCTTCCCGCACCTGACCGTCCTGCAGAACATCACGCTCGCCCCGCAGCGCGTCCACGGCCTCTCCCGGGCCGAGGCCGAGTCGCAGGCCCGCGAGCTCCTGGACCGGCTCGGGCTGGGCGCGAAGGCCGACGAGTACCCGGACCGGCTGAGCGGCGGGCAGCAGCAACGTACGGCCATTGTACGGGCGTTGGCGGTACGGCCCCGGCTGCTGCTCCTGGACGAGATCACCGCCGCCCTGGATCCGGAGCTGGTGGGCGAGGTGCTGAGCCTCGTCCGTGAGGTGAAGGACGAGGGCATGACGATGGTCATCGCCACCCATGAGATGACCTTCGCCCGCGAGGTCGCCGACCAGGTCTGCTTCCTGGACGCGGGGGTGGTGCTGGAACGCGGCACACCGCAGGAGGTCTTCGGCGCGCCGAGGGAGGAGCGCACCCAGAAGTTCCTGCGACGGATCGTGGAGGCGGGGCGACTGTGAGGCCGGGCCACCACGCCTGCCCCGGTCACCCCGCCTGACCCGACCACGAAAAGCAATTTAGTCACAAACATTACCCAGTAACGCTATTCTCATGGGGTGCCGAACTCCGACTCCGTACTCAGTGACACGCTCAGCCAGGAACGCGCCCACCACGACACCTGCCGGACGGCGCTGCGCGCCATGGCCGAAGGCGCCCAGGAACAGGTCGTCGTCGGGGAACACGCATCCGCCTCCGGCGCCGATGCCGAAGTGCTCGGCCGCCAACTGCGCGGCCGGGCCAAGGAGTTCCGGGAGCTGCCCGGGGGCCCGCTGTTCTTCGGGCGCCTCGACTTCGCCCGGGACCCGGCGGCGGGCGACCACGCCGGGCAGACGTACCACATCGGGCGCATGCGCATCGCCCCCGATCCGTCCGCACCGCCGCTGGTGATCGACTGGCGCGCACCGGTCGCCCGCGCCTTCTACCAGGCGAGCGCCCGTGACCCGCACGGTCTCGCCGTACGGCGCCGCTTCGGCTGGTCGGCGGCCGGGCGCGGCGGCACCCCCGACCTGACCGGCCTGGAGGACGAGCACCTGGGCAGGGGCGAGGCGCGGGAGAGCGGCATCCTCGCCGGGGAGATCGAGCGTCCCCGTATCGGCCCCATGCGCGACATCGCCGCCACCATCCAGCCCGAGCAGGACGAGCTGGTCCGTGCGGACGTCACCACGTCCCTCTGCGTCCAGGGCGCCCCGGGCACGGGCAAGACCGCCGTCGGGCTGCACCGCGCCGCCTACCTCCTCTACACCTGTCCGCAGCGCGTCCAGCGCGGCGGCATGCTGATCCTCGGCCCCAACCGCGCCTTCCTCTCCTACATCTCCGAAGTCCTGCCCGCGCTCGGTGAGACGGGCGTGCGGCAGTCGACGCTCGACGAGGAGATCGCCCGCCACCCGGTCGGGGCCGAGGACAGCGACGCCGCGGCGGCCCTCAAGCACGACATCCGCATGGCCGGGGTCCTGCGCCGCGCGCTCTACGCACATGTGCGCGCCGACCGCGTACGGCCTCTGGCCCTGCCGGACGGCTCGTACCGCTGGCGGGTGTCCGCCGACGAGGTGGAGCGGATCGTCCGGGACGTACGGGCCGAGGAGCCGCCGTACGCCGTGGGGCGCGAACGGGTGCGCACCCGTATCGTCCGCTCCGTCCAGCAGCAGGCCGAGCGCCGGGCCGGACCCCGTACCCCCGCCTGGGTGCGGAAGGTCTCCCGGGCCCGCCCGCTCACCGCCCTGCTCGACGCCCTCTGGCCCACCGTGCGGCCCGAGCGGATCCTCGCCGGGCTGCTCACCGACCCGGACACCCTGGCAGCGGCGGCCGACGGTGTCCTGGAACCGGACGAGCAGAAGGCCCTCCTGCGGCCCGGGCCGCCGCGCTCCGCCCGGTCGGCCCGCTGGTCGGCGGCCGATCTGGTGCTGCTCGACGAGCTCGCGGGGCTCATCGAGCGGCCCGTCAGCTACGGGCACGTCGTGGTCGACGAGGCGCAGGACCTGTCGCCCATGCAGTGCCGCGCCATCGCCCGCCGCTCCCCCTCCGGCTCCCTCACCGTCCTCGGGGACCTGGCCCAGGGCACGACGCCGTGGGCCGCCCGCGACTGGGCGCGGTTCCTGGCCCACCTGGGCAAGCCGGACGCCGTCACCACCCCGCTCACCGCGGGGCTCCGCGTCCCGGGCGCCGTCGCCGAACTCGCCAACCGCCTTCTGGACCACCTCGATGTCGACGTACCGCCCGCCCGCTCCCTGCGCCGCGACGGCGAGGCGAGGATCGAGGCGACGCGCGACACGGCGGCGGCGACCGTCGCGGCCGTGCGTACGGCGCTGGAACGCGCGGGCTCCATCGGCGTGATCGCGGCCGACTCCGAGACGCGCGGGCTCCACGACGCCCTGGATGCGGCCGGTGTCCAGGCGTCGGGCCCCGACACCCTCGGGGCGCGCGTCACCGTGGTGCCGGCCTCGGCCGCCAAGGGACTGGAGTACGACCAGGTGGTCGTGGTCGAGCCCGCGGCCATCGTCGACGCCGAACCCCGGGGCCTCAACCGCCTCTACGTGGCGCTCACCCGGACCGTCTCCCACCTCCGTATCGTCCACTCCAGGCCCTTGCCGTCCGCGCTCGGGCTCCGGGGCACGCAGTGCCGTGCGGCCGGTGACCCGAGCACCTGACCCCCGAGGCCGCCGGGGGCCTCGCGGGCGGGAGCGGCGCCGCGCGAGCCGACGGATCACTTCGGACGCTCAACGATCTTTTGGTCCAGACCTCTTGACGATTGGTCTAGGCCTTCTTAGGGTCGCGGAGACACTGCGGGGGTACCGAAGAGACACCGCGTACCCAAGGCCACGCAGGGTCGTCGGGCCAGGGACCCACCCCTGCCCTCCGGACGTCACCCGAGGAGCCCCCCTTGAGCACCGAACCACGATGGCGCCGTATCAGATCGCCGCGGAACGCCGGCCCGAACAAGCGCTCCAAGGCTCTCGCGGGCGCCACCGCGCTGGTCCTCCCGCTGGCCGCCATGGTCGGCCTCGCCTCGCCCGCCGAAGCCGCCACCTCGGCCACCGCCAGCTACGCCAAGGCCTCCGACTGGGGCTCCGGCTTCGAGGGCAGGTGGACGGTGAAGAACACCGGCACCACCACGCTCTCCTCCTGGACCGTCGAGTGGGACTTCCCCGCGAACACCAAGGTGAACTCCGCCTGGGACGCGACCGTCACCAACTCCGCGAACCGCTGGACCGCGAAGAACGTCGGCTGGAACGGCACCCTCGCCCCCGGCGCGTCCGTCTCCTTCGGGTTCAACGGCTCCGGCTCCGGCGCGCCCTCCGGCTGCAAGCTCAACGGCAACCCCTGCGACGGCTCCACCCCCGGTGACAACGCCCCCTCCGCCCCGGGCAAGCCCACCGCGAGCGACATCACCGACACCTCGGTGAAGCTCTCCTGGGCGCCCGCCACGGACGACAACGGCATCAAGAACTACGACGTCAAGCGCGACGGCGCCACCGTCGCGACCGTCACCGGCACCACGTACACCAACACCGGTCTGACCGCGGGGACCAACTACAGCTACACCGTGGTCGCCCGTGACACCGCCGACCAGACCGGCCCGGCCTCGGCCGCCACGACGGTCCGCACCACCGGCGGCGACGGCGAGACCCCGGGCGGGGGCAAGATCAACCTGGGTTACTTCACCAACTGGGGCTCCTACACGGTGAAGAACCTCGTGACCTCCGGCTCCGCCGAGAAGATCACGCACATCAACTACGCCTTCGGCAACGTGCAGAACGGCAAGTGCACGATCGGCGACGCGTACGAGGACTACGAGAAGACCTACACCGCCGCCAACTCGGTCGACGGTGTCGCCGACACCTGGGACCAGCCGCTGCGGGGTCACTTCAACCAGCTGCGCAAGCTGAAGGCGGAGTACCCGCACATCAAGATCCTCTGGTCCTTCGGCGGCTGGACCTGGTCCGGCGGCTTCGGCCAGGCCGTCCAGAACCCCGCCGCCTTCGCGAAGTCCTGTCACGACCTGGTGGAGGACCCGCGCTGGGCCGATGTCTTCGACGGCATCGACCTGGACTGGGAGTACCCCAACGCCTGCGGTCTGACCTGTGACAACAGCGGCCCGGCCGCGATCAAGAACATGATGCAGGCCATGCGCGCCGAGTTCGGCCCGGACAACCTGCTCACCGCGGCCATCACCGCCGACGGCTCCAACGGCGGCAAGCTCGACGCGGCCGACTACGGCGGCGCGGCGCAGTACATCGACTGGTACGACGTGATGACGTACGACTACTTCGGCTCCTGGTCCGCGCAGGGCCCGACCGCCCCGCACTCCCCGCTGACCGCGTACCCCGGTATCCCGGCGCAGGGCTTCAACTCGGCCGACGCGATCGCCAAGCTGAGGGCCAAGGGCGTCCCGGCCGAGAAGCTGCTCCTCGGCATCGGCTTCTACGGCCGCGGCTGGACCGGCGTCACCCAGTCCGCCCCCGGCGGCAGCGCCACCGGCCCGGCGGCCGGCATCGAGCCCGGCAACCAGTACTACAAGGTCCTGAAGACCACCTGCCCGGCCACCGGCACCATCGGCGGCACGGCGTACGCCCACTGCGGCAACAACTGGTGGAGCTACGACACCCCGGCCACCATCGGCACCAAGATGGCGTGGGCCAAGGAACAGGGCCTGGGTGGCGCGTTCTTCTGGGAGTTCAACGGTGACACCACCGACGGCGAACTCGTGAAGGCCATCAGCAACGGCCTGAAGTAATCTCCCGTACGGCCCCGAGCCCGCCCTCCCCCGCCCGGGGGAGGGCGGGCCTCTTTTCCGGTTTTCCGGTTTTCCGGTTCTCCGGTTCCCGGCGGGCGCGGCCCGTCAGGCCAGCCGGTCCCGCAGCTGCCGCTTGAGGATCTTCCCGCTGGCATTGCGCGGGAGCCCGTCCACGAACACGACCCGTTTGGGCGCCTTGAAGTGGGCGAGCCTCTCGCGGGCGTGGTCGATCAGTTCGGTGCCGGTCGCCTCGCCGCGCAGGACGACGACGGCGGTGACGGCCTCGATCCAGCGTTCGTCGGGCAGGCCGATCACCGCTGCCTCGGCGACGGCGGGGTGGGTGTAGAGGGCGTCCTCCACCTGACGGGAGGCGACCAGGACCCCGCCGGAGTTGATGACGTCCTTCACCCGGTCGACGACGGTGAAGTAGCCCTCGGTGTCGCGGACCGCGAGGTCTCCGGAGCGGAACCAGCCGTCGCGGAAGGCCTCCGCGCTCTCCTCGGGCTTGTCCCAGTAGCCGGTGCACAGTTGCGGTGAGCGGTAGACGACCTCGCCCGGAGTGCCGTCCGGGACCTCGCGACCCTCCTCGTCGACGACCCGGGCCTCCACGAAGAGGACCGGGCGGCCGCAGGACTCCAGCCGGCCCTCGTGCTCGTCGGGGCCGAGGACGGTGGCGAGCGGGCCGATCTCGCTCTGGCCGAAGCAGTTGTAGAAGGCCAGCTCCGGCAGGCGGGCGCGCAGCCGTTCCAGGACGGGTACGGGCATGACCGACGCCCCGTAGTACGCCTTGCGCAGCCCGGTGAGGTCGCGGGTGGCGAAATCGGGGTGGTTGGAGAGGCCGATCCAGACGGTGGGCGGGGCGAACAGGCTGTCGGCCAGCCCCGCTTCGACCAGGTCGAGGATCCGCCCGGCGTCCGGCCCGTCCAGGATGGTGTTCTCCGCGCCGACCGCCAGGTACGGCAGCAGGAAGACGTGCATCTGGGCGGAGTGGTAGAGCGGCAGCGAGTGGACGGGCCGGTCGCCGGGGGCCAGGCCGAGGGCGGTGATCGCGCTGACGTACTCGTGGACCAGGGCCCCGTGGGTCATCATCGCGCCCTTGGGGAGGGCCGTGGTCCCGGAGGTGTAGAGCAGTTGCACGAGGTCGTCGGCGCCGGGCGCGTGCTCCGGGGTGAAGGGCCGCTCGGTGGCCAGGGCGTCGAGGAGCGATCCCGGCGCGTCGCGCAGTGCCCGTACGGGACGGCCTGCGGGAATCCGCCCGGCGAGGTCCGGGTCGGTGAGGACGAGGGCGGAGCCGGACTGGTCCAGGAGGTAGGCCAGGTCCTCCCCGGTGAGGTTCTGGTTGACGGGGACATGGACGAGCCCGGCCCGGGCGCAGGCGAGGAAGGCGATCAGGTAGACGTCGGAGTTGTGGGCGTACGAGGCCACCCGGTCGCCGGGGCGCAGCGCGTGCTCCCCCGTCAGAACGGCGGCGGCGGTGGAGACCGCGGCTTCCAGGGAGCGGTAGGTCCAGGCCCGTTCCCCGTACCGTACGGCGGTCCCTTCCGGGGTGCGGCGGGCGCTGCGGGTGAGGACACCGTCGACGGTACTGCTGCGTACACCGGTCATGGCGTGATCCTGTGCGGCCGGGCCCGGCGGGTCAAGGGGCTGTCGTGGAGTGTCGAACGGCTGGATACCGATCAACCGGTTGACAGGGGCGGGGCGTCCTGACTGAGTGACGCGTGGCTGTCCGCGGAAGCGGGCAACCACCCCGGCCGTCCGCCTTGTTGGGAGGAACACCCTTGACCTTCCGTAACCGCCTGAGACTGTTCGCGGTCTCCGGACTCGCCCTGTTCACCGTGTCGGCGTCGCTGCCGCCGGCCGCCGCCTCCGGAGCGCCGGAGACCCGACATCCGGCGGGCGGCGGGCTGTCCGCCACCGTCCGGTACACCGAGTACGGCATTCCGCACATCGTGGCGAAGGACTACGCGAACCTGGGCTTCGGCACCGGCTGGGCGCAGGCCGCCGACCAGGTGTGCACCCTGGCGGACGGGTTCGTCACGGTGCGCGGGGAGCGGTCGAAGTTCTTCGGCCCGGACGCGGCCCCGGACGGTTCGCTCTCCTCCTCCAGGAACAACCTCTCCAGCGATCTGTACTTCCGGGGCGTCCGGGACAGCGGCACCGTGGAGAAGCTGCTGAAGGTGCCCGCTCCGGCGGGTCCGAGCCGGGCCGCCAAGGAGGCGATGCGCGGGTTCGCCGCCGGGTACAACGCCTGGATCGCGCAGAACCGCACCACCGACCCCGCCTGCCGGGGCGCCTCCTGGGTGCGGCCGGTCACCGCGCTGGACGTGGCCACGCACGGCTTCGCCCTGTCGGTGCTCGGCGGCCAGGGGCGCGCCATCGACAGCATCACGGCCGCCCGGCCGCCGACGGTCGCACCGCCCCCCGCCGGGATCACCCCGGAGAAGGCGGCAGCGGCGGCCGAGCGGCTGCTGTCGCCGCAGAACTCGGACAAGGGCTCCAACGCGGTCGCCTTCCAGGGGTCCACGACGGCGAACGGGCGCGGGCTGCTCCTCGGCAATCCGCACTACCCGTGGGACGGCGGCCGCCGGTTCTGGCAGTCGCAGCAGACGATCCCCGGTGAGCTGAACGTGGCAGGCGGTTCGCTGCTGGGCTCGGCGACGGTCTCGATCGGGCACAACGCGGATGTGGCGTGGAGCCACACGGTCTCGACCGGCGTCCCGATGAACCTGCATCAGCTGACGCTGGATCCGGCCGATCCCACGGTCTATCTGGTGGACGGGAAGCCGCACCGGATGACGCAGCGCACGGTCACCGTTCCGGTGAAGGGCGCCGACCCGGTGACCCGGACCCAGTGGTGGACCCGGTACGGCCCGGTGGTCACCTCGCTCGGTGCGGAACTGCCGCTGCCCTGGACGGCGACCACCGCGTACGCGCTGAACGACCCGAACGCCGGCAACCTGCGCGCCGCCGACACCGCGCTCGGCTTCAGCAAGGCCCGCTCCACCGCCGGGATCGAGCGGTCGCTCCGGCGGACCCAGGGGCTGCCCTGGGTCAACACGATCGCCGCCGACCGATCGGGGAACACGTACTTCTCCCAGTCGCAGGTGGTGCCGAGGATCACCGACGAGCTGGCCGCCCGCTGCTCGACCCCGCTGGGCCGGGCCACCTACCCGACCGCCGGGCTCGCGGTGCTGGACGGATCGACGCAGGCGTGCGCGCTCGGGAGCGACCGGGACGCGCTCCAGCCGGGGATCTTCGGGCCGGGCCGGATGCCCACGCTCAAGAACACCCCGTACGTCGAGAACTCCAACGACAGCGCCTGGCTGACCAACGCCGACCGGCCGCTGACCGGCTATGAGCGGGTCTTCGGCACGATCGCCACCCAGCGGTCGATCCGGACCCGGGGTGCGATCGAGGATGTCGCGGCGATGGCGGAGCGGGGGAAGCTGCGCGTCGGGGACCTGGAGGGCCAGCAGTTCGCGAACCGGGCGCCGACCGGGGATCTGGTCGCGGCCGATGTGGCGAAGTGGTGCGCGGCGCTGCCCGGCGGGACGGCCGTGGGCAGTGGCGGGTCGGCGGTCGACGTGTCGGCGGCCTGCCCGGTGGTGCGGCGGTGGGACCGGAGCGTGGACAGCGACAGCAGGGGCGCGCTGCTCTTCGACCGGTTCTGGCGCAAGGCCTCGGCGGTGCCCGCCGCCGAGCTGTGGCAGGTGCCGTTCGACCCAGCCGATCCGGTACGTACTCCGCGTGGCCTGAACACCGCCGCCCCCGGGCTGGGCAGGGCCCTGGCCGACACCGTGACGGAGCTGCGGGCGGCGGGCATCGCCCTGGACGCTCCGCTGGGCAAGCACCAGTTCGTCGTACGGAACGGGAAGCGCATCCCGGTCAACGGCGGCACGGAGTCGCTCGGCATCTGGAACAAGATCGAACCGGTGTGGAACCCGGCGGCCGGGGGCTACACCGAGGTGGCGAGCGGTTCCAGCTACATCCAGGCCGTCGGCTGGGACGGCAGCCGGTGCCCGGTGGCCCGGACGCTGCTCTCGTACTCCCAGTCGTCGAACCCGAACTCGCCGCACTACAGCGACCAGACGCGGCTGTACGCGGGTGAGCGCTGGGTGACGTCCCGGTTCTGCGAGAAGGACATCGCCCGCTCGCCGCACCTGCGGGTGGTGCGGGTGCACGAGCGGCGCTGACCGGTTGATGGGCCCGGTTCCGTGAGAGGTGCGATGCCTCTCACGGAACCGGGCTTCCTACAGGGGCCGTTCGTGGCCTTCCCAGTACGGTTCGCGCAGTCGCCGTTTGTAGAGCTTGCCGTTGGGGTCGCGGGGCATCGCGGCGATGAAGTCGATGGAGCGGGGCCGTTTGTAGCCGGCGAGCCGCTGCTCGCAGTGGGCGAGGAGTCCGGCGGCGAGCGCGTCCCCCGCCTCGTACCCCTCGGCCGGTTCGACGACGGCCTTGACCTCTTCGCCCCGGTCGGCGTGCGGGATGCCGAAGGCGGCGGCGTCCGCGACGGCGGGGTGGGTGAGCAGGGCGGACTCGATCTCGGCGGGGTAGATGTTCACGCCACCCGAGATGATCATGTCGATCTTGCGGTCGCGGAGGAAGAGATAGCCGTCCGCGTCCAGGACACCGAGGTCGCCGACGGTGAAGAAGTCACCGATGCGGTTCTTGCGGGTCTTCGTCTCGTCCTTGTGGTAGCTGAAGCCGCCGGTGCTCATCTTCATGTAGACCGTGCCCAGTTGACCGGCCGTCAGCCGGTTTCCGTCGTCGTCGAAGACGGCGAGCTCGCTGATCGGCCAGGCCTTGCCGACGGTTCCGGGCTTCTTCAGCCACTCCTCGGCGGTGGCGAACGCGCCGCCGCCCTCGCTGGCCGCGTAGTACTCCTCGACGCAGCTCCCCCACCAGTCGATCATGGCGCGTTTTACGTGGTCGGGGCAGGGGGCGGCCCCGTGGATGGCGTGGCGCATGGAGGAGACGTCGTAGCGGGCCTTCACCTCGTCGGGCAGCGCGAGGAGCCGGTGGAACTGCGTGGGAACCATGTGCGTGTGGGTGCAGCGGTGGGCGTCGATGAGCCGCAGCATCTCCTCGGGCGCCCAGCCGTCCATCAGGACGAGCGGGTGGCCGATGTGGAGAGCGGCGCTCGCGAACTGGAGCACTGCTGTGTGGTAGAGCGGTGAGCAGACCAGGTGGACGTTGCCGTCGAACGGCCGGATGCCGAAGATGCCGAGGAAGCCGCCGAGGTACGTCTCCTCCGGGAGCCTGCCGGACAGGGGGCGGCGGATGCCGCGCGGGCGGCCGGTGGTGCCCGAGGTGTAGTTCATGACCCAGCCGAGGGTTCGGTGCTCCGGAGGGGTGGCGGGGTGGCCGTCGAGCAGCTCGGCGTAGGGGCGGCAGCCGGGGGCGGTGCCGACGGCGTAGCGGTGGCTCTCCGGGAGCCCGGCCTCATCGGCGGCGGTGGTCGCGGCGGCCGCGAAGCGTTCGTGGGTGATCAGCACGCGCGTGCCGGAGTCGGCGACGATCCAGGCGATCTCGGGGCCGACCAGGTGGTGGTTGACCGGCACCAGGTAGAAACCGGCCTGGGAGGCGGCGAGGTGGGCGGTGAGGAGTTCGGTGCCGTTGGGCAGGACGACGGCGAACGCGTCCCCCTCGCGCAGGCCCGCCGCGCGCAGCCCGTGGACCATGCGGTTGGCGTCGGCGTGCAGCCGCCCCGCGCTCCACTCCTCGCCGCCGGGCGCGACGAGGACGGTCCGGTCGGGGTCGGCGGCGGCCTGGGCCCAGAAGCCGTTGGGCGGCTGGTTCACACGGTCTGGCTGGTTCACCTGGTCCGGCTGGTTCATGTGGCGCTCCTTCCGGCGATGCGGTGGAGGCGGGTGACGGCCCGTTCGAAGCCACGCGTCAGGTCGTCGACGACCGCCTGCACACTCCGTTCGCTGGTCATCCGGCCCACGATCTGCCCGACGGGGGTGCCGAGCAGCTCCCCGACCTCGTACTTCTGGATCCGGGAGACGGCTTCCGCGACCAGCAGGCCCTGGAGCGGCATGGGCAGGGTGCCGGGTCCGGCCGGGTCGTCCCAGGCGTCCGTCCATGCGGTACGGAGCTGACGTGCGGGTTTCCCGGTGAGGGCGCGGGAGCGGACGGTGTCGCCGGAGCCTGCGGCGAGGAGTTTGCGGGTGAGGGCCGCCGAGTGCAGGTCGGCCTCCTCGGTGGTGAGCCAGAGGGAGCCGAGCCAGACGCCCTGGGCGCCGAGGGCGAGCCCGGCGGCGGCCTGCTCACCGCTGCCGATGCCTCCGGCGGCCAGTACGGGCAGCGGGGCGACGGCCTCGACGACTTCGGGGACCAGCACCATGGAGCCGATCTCGCCGGTGTGGCCGCCCGCCTCGTACCCCTGGGCGACGACGACGTCGATGCCCGCCGCCGCGTGCCGGCGGGCGTGTTCGGCGCTCCCGGCGAGGGCGGCGACGAGGACCCCGTGGGCGTGGGCGCGCTCGATGACGTCGGCGGGCGGGGAGCCGAGGGCGTTGGCGAGGAGCTTGATCGGATAGCCGAAGGCCACATCGAGCTGGTTGCGGGCGACCTCCTCCATCCAGCCGGTGATGCGCCAGCCGGACGTCTCCCCCTCGGCGAGCTCGGGCACGCCGTAGCGGGTCAGGAGCTCCTGGACGAACCCCCGGTGTCCGGCCGGGATCATCGCCTCGACGTCCGCCTCCGTGACCCCTTCGACCTTCTTGGCGGGCATCACGACATCGAGGCCGTACGGCTTTCCGTCGGCGAGCTTGTCCAGCCGGTCGAGGTCGCGGGCCAGCTCCTGCGGATCGGTGTAGCGGACCGCCCCGAGCACCCCGAACCCGCCGGCTCTGCTGATGGCCGCGGCGACGGCGGGGAACGGCGTGAAGCCGAAGATGGCGTGCTCGATGCCCAGTTCTCTGCTCAGCTCCGTCTCCATGGGCGGCAGGATGCCGCAGCCGGACAACCGAGGGAAGAGATTTTCTGATGCGGTGTCAGATTCTTTGCGGGGCCGGGGGCGTACGGGGCGGCGGAGGTGACAGTAACCTCTGCGGCGGCAGGAACTTTCACTGCTCGGCGGTATTTCGGAAGTTACTTTCACACCGGGGCCTTCGTACGGGGATCGGCCCGTGGTCCGCTCCGGTTACGGGAAGGGGTTGCGGATGACCGGGTACGCGGCGGAGAACGGGGACACGGCAGCAGGCGGGCCCCCGCGAGCCACCACCAGGAGCGGCATCGGCCGCCGGAGGCTGGGCGGCGGGATACTGGCGCTGGGCGGCGCGCTCGCCCTCGCGCCGATCCCCCTGGCGGGGGCGGCGGAACGGGGTGCACCGGGCGCAGGCCGCCCGGTGGCGACGGACGCGGGAGCGAACATGGCATCAGGGGCGCACCGGCCCACACTGCGGCGGGGCAGCGCGGCCCGCGCCGGGCTGCTCCAGGGGCCGCTGGACCAACTGGTGCGGGAGGCGGAGGCCTACCTCACCGACTCGCCGAAGCACCCCTGGTACGCGGGCGCGGTGCTGCTCGCCGGGCGGGGCGGCACGGTGGCGCTGCACCGGCCGATCGGCAAGGCGGTGCGCTATGCGGCGTACGACGAGACGACGGACACCGGGGTGGAGTTCCCGGCGGAGAGGCAGATCCCGATGGCCGAGGACACCGTCTTCGACCTGGCCTCGATCTCCAAGCTGTTCACCTCGATCCTGGCGGTGCAGCAGATCGAGCGCGGCACGCTGGAGCTGGAGGCCGCCGTGGCCTCGTATCTTCCGGACTTCGCGGGCGGCGGCAAGCAGGACATCACGGTCCGTCAGCTGCTGACCCACACCTCCGGCTTCCGGTCCTGGATCCCGCTCTACGAGGAGCCGACGCGGGAGGGGAAGCTCCGGAGGCTCTGGAACGAGGTCCCGGCGTCCACCCCGGGCAGCACCTATCTCTACTCCGACCTGAACCTGATCTCGCTGCAACTGATCCTGGAACGGATCACCGGTCACCCTCTGGATGCCCTGCTCCGCGACGAGATCACTGCTCCACTCGGGATGCACCGCACGCGCTACAACCCGCCCGCCTCCTGGAAGCCGAAGATCGCGGCCACGGAGGACGCGCGGCTGCCGTGGTCCGGGCTGGAACGCGGGCTGGTCTGGGGCGAGGTGCACGACGAGAACGCCTACAGCTTCGACGGGGTGGCCGGGCACGCCGGGGTCTTCTCCTGCGCCTGGGACCTGGCCGTCCTCGCCCGTACGCTGCTCAACGGCGGCGTCTACGGACGCGCCCGCATCCTCTCCGAGGACTCGGTCGACCTGCTCTTCACGGACTTCAACACCGCGTTCCCGGGCGACGAGCACGGCCTCGGCTTCGAGCTCTACCAGCACTGGTACATGGGGGCGATGGCCACCCCGCGCACGGCGGGCCACACCGGGTTCACCGGGACCAGCCTGGTGCTCGACCCGTCGACCGACACGTTTCTGATCGTGCTGGGCAACTCGGTCCATCCCGTACGGAGCTGGCGCTCGGGCAGCGCGCCCCGGGTGGCGACCGCCAACCAGCTGGCCCGGGCCGTCCCGGTCCGGCCGGAACGGGGGCGGACGGCCTGGTTCTCCGGGATGGCGAGCGCGTCCACCGCCACCCTGACCCTGCCCGAACTGCGCCTGGGCTCCGTGCGCTCCCGGCTGGAGTGCGCCCTGTGGTGGGACACCGAACCCTGCTCCGACCGGCTGGTGCTGGAGGTGCTGGAGGCGTCGGCGGGGCAGGAGTGGCGGCCGGTGCCGTTCACCACCGTCGGCCCGGGCCCCGGCCACCACCGCCCGGAGCCGCGCCCGCACCCGGAGGGGTGGGTCTCCGGCTGGTCGGGGCGGGTGTGGCACCGGGTGGAGGCGGACCTGTCGGCCTGGCGGCGGACGAGCGTCCGGCTGCGGTGGCGCTACACCACGGACCAGCTGTACGTGGGGCGCGGCGCGTACGTGGCCGCGCTGAGGGTGCGGGACGGCGGCGTCACGGTCTTCGACTCCGCCCGGCCCCGGGACGCGGGGCGGATCGGGGCGGCGGGCTGGGTGCTGTCGGCCGACTGAGCGGCGGGGCGGGCGGCGCCGCGCGTGGTGGGCCGCCGCCCGCCGGGCGCTGCCGTCACAATGGCGTCGCGCCCGGAGCGGAACGATGTCACCACGGGTTCATCCGGGGGCCGTTGGATGGTACGGGCCGCGCGCAGCCGCTCGGCGCACCCGTTCCCCGTGGCCGATCCCAGGAGGCACACCCCATGAGCAGTGTCCGGCGCACCGCCCCCTCCGCCCGGGTGCTCTCCCGGTGACCGGCGGCCGGTTCCCCGTACCGGCGAGACGGGGTCTGCTGTACGCGGCGGCGGCCGGGGCCGGGGCGGCCCTCACCGCCCCGGCCGCACGCGCGGCCACGCGGTCCGCACCCAGCCGCGCACCCTCGGCCACCCCCTGGACCACCTCCTGGGCCACCGCGCAGACCGCCCCCACGACGGCCGACCCGGTCGCGTACGCCGGTCTCACCGACGGGCTGAGCACCACGCGGCTGCGGCTGTCGGCGGGCGGGCAGGTCAGACTCCGGTACGCGCACGCCTTCGGGGCCGCTCCGGTGCTGGTGGGTCCGGTGACCGCCGACGGGCGGCCGGTCACCTTCGCCGGTCAGCGGCAGGAGTGGCTGGCGGCGGGCGCGTCCCTCACCAGCGACCCGGTGGAGGGTCTCCAGGTGCCGGACGGGGCCCTGCTGACCGTGGAGACACGTCTGCCCGGCCCCACGGGCCCGCTCTCCTTCCACCGCAACACCCACGCCTGGCACACCGTCGACGGCGTCCGCACCCGGTCCGTCCTCCTGCTGGCCGGGGTCGAGACGACCGGGGCGCGCGGGCCGGTCCTCGCCGTGCTGGGCGACTCCATCGCGGAGGGCACCGGCACACCGGACGACGCCGACCTCCGCTGGCCCGACCAGCTGGCCCGCAGGCTGCCGGGCTCCGCCGTCGCCAACCTGGGCATCAGCGGCAACCGGCTGCTGCTCGACAACGACCGCTCCGGCGTGAGCGGCCAGGCCCGCTTCGACCGGGACGTCCTCTCGCTGCCGGGGCTGCGGACGGTCCTGATCCACCTGGGCGTCAACGACCTCCACCACGTGCCCGTCGAGCGCGACCCGTCGCGGATGGTGGCCGCGTACCGCCAACTGGCCCTGCGCGCCCGCTCCGCCGGGCTGCGGGTGATGGGTGCCACCATCGCCCCGTTCGAGGGGTGGACGCGCTGGACACCGGAGCAGGACGCGGTACGCCGACAGGTCAACGAGGCCGTGCGCGGCGGCGGGATCTTCGATGCCGTCGCCGACTTCGACGCCGCGCTCCGCGACCCGGACCGCCCCTCCCGGCTGCTGCCGGCGTACGACAGCGGCGACGGCCTGCACCCGGGGCCCGCAGGCCACACCGCCATCGCGGCCGCAGTCGAACGCCGGCACCTGCGGTAGTGCCTAACCCAGGGCCGCCATCGCCGCGTTGTGGCCGGGCACCCCGCTGACCCCGCCGCCGCGCACCGCGCCCGCCCCGCAGAGCAGGACGTTGGCGTGGGCGGTCTCCACGCCCCACCGGCCGGTCGCCTCGCTCGCGTACGGGAAGGAGAGGTCGCGGTGGAAGATGTGGCCGCCGGGCAGACGCAGATCGCGTTCGAGGTCGAGCGGGGTCTTGGCCTCGATACAGGGTTCGCCGTTCTCGTCGAGGGCCAGGCAGTCGGTGATCGGCTCCTCCAGATGGGCGTCCAGCTCGGCCAGGGTGGCCTTGAGCAGGGCGGCTCGGGCGGCGTCGTTGTCGGCGGTGAAGAGCCGGGCGGGGGCGTGCAGGCCGAAGAGGGTGAGGGTCTGGTAGCCGCGCGCGGCGAGGTCGGGGCCGAGGATCGAGGGGTCGGTCAGCGAGTGGCAGTAGATCTCGGACGGCGGGGCGGCGGGCAGCCGTCCGGCCGCTGCCTCCCGGTAGGCGTCGGCCAACTGCCCGTACCCCTCGGCGATGTGGAACGTACCGGCGAACGCCTGCCGGGGGTCGACGGACCGGTCCCGCAGCTTCGGGAGCCGGGTGAGCAGCATGTTCACCTTGAGCTGGGCGCCCTCGGCGGGCTCCGGCGGGGTCTCGCCGAGGAGGGCGGCGAGCGCCTGCGGGGACGCGTTGACCAGCACGCGGCGGGCGGCGACGACGTGTTCGCCCTCGGGTGTGCGGACGGTGACCTCGGCGTGGGTGCCGTCGGTCTCGATCCGGGTCGCCTCGTGCCGTACGCGGATCTCGGCGCCCGCCGTACGGGCAGCACGGGCGAGGGCGTCGGTGAGGGCGCCCATGCCGCCGACGGGGACGTCCCAGTCGCCGGTTCCGCCGCCGATCACGTGGTAGAGGAAGCACCGGTTCTGGAGCAGTGAGGTGTCGTGGGCGTCGGCGAAGGTGCCGATCAGGGCGTCGGTCAGCACCACGCCCCGTACGAGGTCGTCGGTGAAGTTCCGCTCGACGACGACCCCGATGGGCTCCTCGAACAGCGTCCGCCAGGCTTCCGCGTCGTCGATCCGGGCGCGCAGGGCGTCCCGGTCGGGGAGCGGTTCGGTGAGGGTGGGGAAGACCCGTTCGGCGACGCGCTGTGTCATGGCGTAGAAGCGCTGCCAGGCCGCGTACTCCCGCTCGCCGCCCGTGAGCGCGGCGAACGACTCGCGGGTGCGGTCGCCGCCGACGAGGAGTCCGGTGGGGCGTCCGTCGCGCAGGGCCGGGGTGTACGAGGACACGGTCCGCTTGCGTACGGCGAAGTCGAGGCCGAGGTCGCGGACGATCTTCTGCGGCAGCAGGGAGACCAGATAGGAGTAGCGCGAGAGACGGGCGTCGACCCCGGCGAAGGGGCGGGTGGAGATCGCCGCTCCCCCGGTGGTGTCCAGGCGCTCCAGGACGAGGACGGACTGTCCGGCGCGGGCGAGATAGGCGGCGGCGACCAGGCCGTTGTGGCCGCCGCCGACGATCACGGCGTCGTAGCGGTCCCGGGCGGGCGCGCCGGGCACCCGTGCGGAGAGCTCCCGGGGTGCGGAGGAGTGCTGAGGTGCGGAGGACCGGGGTGCGGACGGCTCAGGTGCGGGCATGCACCTTCGTAACATGCGGGGCTCCGTCCCGGCCAGAGGTCCCGGGCCGGTTTCAGCAGGTCGCGCGCCTGCTCGGGCCGCCGGTCGGAGGCGGTGGGGCTGGTGCGCGTGCCCGGTGCGCGCCCGATGCGTGCCTGGTGCGCGTGCCCGGTACGCGCGCCCGGGCTGGCCGGAGACGCAGGGGCCCGGCCCGACAACATCCAGCCCGGCCCCACCAGGACCGACCACGCCCGGCCGGGCCGGAAACACCGGGACCCCGCTCCCGGCGGCCCGGAAACACCGGAAGCCCCGGCGCGCCCCCTCAGTGCGGCGGCAGCGCGTTCTGGGCCCGGTGTGCGGCGAGGGTGCGGTACAGCTCGGCGGCCTCCTCGGCCCGGCCCAGCCGGTCCAGGCAGTGCGCCTCGTCCTGGCGGGCGGCCAGGGTGTCCGCGTGGTCGGGGCCCAGGGTCCGGCCGCGCGCCTCGGCGACCTGCCGGTAGGCGGTGAGGGCGTCGGTCCACCGGCCGAGCCAGCCGAGGGCGACGGCGACCTCGCGGCAGCTGATCACCGTGTCCGGGTGGTCGGGGCCGAGCGTGCTCCCCCGCATCGCGCACACCTCCCGCGCCTCGGTCAGCGCCTCCTCCCAGCGCCCCATCCGCCCCAGGTTGACGCCCAGTCCGTGGCGGGCGCGCAGGGTCTCGGCGTCGGACGGGCCGCCCACCCGGGTACGGTCGGCGACCAGGGCCCGGTACAGCTCCAGGGCCTCCGCGCTGCGGCCGAGCCGGCCGAGGCTGATGCCCGCCTCGTAGCGGGCGGCGAGGGTGTCGGGGTGGTCGGGGCCGAGGGTGGCGGCGCGGGCCCGGGCGACGTCCTGGTAGGTCTCCAGGGCCTCCGCCCAGCGCCCCAGCCTCCCCAGGGTGTAGGCGACTTCGTACCGGGTGGCGAGCGTGTCGGGGTGGGTCGCGCCGAGCAGCCGGGCCCGGTCCTCGGCCACCTGGCGGGCCAGTTGCCAGGACTCCTCGGGCCGTCCGAGCCGGCTGAGGTTGAAGGCCAGGTTGTGGCGGCAGCGCAGGGTGTCCGGGTGGTCGGGGCCCATGGAGCGGGTCCGGGCGGCGAGGACCGCCGCGTAGACCTGGTGGGCCTCGAAGTGGCGGCCGAGCTGCCCGAGCACGTACGCGGTCTCCTGCCGGGCGGCGAGGGTCTGCGGATGGTCGGGGCCCAGGGTGCGTTCCCGCCCGGCGGCGACCTGGCCGAACTCGCGCAGCGCGTCGGCGGCCCGGCCGGTGCGGCTGAGGGTGAAGCCGATCTCGTACCGGCTGGCGAGGGTGTCGGGGTGGTCGGGGCCGAGGACGCTCTCGCGCTCGGCGGCGACCGCGCGGTGCACCTCGCCCGCCTCCTCCCAGCGGCCCAGCCGTCCCAGGTCGATGCCCGCGCTGTGGCGGCCCGCGAGCGCGGTGAGCAGGTCGGGGGTGGGGACGGGGTGCGCGGGCGGGAGGACGGCGGAGCCGTCGGTGCCGGGCGGGGAGGCGGGGGTGGCGCTCGTGGCCGTGGTCCACCGTACGGTCAGTCCGGCGGCGGGGTCCGGGAGTCCGGTTCCCGGGGCCGGGGCGCCGGTTGCCTTGGGTCCGGCGGTCATGTCCCGGGCCCAGGCGGGCAGTTCGGGCCGTGGGCGCGGAACGGCGGGGGCCAGGCCGGGGTAGGTGCCGGGGAGGGCCGGCGACGGGTGCGCGGGCCCGGGGGCCGACTGCTCCCCCGTCCGGCCGAGCACGATGCGGCGGCGCAGATCGCTCGCGTCGGCGGGCCGCTCGTCGGGGGTCTTGGCCAGCAGGTCCAGGACGACCCGGTCGAAGAAGCCGGGGAGTTCGGCGCGGTGGGTGCGCGGGGGTTCGGGCTGGGTGTCGCGGTGCCCCACGAGTACGGCCCAGGCGTCGTCCAGGTCGAACGGCGGTACGCCGGTGGCGATCTCGTACAGCACACAGCCCAGCGAGTACAGGTCGCTGCGGTGGTCGACCTCCTTCCCGCCGATCTGCTCGGGCGACATGTAGTGCGGGGTGCCCATGGCGATCCCGGTGCCGGTGAGGCGGGAGGTGACGCCGATGTCGTGGCCGAGGCGCGCTATGCCGAAGTCGCAGATCTTCACCGTGCCGTCGGTCAGCCGCATGATGTTGGCGGGCTTCAGATCACGGTGGACGATGCCCTGCCGGTGGGTGTAGCCGAGCGCGTCGGCGACCTGCTCGGCGATGTCGACGACATGGTCGACGGGGAGCGGGCGCTGCTGGTTCCCCGCCAGGAGCTGGCTCAGGTTCTGCCCGTCCAGCAGCTCCATGACGAGGTAGAGGACGCCCTCGTGCTCGCCGAAGTCGTGGACGACGGTGACGCCCCGGTGCTGGAGGGCGGCGGCGACCCGGGCCTCGCGGCGGAAGCGTTCGCGCAGGATGCGGGTGAACGCCTGGTCGTGCTGGGGGCCCATGGGTTTGAGGCATTTGACGGCGACCAGGCGGCCCAGCGACTCGTCACGGGCCCGCCACACCTCGCCCATGCCCCCGCGCCCGATCAGATCGAGCAGCCGGTACCGGCTCTGGATCAGCCTGCTCTCCGCCATCTGCCGCTTCTCGCCCCCGTTGTCCCCGCTGCCGGCGCTGCACCCTCCCCGGCCCGTGTCCAGTATGGCGGCCTCCCGGCGGAGCCGGTACGCGGCGGGGCTGCTGCCGGGGCACGTAACAAGATCAGGAACAATGGCGGGGCCGCGCGGCCCTTCCACGGCGGAGGACGGTCGCGGCACGGTGGGACGGTCGGCGAACGGGGGAAGACATGCCCAGGTGGGGTCTGCTGGTGGAACAGAACCTCGGGTTCGGGGGCCAGCGCCGGGTCTGGTCGGGAAGCGTCCTGGACCATGTGGACGGCACGCGCGAGGAGGCGCTGGAGGTCCTGCGGCAGCGGGCCGAGACGTACCGGCCGGTGCATCCGACCAGTCCGAAGCGGCGGAGGCTCTACCGGGAGCAGGACGGGTTCGTGCTCGTGCTGGACGGGGCGTTGCAGAGCTTCCACTGCCGGTTCACGGTGATCGAGCAGCTGTACGACAGCGCCGCGCCGGATCCGGAGCCCGCGCCTCCGCCCGTCCCGGAGCCCGAGCCGGAACCGGTGCGCCGCCCCGTGCCGCCCCCGCCGGAGCAGCCACGGGCGTGGGACGCGGATGTCCCCGAGGTCCCGTCATGGCTGAACCGCGACCGGCCGTCCTGAGCGGGGCCCGCGCCGCGAGTCCGGCGGTCAAGTAGCCCTCGGCGACGGCCCCGGCGACGGCCGCCGCGTACAGCAGCGGTAGAGCCCGCGTCGCGACGCCCCCGATGTACGGGGCCCGGTGCACGGCGTACGGGGGCGGGGCCCGGAGCCCGAGGCCCGGCGTACGGGGCCCAAGTGCACGAAGCCCGAGTGCACGGAGCCCGGCCATACGGAACCCGAGGCCCGCGGCCCGAAGTACGGGCCCCAAGTACACGGAGCCCGGTGCCCGAAGCCCGACGTACGCGGCCCGAGTGCACGGAGCCCGGGCCCCGGGAAGGGCCCTCTCCCCCGGCCCCGTACACCCGTCCCCCCGATCAGCCCCCGATCACCCGCCCACGTACTCCGCGAGGTGCTCCCCCGTGAGGGTGGAGCGGTCGGCGACGAGGTCGGCCGGGGTGCCTTCGAAGACGATCCGGCCGCCGTCGTGTCCGGCGCCGGGGCCGAGGTCGATGATCCAGTCGGCGTGCGCCATGACCGCCTGGTGGTGCTCGATGACGATCACCGACTTGCCGGACTCGACGAGCCGGTCGAGCAGCCCGAGGAGCTGCTCCACGTCGGCCAGGTGCAGACCGGTGGTCGGCTCGTCGAGGACGTACACACCGCCCTTCTCACCCATGTGGGTGGCCAGCTTGAGCCGCTGACGCTCGCCGCCGGAGAGCGTGGTGAGCGGCTGGCCGAGGCTCAGGTAGCCCAGTCCCACGTCGGAGAGACGGGTGAGGATCTTGTGCGCGGCGGGGGTTCGCGCCTCGCCCTCGGCGAAGAACGTCTCGGCCTCGTCCACCGACATCGCGAGGACCTCGCTGATGTCGCGGCCGCCGAGGTGGTGGTCGAGCACCGAGGCCTCGAACCGCTTGCCCTCGCACTCCTCGCAGACGGTGGCGATGCCCGCCATCATCGCCAGGTCGGTGTAGATGACACCGGCGCCCTTGCAGGTGGGGCAGGCGCCCTCGGAGTTGGCGCTGAACAGGGCGGGCTTCACCCCGTTGGCCTTGGCGAACGCCTTGCGGATGGGTTCGAGGAGCCCGGTGTACGTGGCCGGGTTGCTGCGCCGCGAGCCGCGGATCGCGGTCTGGTCGATGGAGACGACATCCTCACCCGCCGGGATCGATCCGTGGATGAGCGAGCTCTTCCCGGAGCCCGCGACTCCGGTGACCACGCAGAGCACCCCGAGCGGGATGTCGACGTCGACGTCCCGCAGGTTGTGCGTGGAGGCGCCGCGGATCTCCAGCGTGCCGGTGGGCGTGCGGACCTTCTCCTTGAGGGCGGCCCGGTCGTCCAGGTGGCGGCCGGTGAGGGTGCCACCGGCCCGCAGCCCCTCCACGGTGCCCTCGAAGCAGACGGTGCCGCCCGCGGTACCGGCGCCGGGGCCCAGGTCGACGACATGGTCGGCGATGGCGATCGCCTCCGGCTTGTGCTCCACGACGAGCACGGTGTTGCCCTTGTCCCGCAGCCGCAGCAGCAGGTCGTTCATCCGCTGGATGTCGTGCGGGTGCAGGCCGATGGTGGGTTCGTCGAAGACGTACGTCACGTCCGTGAGCGAGGAGCCGAGGTGGCGGATCATCTTGACGCGCTGCGCCTCACCGCCCGAGAGGGTGCCCGAGGGCCGGTCCAGCGAGAGATAGCCGAGGCCGATCTCCACGAATGATTCGAGCGTCCCCAGCAGCGCGCTGAGCAGCGGCGCCACCGAGGGCTCGTCCAGCTCACGGACCCAGTCGGCCAGGTCGCTGATCTGCATCGCGCAGGCGTCGGCGATGCTGATCTTCTTGATCTTCGAGGACCGGGCGCCCTCGCTGAGCCGGGTGCCCTCGCAGTCGGGACAGGTGGTGAAGGTGACCGCGCGCTCCACGAAGGCGCGGATGTGCGGCTGCATCGCCTCCTTGTCCTTGGCGAGGAACGACTTCTGGATCTTGGGGATCAGCCCTTCGAAGGTGAGGTTGGCGCCCTCCACCTTCACCTTGGTCGGCTCCCGGTAGAGGAAGTCCTGCATCTCCTTCTTGGTGTAGTCGCGGATCGGCTTGTCCGGGTCGAGGAACCCCGACTCGGCGTAGGTCCGCACGGTCCACCAGCTGTCCGACTTCCAGCCGGGGATGGTGAACGCGCCCTCGGCGATCGACTTGGTGTCGTCGTAGAGCTGGGTGAGGTCGATGTCGGAGACCGTGCCCCGGCCCTCGCAGCGCACGCACATGCCGCCGGTACGGGTGTAGGTCTGCTTCTCCGTCTTCGTCCCGGCGCCGCGCTCGACCGTGATCGCGCCGCTCGCCTTGACCGAGGCCACGTTGAAGGAGAACGCGTTGGGCGAGCCGATGTGGGGCTCGCCGAGCCGGCTGAAGAGGATGCGCAGCATCGCGTTGGCGTCGGTGGCGGTGCCGACCGTGGAACGGGGGTGGGCGCCCAGCCGCTGCTGGTCGACGATGATCGCCGTCGTCAGCCCTTCGAGTACGTCGACCTCGGGGCGGGCCTGCGTGGGCATGAAGCCCTGGACGAAGGCGCTGTAGGTCTCGTTGATCAGCCGCTGGGACTCCGCGGCGATCGTGTTGAACACCAGAGAACTCTTGCCCGAGCCGGAGACCCCGGTGAACACCGTCAGCCGGCGCTTCGGGATCTCGATGTCGACATCCTTGAGGTTGTTCTCGCGTGCACCGTGCACACGGATCACTTCATGGCTGTCGGCGACCGGCTGCGCAGTCGCCTGCGATCCGGCTCTCTCGGCCTTGCTCATCGTCTCTCCATCTGTTGCGCGGGGCCGCCGCTCACCGCTCAGGTCCGGCGGCCCCGGCTCGGTCTCGCCAGCTTCGAACAGCACGTCCCATTGTCGTCGCCCCGGTCCCGCCCGACAGCGGAAAGAAGACGAAGACAACGGCGAACTTCAGTGCTTGCGGGGCTGGTTGAAGCGGAGCATGTTGCCGGAGGGGTCGCGGAAGGCGCAGTCGCGGACCCCGTACGGCTGGTCGATCGGCTCCTGGAGCACCTCACCGCCGGCGGCGCGGATCCGCTCGAAGGTGGCGTCGACATCGTCGGTGGAGAAGATCACGCCGCGCAGCAGCCCCTTGGCCAGCAGCTCGGCCATGGCCTGCCGGTCGGCGGCCGGGGCGTTCGGGTCGGCGAGCGGCGGTTCGAGGACGATCTCCACGTCCGGCTGGGCCGGGGAGCCGACGGTCACCCAGCGCATCCCCTCGAACCCGACGTCGTTGCGTACCTCCAGGCCGAGGACGTCCCGGTAGAAGGTGAGGGCCTTGTCGTGGTCGTCGACGGCGATGAAGGTCTGTGCGAGCTTGATTTCCATGTCCCTCACGCTACGGAGGGGGCGGAGGTTTGGCTTCTCCATTCCTGACCGGTCGCGTGTGAATCTTGGCGACGCAGGCCGGGATGGCGGCGCCCGCCTCATGGGGACGCGCCCGGTAGGCGCTGGGGCTCTCGCCGACCAGCTCGGTGAAGCGGGAGCTGAAGGACCCCAGCGACGTACAGCCGACCGCGAAGCAGACCTCCGTCACCGAGAGGTCGCCGCGGCGCAGCAGGGCCTTGGCCCGTTCGATCCGGCGGGTCATGAGGTAGCTGTACGGTGTCTCGCCGTACGCGGCACGGAAGCTGCGGGAGAAGTGGCCCGGCGACATCAGCGCGCCGCGCGCCAGCGCCGGGACGTCCAGGGGCTCCGCGTAGTCGCGGTCCATCCGGTCGCGGGCCCGGCGCAGCCGGACGAGGTCCTCCAGCGTCACCCGGCCATCATCCCACGGAGCCGGGAGACGCCCCTTGTCCAGCAGCCGGGGCCGGGGTGGTGGTCAGCGGTCCGGGGTGATCTCCTTCGGGCCGTAGCGGGCGGCGGATTCGGGGGCTGAGGAACATCCGTGCCAGATCGTGCACTAAGAGCTCCTAACGGAATGACTCTTGGACAACTCAGTGGTGGTGACAAGAGCCGGCCGACAGGATGGGCTGTGAACGTTGACGGGTGAGGGGTATGGGGTGCGTGATGGATCTGATCCATCTCTCGGATGGGGACAACAGCTTCCGAGTACGTGTGCTGGGCCGCCGGATGCCGGGAGTGCTGCCCTTGCACGACCTGCTCAATGCTGAGGTGCTCATCGAGAGTGGTTTCGTGAGCGGACGGCTGGATCTGGGCTTGTTTCCGGACGATCTGGCTGGCTGGTCACGCGCCCTGGATGTGCTTGCCGCGGGCGGTGACGTCTGCTGGATAGATGACGACCGTAGTCCCGAGATCCGGGTCCAGGCACTCAACAAGCAACACGAGACGCCCGCCGTCCACGTTGAAGACGTGGCGCGCTCCAGCATCTCTGTGTTCGTTCCTTTGTGTCTTGAGGACGGATGGATCGACGACCAGCGGAAACTGCTCCAGCTGGTACAGCGGGAGTGGCCGAGCGAGGTTCTCCAGACGTCACCGGGCGCCTATGAGTGGCGGCGCTGAACTGCGACCAGTCGGCGCCAGCAGATGACCGCGCAGGCCAGGGTGAGGAAGGCTTCGTGGATGTCGTCGCGGATCTCCCAGCGGATCCGCAGGCGGCGGAACCAGTGCAGGTGGGCGAAGGCACGTTCGACAACCCAGCGTTGGGTACCGGGTCCGGAGCCGTGTTCGGTGCCGCGTCGAGCGATCAGCGGCTTCACGCCGAGCGCGCGGACGAGGCGGCGGTACTTGTCGTGGTCGTAGCCGCGGTTACCGAGCACGACGTCGGGGCGGCGCCGGGGTCGGCCGCGCTTGCCCCGCACGGGCGGCACGGCCTGGAGCAGGGGGATGAGCTGGGTGACGTCGTTGCGGTTGCCACCGGTGAGGGTGACGGCGAGCGGGATGCCGGTGGCGTCCGTGATCAGGTGGTGCTTGCTGCCCGTCCTGCCCCGGTCGACAGGGCTTCGTCCCGTCTTGGGGCCCCTTTTAACGCCCGGATGTGGGAGCCGTCGACCGCCGCCCTGGAGAAGTCCAGGGCGTCCGCGCTGCGGAGCTTGGCCAAGAGTGCTTCATGGAGTCGGCGCCACACGTCGGCCTCGGTCCACTCGGCCAGGCGTCGCCAGCACGTCATGCCCGACCCGAAGCCGAGTTCCTGCGGCAGGTGTTCCCAGGCAATCCCGGTATGCAGCACGAACAAGATGCCCTGGAACACCAGCCGGTCCGGATGACGCTTCCGCCCGGGATGACGAGTGCGACGTTCGCCCTTCGGCAGTAGCGGCTCGATCACCGCCCACAGCTCGTCATCGACCTCCCACGGCTTCTGCCGAGCCACCCCGCACCCCCAGATCAACGGCCCCGGAGTGATCCAACCACCTGGAAGATCATTTCGTTAGGAGTTCTAAGCCTTCCTCAGGCTGATTGCGCCTTTGACCTGGGATGATTGAGCGTCGGAGTCTTCGTGGGTCGTTGTTGTCGATCTTCGGAGAACTGTTGTGGCGGTCAAGTTCCTGACGGATGAGCAGGCGGCCCGGTATGGGTCCTTTCACGAGGTGCCCTCGCAGACGGAGCTGGAACGGTACTTCTTCCTGGACGACGCGGACCGGGAGGCGGTGCAGGCCAAGCGCCGGGCCCACACCCGGCTCGGGTTCGCGATCCAGCTCACGTGCATGCGGTTCCTGGGCCGGTTCATGCCGGACCCGCGGCAGTGCCGACGGAGGTGGCCGAGTACCTGGCCGAGCAGTTGGAGATTGCGGACGCCTCATGTTTGAAGCTGTACGGCGAGCGGGCCGGTACGGCCCGTACCCATGCCGGGGAGATCCAGGAGGCCGGGAGCTGGCGGGACTTCGCCGAGGTCCGCGAGGAGCTGGTGGTCTGGCTGGACGCGCGGGCGTGGACGACCGGGGACGGGCCGAAGGCGCTGTTCGACGCGGCAGCGGGCTGGCTGCGCGAGGAGCGGGTGCTGCTGCCGGGGGTGAGCTGTCTGGCCCGGCTGGTGGGCACGGTGCGCGAGGCGGCGAACCAGCGGCTGTGGGACACGCTGCACGGGCTGCTGAACACAGGGCAGCGGGCGGTGCCGGACTCGCTGCTGACGGTGCCGCCCAGCGAGCGGGTCTCGGAGCTGGACCGGCTGCGCCGCGGCCCGGTGCGCGTGTCCGGGCCGCAGATGAAGTGGGCGCTCCAGCGCCGAGGAGATCTCCGGCCTAGGGCCTGTCGGCGGGACCGCCGCGGCGGCTGGCGGAGTTGTCCCGGTACGAGGTGGACGGCAAGGCGTCGCTGCTGCGCCGACACGGCGATTCCCGGCGGCTGGCGACGCTACTGGCCACCACCGTCTACCTGACGACCCGGGCCGTCGATGACGCGCTCGACCTTCTGGAGGTGCTGATCGCGACGAAGCTGCTGGCCAAGGCCGAGCGGGCCTCGGCGAAGCTCGCGACCGCCTTCCAGGTCGTCTTCGACACCACGAGCAAGCTGGTCGACACCGACACCGGCGAGGTGACCGGCCCGCACGTCGAGAGCTTTGAGGCGATGTGGGAGCGGATCGAGGCGGTCGTGCCCCGGCACGAGCTGGCCGCCGCGATCGCCTCACTGTTCGAGCTGACGCCGCCGCTGGACTCCGACGCGGACGAGGCGTGGCGATCCATGCTGGTCAGCCGGTTCGGCACCGTCCGGCCGTTCCTGAAACTCCTGGTCAAGGTCGTCGACTTCGGCGCCACCCCGGAAGGGGCGCCGGTCCTGACCGCGCTCCAGTCTTTGCCGGACCTGATGGGACGCAAGAGGGTCGGCCCCGCCGAAGATCGACACCGGCCTGCTCGTCGGCTCATGGCGGCGCCTGGTGCTCTCGCCGCCGCACCTGGAGCCGGGCACGGTGGACTGGAAGGCGTACACGTTCTGTGTGCTGGAGCAGCTGCACCGGATGCTGCGCAGCAAGCAGGTGTTCGCGAAGAACTCGTCGAAGTGGGGGGACCCGCGGGCGAAGCTGCTGGCCGGTAAGGCGTGGGAGCAGGCCAAGCCCACCGTGCTGGCTTCCCTTGGGCTGCCGGGCAACGCGCAGGTCGTATTCGACGACGACGGCCGACTGCACTTCGCCGCGCTGGAGCCGGAGCCCGAACCGGCCTCCTTGCTCGATCTGCGGGCGGCGGTGAACGCGATGCTGCCCCGCGTGGACCTGCCCGAGGTGCTGATGGAGGTGTTCTCCTGGACCGGCGCCGACCAGGCGTTCACCTCGGTCACCGGCGGTGAGGCCCGACTGAAGGACCTGCACGTCACCATCGCCGCGCTCCTGGTCGCGCACGGCTGCAACGTTGGCTATACCCCGGTCATCGGCGGGGTCGACGCGCTGAAGTACGGGCGGCTGTCCCACGTCGACCAGACCTACCTGCGGCTCGCGACCTACCGGGCCGCGAACGCCACGCTCATCGAACACCAGGCGTCCATCGACCTCGCGAGCGCGTGGGGCGGCGGCCTGGTCGCCTCGGTCGACGGGATGCGGTTCGTCGTCCCGGTCCCCTCGGTCTACGCGCGGCCGAACCCGAAGTACTTCGGCCGCCGAGGCGGGGCAACTTGGCTCAACATGATCAACGACCAGGCGGCGGGCCTGGGCGGGAAGGTCGTGGCCGGCACCCCGCGCGACTCCCTGTACGTGCTGGACGTCCTCTACGACCGCGACGGAGGCAAGCGCCGGGAGATGATCGTCACGGACACCGCCACCTACAGCGACATCGTCTTCGGACTGCTCACGCTCGCCGGATTCGCGTACGCGCCGCAGCTCGCGGACCTGCCGGATCAGATGTGGCGTATCGACCGCACGACCAACTACGGAGCTTTCCAGGACGCGGCCCGCGGCCGGGTCGACCTCGCCCGCATCGAGCGGCACTGGGAGGACATCCTGCGGATCATCGGCTCCATCCACACCGGAGCCGTCCGCGCCTACGACGTGATCCGGATGCTCTCCCGCGACGGGCGCCCGACCCCGCTCGGCGACGCGATCGCCCACTACGGGCGGATCGCCAAGACCCTGCACATCCTGCGCCTGGCCGACGAGCCCGGCTACCGCCGCCAGATCAAGGTCCAGGCCAACCTCCAGGAAGGCCGCCACGCACTCGCCCGGAAGATCTTCCACGGCCGCGCCGGGCAGCTCTACCAACGCTACCAGGACGGCATGGAGGACCTGTTGACCGAACTACCGGGGTGTGAGCCGACGATCCCCCGGAGATCGACGCACGGTGACGGGACCAAGCACCAGGCCGGTCGGCTTGCCTCGGAAGCCGTGCCACGCCACCTTCCTGATGTGCTGTCATCACGAGCAGTTGGAGACCAAAGCAGCTCGTGGAGGCTCAGGTGCAAGAGGGCACGCAGTTACGGGACGTCACGGCGCTCGCGGTGCCGAGGGTCGGCCGGGTGGAGGAGACCGGCGATCCGTCGCTGCCGTACCGGCTGCTCGACCGGGACGGGATTGAGGTGGCGGCGGTCAGCGAGTTCCTGCTCGACATGCTCGCCGACGACGACAGCCCGGCCTCGCTCCGCTCGTACGCGTACGGGCTGCTGGCGTGGTTCCGGTTCCTGTGGGCCCTCGACGTGCCGTGGGACCGGGCTGGCCGGGCAGAGGCCCGAGACTTCGCACTGTGGCTGAAGATGGTCAAAAAGCCGCCGCGGCCCCGGCGCCCGGGTCGGTCAATCCGGTGACCGGCAAGCGGTACGCGGGCGAGAACTACGCGGCACGCACCCGGAGGCACGCGCGGGCAGTCGTCCGCAGCTTCTACGAGTACCACCGCGACATGCACGGCCGGCCGCTGCTCAACCCGTTTCCGAAGACCAAGCGCGCTGAAGACGAGCACCTCAACGCCCACCACAACCCGATGCACGCCTTCAAACGCCCTGCCCGCCGGGCCCCCTACCAGCCAAAGGAACCCCGGCGAACCCCGCGCGGCATCCCCGACCAGGCATTCAACGAACTGTTCGCGGCCCTGCCCTCGCACCGCGACCGCGCACTGGTCGCCTTCTACATCTCGGCCGGCCCGCGCGCCTCGGAACTCCTCGGCGTCAGCCGCGACCGTGTCAGCCCCGGTGACCAGACGATCGGCGTCATCCGCAAGGGCTCCCGGGCCCTGCAATGGATCCCCGCCTCCAGCGACGCGTTCGTATGGCTGCGGCTCTACCAGCAGCAGATCCGCCCGCAGGCCCTCGACGGGCCGGAGGAACCGCTGTGGTGGACCCTCCGGCGCCCGATCAGGCCGTTGACCTACGACGCGGCACGCATGGTGTTCACCCGGGCCAACGAGAACCTGGGAGCGAACTGGGCCCTGCATGACCTGCGGCACAGCGCGGCCAAACGCATGGTGCGCGACCCCAAGCTCTCGCTCACCGACGTCCAATGGGTCCTTGGCCATCTCCACATCAGCACCACGGAGCAGTACCTCGAACCCGCTGAAGACGAGGTCATCACGCACGTGCTGGCCCACCACGCCCGGCAGGCTGCGGAGCCCGTCAAACCGGTGATGCCCGCCCCGGGCTACCGTTCCGAGGTTCTCCAGACGCTGCTCGGCACGGCTGCCCTCGGTGGAGGCCCGGCATGACCACCGCCACCGTGACTGCCCGGCTCTCCGCCCCCGTCCGTCACGCTTCCTTGCCTCCCGGCCAGGAGGAACGCGAAGCGCCGGAGACTTGGTGGCAGACGGAGGAACCGCGCGAGCAGGTGCTGGAGCGCACACTCGCGCTGCCGTTCACCGCGGGCAGCGACGCCAACCTACGCACCCGGCAGCGCGGTCTGATCAAGCTGCTGGACTGGCTGGAGGATCAGCCCGGCCGCACCTGGCAGGAGCGCTGGGTGGCCAGCGGAGCCCTGGAAGCCGGCCGAGAGTGGACGCGGCTGCCGATGCAGTGGCTCGCCGAGCACCAGCGGGCACGCAAGTACGACCGCGCCGATCTGTGCTGCGGCATGATCCCTCTGCTGGGCGGACAAGTCGTACGCCCCGCCTACCGATGGCTGCTGCGGCAGCGCCCCTCGCAACTGCTGGCACACATCCGCAGCGTCACCGATCCCGACGGTTTCGCGGCGCTCAAGGACCAGTACACCGCCACAGGCCACGCGGGAGCCAACGACTGCAACAACGCTCTCAACCGCGTCACCTGGATCGTGGCCTCCAAGGGCGGCACCGTCCACGACGTCACCATCGGCGACTGCGTCGAGTTGCAGCACGCCATCGGCGAGCACCAGACCAACGGCTACCACGGCAAGCACCTCTTCTACGCGCTCCTCGCGGGCCTCGGCGTCTTCGGCCCCGACGCCCCGGCACGGCTGAAGACGGTGATGCTGCCGGGGCAGTTGACCCCGGCAGACCTGGTCCACCGGCAGGGCATCGCCTGCACCGCGATACGCGACCTCTTGGTCGACTACCTCACCGAGCGCGCGGTGGATGTCGACTACACCACGCTGGAGGACATGGCCCGCACCCTGGCGGGACTGTTCTGGCGCGACCTGGAGAAACACCACCCGGGCATCGACTCGCTGCGGCTGGACGCCGCCGCTGTCACCGCCTGGCGGGAGCGCGTCCGCATGGTCCGTGACCGGCACGGCACCCCCATCCGGCCGCGGGTCAACGCGCACACCGTTTTCAGCTGGGTCCGCACGTTCTACCAGGACCTCGCCCGCTGGGCCGCCGACGAACCGACGCGCTGGGGCCCGTGGGTCGCACCCTGCCCGGTCCGCGACAGCGACACCGACCACAGTAAGAACCGCGCCCGCCGCAAGGCGGCCATGGACCAGCGAACCCGCACCCTGCTTCCCGCACTCCCGGCCCTGGTCAAAGCCGTCGAGCGCCAGCTCAAGGACGCCCAGGCCTGTCTCGCCACCGGGCGGGAGACCCCGGCCGGAGCCCCGTTCACCACTCCGACGGGCGAGACCCTCCTCCGCCGCGCCGGGGTGTCCTCCCGCATCTACGCCGACGACCCCGCCACCGGCCAGCGCCGGGACCTGACCGTGGAAGAGGAACGCGCCTTCTGGGCCTGGGCCATCGTCGAAGTCCTTCGCCACACCGGCGTGCGTAACGAGGAAGCACTCGAACTCACCCACCACAGCTTCGTCGCCTACCAGCTGCCCACCACAGGCGAGATCGTGCCCATGCTCCAGGTCGCCCCGTCCAAGCTCGACCAAGAGCGGCTGCTGCTGGTCTCACCAGAGCTCGGCGAGGTGCTCACTGCGATCATTCATCGCGTCCGGCGCGGGCAGCAGGCCATGCCCTTGGTCTCCGCCTACGACAGTTTGGAACGGCTCTGGAGTGCACCGATGCCGTTCCTCTTCCAGCGCCGCTGCGGCCCGGAGGACCGGGCCATCCCGCGCAACTACATCTACACCTGCCTCAACGACGCCCTCGCCGCGAGCGGGCTGACCGGGCCCGGCAACGAGCAGCTGCAATACACGCCCCACGACTTCCGAAGAATCTTCGTGACCGATGCCCTCCGCTCCGGCCTGCCCCCGCACATCGCCGCCCGCATCTGCGGCCACCGGACGGTCGACACGACCCTCGGCTATGCCGCGATCTATCCCGAGGACGTCGTCAACCACCACCGATCTTTCATCGCCCGCCGCCGGGCGCTGCGACCCGGGGAGGAGTACCGCGAGCCCACCGCCCAGGAGTGGCAGGACTTCCTCGCCCACTTCGAGCTGCGGAAGGTCGCCCTCGGCGTCTGCGCACGCGACTTCGGCACCCCTTGCGTCCATGAACACGCCTGCATCCGCTGCCCTGTCCTGCGGCCCGATCCCGACCAGATGCCCCGCCTGGAGGAGATCCACGCGAACCTGCTCGACCGGCTCCAGGAGGCAAAGGAACAGGGATGGCTCGGCGAGGTCGCCGCGATCGAGGCCAGCCTCGCCGCTGCGGAGCAGAAGCTCGCCGCCATGCGCGACCTCGCGGCCCGGCACACAACCGTCCACCTGGGCATGCCCGATCTCCGCGGCGTCGTCGCGCGCATCGACTCCGAACAGCGAAACGAAGATGCGAAGCCGCAGCCCTGAGCACTACAACGAGGGGATGACCATCTTCCTCTGTTCCAAGTGTGGCACCGCGATCACGCCGGAGCTCTCCGAGCTTGCCGCCGTCCCTGGCGTCTCAGACGACGAGCGCGACCGGGACAAGGAGACGCGCCGGGCGCCTTCCACCGTTCCGCAGGGCCACTACGCGATCGATCCCGAGCCCTGGGGACCTCCCTACGTGGTGCAGAACGATCAGGAGGACCCGAAGCCAGCTCAGTCGCGCGGACCTGTGGTCTGCCGCGAAGAAGGCTTCGTCATCTCGGCCGGCAGCCGACACACAGTGCTGGTGCACCCTGATGACGCCGCCGGTCTTCAGCCACTGCCCAACTGGGAGAACAGCAGTGGGTGCTGCGGACCGACAGGCGACGAGGGACTCAACCGAGCCTGCCCCTGCGGCGCTCCGGTCGCGACCCTCGCGGCCGACTGTTTCGGGCCCTTCGAACTGCATCTCGACCCTGTCCGGACCTACCCGTTTCCCCAGTAGTGTCGGCGTACGACCTAAGCTCCCCAGACGCGTATGGATGAACGTCCCCAGCTATGTCGCGGGCAGGAGCACGGCTGAGGATCCTGGTTGAGATCGTCAAGCTGGCCGGAGACACTCGCACGATGAGTCACAGTGCATTGGCCGGATCGGTCGAACGAGGTTGGGACGGGCCCTGGTACCGGGTCCGGACGGCCGACTTCGAGGCATCGTTCCTGTCCAGCTCACGCGAGGACTTGGACTTGGTGTGCAACGTCGACGTCTTCGTGGACCTCACGGACGGCTCCCGGTGGAGCGCAACCGTCTTCACGGTCGCAGAGGTCGAACGCTTGATGCAGACCTGGGCAGGAACCGACGAGGCTCTCGGCGGCCGTTACTTCTGGGTCTCGGACGGCCTGATCGTCCGGGATCCCGGCATCGACAACATGACCCAAGTAATCGCCGGACTGATCGAGAACGACGAGTTCTCTGAGGTTTTCCAGCGACTCGAAGACGACTGATCGTGCCCCCGGCCGCCGAGCCGACGTGGCCTCAACGAACCGCCCGATCCTGTCATCGCACGACGTGAATCTCGGGAAGTGTCCGGCGCCAATCACCCTGCAAGCTGACCAGCAGGTCGCGCGCGAGGGTCCGAACCTGACGCCACCCTGCGTCGGTGGCCAGCGCTTCCCTTGACCAACGCTCGGCGTTCTCTCTGCCGCTCATCTCCTCGAGCACCGCGTCAATCAGCTGCAGCTTGCCCAAGGCTTCCGTATCCAGGAATTCTTCCTGCTGGAGGTCGGCCATCAGGCGAAAGGCGTCATCGAATTCCAGGGCCAGCTCGTCGGTCACGACCTTGTGCTTGTCGATCCAGGCGAGCTGATCGGCCGAGTCCGCACCAAGTACGGCAAGCGCTTCGATCATGCGCTTCCAGCGGAAAGAAGCCCTCGGAGTCCCCACCCGCACATCCTCGCACGATCACTATCCGAGCCACCGAACTGGGGGCGTTTATCCGTACCAAGCTGGGGCCTTGCACTCGTATGTCGACAAGTAGGACCGCAATGCGCGCGCGGACGACATCCACGACACGCCCGACGGAACCTGTCCACCCAACTTCTTCACGACTACTTTCTGTGGTGAACGACGGCTCGCAAGCGGACCTGCGGCCGAGCTGGGCTAGTTCGGATAAGACCAGATCGGCGCTCTCGGCCTCGTCCTCAACGCCCTGGTCCTCTTCAACACCCGCTACATGGACGCCGCCGTCACCCAGCTCCGCGCCGACGGCTTTGACGTTCGGGACGAGGACGTCGCCCGCCTCTCCCCGTTCGTGCGGCACCACGTCACCATGCTGGGCCGGTACTCCTTCCAGCTCCCCGACCTGCCCGGCGACCTGCGGCCCCTGCGGGACAAGAACGCTGCCTCCGACGAGGAGTAGGTGCCGACGCGGGGCGATCGGGCGGAAAGCCGGACCGGGCCGTACGCGGTGACTCCGATCCATGGATTGGGAGTCCGACCGGCTACCTTTGCGAGCAGCCCTGCCTCCTGTGACACCGGGCGTCAGCCACCTCGCGTACGGTCTGCGCATGGCTACTCAGAAACTCCCCGGGCAATCGATACGTGACTTCGCGACTTGGCAGCCCGTGCTGAGGCTCTTGCGGGCCGCCAAGGCGGACAAGGCCGGTGCCGAGCCCATGCGCGTGGCGGGTCGCATCGGGCGAAGCGGTTGGAGTCTGGCCCTCCCGCACCCGGTGCCACCGCCCGGTCGAGCCCTTCAGACCGAGGACATACAGGACGAGCTCGATGCGGTGGAGCGGGTGCAGACCGCGATGACGGAGGCTGGTGTCGACGACGTCTCGTTCTCGGCGAAGATCGAACCGACCGGGACGACCGTGCTTCGTCTGCTCGGCCCCAGCCCGGCGGTCGAACCCGGGATCGGAAACCCTCATCCCGGCGCACTCATTCTGATCGAAGACTCCCTTCCCGAACCCTGGCGCCGCCTCCCCGATCCGACGCACGAAGCGAGGCCGGCCTCCTCAGCGGACCCGGAGTTGCTGGAGCGGACGCTGTGGGAACGGCTACCCGACGCCATCGGCGCGACGGAGGGGGAGATCGCCGCCGCCGAAGCACGCCTGGGCGTCTGCCTGCCCGAGGAACTCAAGGTGCTCTACCGGGTGACCCGGGCGCGCTGGGAAGACTGGGGCGACGACTACGAGACGGCGGACGGTGTCTTCGAAGCGGTCCGCTGCGAACTTTCCTCCGTGGACGACCTGTACATCGCCGAAGCCTCGACCCGCCACTGCCGCTGGGAGCACGCTGCCATGGAGGCGGTCGTCACGCGCCCCGACGCCGCGGTACAGGGCGTCGTCGGGTCACCCGGGTGGATCGTATTCGGCGAGAACGGCGGAGGAGACCAGCTGGCGGTCGACCTGACGCCCGGCCCCCGCGGACACACCGGGCAGATCATCCTGCTCAGCCACGAGGAGAGCGTCGGCGCCGAGTTGCTGGCCGACTCGCTCACCGACTGGGTTCTGGACCGGGAGACGCACGAGCACCGGCACCGCAGCGAGGAGCCACCCCTCGTGGCCCACGTCAACCACGCGAGCATCAAGAGTGTCCGGGAAGCCGCCCACCCCGGCCTGGAAGTCCTCTCGATTGGGGTGTGGGACGGCGCGCCGTTCAGCCTCTCCCCGGTCATCGGGCTGCCCCGCCTGCGCACCCTCGCCGCGTACGCCGGTACGCTCGCCGACCCACTGGAGATCGCCGAGCTCGCCAGCCTGGAATTCCTGGAACTAGGCCCGCAGGATTGGCGTGTCCTTCTGGATTCCAGCGCCGTCCCCCGGAGCCTGTCGGCTGCGTCCATCAAGGCGTACGGCGACCACGACCCCCTGCCCATCGTGGCCATCGCCAACGAAATTCTGGCTCTCTGGGACCGGCCCCAGATCATCCAGACTGTCCTGGAAGGAAACCTCGGACCCCTTCCATAGGCCGCAAACCCAAGCTTTTCACTCCTCTAGCTGAGGCGGTCGAGGACGTCCTTCACGCCGAGACGGCCGACGGCGGGATCACGCGCCTGCGCTGGTACTACTTCTGCCCCGACGTCCTCACCGCGGTCGGCGACCGGCTGGCCGTGCCCGTCCGAACCCACGGGCACGTCGTGTAGCACCCGCAGGCCAGTCGTCGCCCCGGCCAACCGCTGCGCACTCAGCGGCGGCTGTCGCCCGGGGCGAGCAGGCTGGTGAGCTCGGCGATCGCGTCCGGGGACGGCTTGAAGTAGCGCCGGACGTTCTCCGGCTTCTTGTGCCGAGACTTCGCCATCAGCATCAGCAGCGATGCGCCCTGCTCGCCGAGGTGAGTCAGGGAGGAGTGGCGGTACTCGTGCAGATCCCAGCCCGTCCCGGGTCCGCGTACAGCGGTGTGCTCGTCCAGCAGGGCGCGGGCCTGCCCGTACGAGAGACGGGCGAACCCGGTGTCCGGGCAGACGTCGCGCGGGCTGACGACCTTGCCGGGACCAGGGCGGCGGTGGGTGACGAACACCGGTCCGCGGGTGCGGCCCTTCAGCAGGCGGGACAGGAGCCGGGCGGTGCCGGCGTCCCAGTACACGGTCTCCAGCACGTAGTCCTCACGAGCCTGCCCGCGGCGGCGGGCCTTGGTCCGGGCGCCCTTCGCCTTGACCGGGCAGCGGCGCCCGGCGAAGTCCAGGTCCTCGATGTTCACGCCGAGGATCTCCTCCGCCCGGCCCGAGGTCTCGTAGAGCATCCGCCACAGGGTCTTCTCCCGGAGGTGCACCTCGCGCCGGGCGATCAGCCGGTCGACGGCCATCTTCGAGCGGGCCGGGGTCTCGGAGTCCGGCACCGCCAGCCGCTTCGTCCAGGCCGGGACCTTCGGGCCCTCGTACCCGCGCTCGGAGCACCAGCCCGTCCAGGACAGCACGGCGCCGCGGCGAGCATTCCACGTGTTCACCGCCGAGCGGCCCCACAGCAGCTCCAGCGCCTCACCGATCTCGGCGTCCCCTACCGACGCGAACGGTCGGCCCTCGCCGAGGCGCTCGGCGGTCTTCCCGACGGCGATGCCGTAGTTCCGAACGGTGTTCGAGTTGCCGAGCGATTCGAGGAACAGGTCGGCCGCCGTCCGGACGGTCACCGCCTTCCCTGTCGGCAACTGAACGAGCGTGGGCACCGTTTTCCCCTTGCCGCAGATAACAGGGCCGCTTCACGCGGCCGCCGGAGAACTTCACCGCAGGTGACAGATCAAGCTACCGCAGATATTGGGGTGTTATCTGTGCAACGACTTCAGACCGGCCCCACCGCCAGCGACCCATCGGCCGCCCACCAGGGCCGACGAAGGCTTAGCGCACAATCTGACACCGATGTTCCTCAGACCCCGATTCACCCGAGAGCAGGGCCCAGTACCGGTCGCCGAAGGACCAGTGCCACCACTCCGTCGGGTAGTTCACCAGTCCGGCGGCGGTGAGCGCGGCGCCCAGCACCCTTCGGTTGGCGCGGGCCTCCGCACCGATGCCGGGGCGTCGGTGTAGCAGGCGCCCTCGCTCTCCTCCGGGTCCGCGTTCATCCGGGTGCCCAGGTCCAGCTCACGCCCCTGGGCGTCGGCCAGGGTGAGGTCCACGGCCGCGCCCGCGCTGTGCGGGGCGATGGCGGGCGGGGACACATAGCGGCTCGCCGCCGAGTGGATCCGTTCGGCGGGCCAGTCGGGGTGCCGGGCGCGCAGCCCGCCTGCGTACTCCTCGAAGTACCGGCGCTGGAGGGAGGGCTGCCGGTACCCCTCGACGAAGAGCAGCCGCAGCCCCTGCGGGAGGGTGGCCTGGGCCGTGAGCAGCCGGTCCAGCACCCCCTCCCGCAGGTACGCGAAGGTGTCCGCGGGGTCCTGTTTCCGTGTGTCGACGAGCAGCGAGCCGGTGCGGCGGACGTCCACGAGGCGTTCACCGCATTCCACGACGGGTATCGCGGCGACCTCGGGGTCCGACATCAAGACGATCTTGTTCATGGCGTGATCATCTCGCAGACCCGACCGGGTCGGCCCCGTCCGCCATCACCGCTTCGGGTTCCGGCACGCCCCCGCCGTCCCCGCCGTCCTCGTCGTGCGGGGTCGTGGCGTCGGCCACGGCCTGGAGCCGCCGCTTCTCGGTCCGGTACACCAGATGGGCGCCGCGGAACCCGGCGAGGCCGATCACGATCATGATGGCGGCCACCGGCCACTGCCAGGGGTCCGGCACATGGAGCGCGAGGAACCAGACCTTGTCCGGCGCCCCGTCGAGCTTGATGGCCAGCGGCACCAGGCCCTGGGGGAACAGCCCGACGATGCCGACGGCCAGAAAGGTCCACAGGAGGGTCAGACGGCTGCCCGACAGCGTCTCGAACGGGGAGGTGCCCGTGGCCCCGTCCGGCTCGTCGGGGGCGGCGGCCGGTGCGCCGGACCGCATCAGGTGCAGCAGGTCGGGGCCCCTGTCCCGCAGCTCCCGCGCCGCGAGCGACCCGAAGGTCACATGGCAGAGCAGGCCGGTGAGCAGGCCGGCCGGGACGCTCGCCCACAGCAGGGCGGGCAGGTCCAGGGCGTGGCCCGCCCAGGCGACCCCGAGTGCGGGGCACATCGCGAGGGCGACCAGGAAGAACATCAGGAACGACTGCCCGGTGACGTCCCCGTGGTCCATCGGCGCGTTCTTGCTCCGGTGCGGGTCCGGGCCGGGGACCAGGGCGACGACGGAGACCCAGATCAGCAGACCGGAGCCGCCGCCGAGCGCGGCGAAGGTGGCGGCCAGCGCCCACGGCACCAGTGAGGCGTCACCGTGCAGCAGAAGGCCGAGAAGCGTCAGCACCAGCGTCAGCGGGCCGAAGACGGTCAGCCAGCCGAGCTGGCGGGCCCGGACGTCAGCCTTCTCCTTGCCCGGCACCGTCAGGGTCAGCCAGAGCGCCGTGCCGTCCTGTCCGTAGAGGTTGGCGCAGGTCGCGGCGGCCATCAGCGCGCCCAGCGCACCGGCGAAGGGGAACCCGGCGGTGAAGCCGAAGACCAGCGGGAACAGCACGGTGATGACCGAGAAGGCCGGGCCCATCACGATGCCCTGGGTGCGCACCGGGTCGCGCCACCAGGTGCGCAGCTCCTTGAGGTAGAACGCCCCCTGGTCGCCGCGGAAGAGCGGGCCCCGCCGGGCGGCCCGCCGCGCGGAGGAGCCCCGGATCACCGGGCGGGCGAGCCGCTGCGGTCCGAGCAGGGCGCACCAGGCGAGGAAGAGCGCGGCCACCACCACGGCCTGGGCCACCAGCGGTCCCACGGCCCACACCCAGTCGCCGCGGGCGGCCGCCTCGACGGCGAGCAGACCCCAGCTGGACGGCAGCGCCCGCACCACCATGGAGAAGGCGGCCGGGAATCCGTACTCCAGCAGCAGGGGGATCCCGATGAGCAGGATCCAGGAGAAGGAGCACAGCGACACCATCGCCGCCGTGACGGTCGCGGTGACGGCCCCGCCGACGCGGGACCTGGCCAGGCTGCGGAACAGCAGCGTGACCACGCGGGACAGCAGCACCACCAGCAGCAGGAGCAGCACCACCGCGGGCACCGACACCACGACGGCCACCGGGTCCAGCCGGGCGGCGAAGACGATCAGCGCCCCGAAGGCCGTCAGGGTGATGGCGGTGGTGGCGGCGACCAGGGCGGCGGCGAGCAGCCCCGTGGCCAGGGTGCGGCGCGGGATCGGCTGGCGGTGGAAGTGCTCCCCGTTGAGCGGGGGTTCGCCCGCGAAGATCGGGCCGACCATCCAGCCCAGCGCCCACAGCGCGAACGTCACCGCGAGCAGGTCCATCAGCAGCCGGGGCTGGGAGAAGTCGAGGAAGGCCGGCACGAGGGTGGTGACGGCGAGGCAGATGCCGACGGTCCGGCCGAGGCCACTGAGCGCCGTCCCGGCTTCGGTCGTGCGGTGGCGCAGCACGGCCAGCTTCATCCGGATCAGGACGCCAACCACGACAGTCCCTCCCCGCCGCCGATCTCGACGCCGACCAGGTCGACGAAGGTGTCCTCCAGCGACCGGCCGCCGCGGACCTCGTCCAGGGGGCCTTCCGCGACGACCCGGCCGCGGGCCATCACGCCGACGGTGTCGCACAGCTCTTCCACGAGGGCCATGACATGGCTGGAGATCAGCACCGAGCCGCCGCGCTCCACGAACCTCTTGAGGATCCTCTTGATGGTGGCGGCGGAGACCGGGTCGACGGCCTCGAAGGGCTCGTCGAGCACCAGCATCCTGGGGGCGTGCAGCAGAGCGGTGGCCAGGCCGACCTTCTTGCGCATACCGGTGGAGTAGTCGACGACCAGGGTGCGTTCGGCGGAGCCGTCGAGTTCCATGACGGCGAGCAGTTCGTCGGCCCGCCGGTCGGCCTCCTCGGCGTCGAGCCCGTGCAACTGGCCGAGGTAGGTCAGCAGTTCGCGGCCGGTGAGCCGCTCCGGCATGGCCAGTCCGTCGGGCAGGACACCCAGCAGGCGGCGGGCCCGCAGCGGCTCCTCCCATACGTCGGTCCCGTGGACCAGGGCCCTGCCCTCGTCCGGTCTGAGCAGGCCGACGGCCATGGACAGCGTGGTGGTCTTGCCCGCCCCGTTCGGTCCGACCAGGCCGTAGAAGGAGCCCGGTGCCACCGTCAACTCCACGTGGTCGGCGGCCTTGTGGTCGCCGAACGTCTTGTGCAGACCCACGAGCCGGAAGGCCGCCACCTCCCCTTCGGACGCCTGCCCGGCCATCGCTCTTTCCCCGGACCGCTCTGCTCCGTCGTGCACGGCATTCCTCTTCCATGGACGTACGCCGGCCGCTCCCCGCCGCCGACACCGGCCACGTCAGCCTACGGCGGGCCCTCCACGCGCCTCATCCCGCCTGCTGGTGCCGTGTCCGGGACGCGTTCCAGGACCACCACCGGGATGGTCCGGCGGGTCCGTTCCTCGTACCTGAGGTAGACCGGTGCCAGCTCGGTCATCAGCCGCCACAGCCGCTCGCGTTCCTCGCCCTGCGCGGTATGGGCCCGTACGGCGAAGTGTTCCCCGCGGACCTGGACATGGGCCCCGGGGGTGGCAACCAGGTTGAGGTACCAGAGGGGGTGGGTATGGGTGATGGCCGATCCGGAGGCCACCAGCACGTACCGGTCGCCGTCCACGCCGTAGAAGAGCCCCGTCCGGTACCGCTTGCCGCTCTTCCGGCCCCGGTAGGTGAGGACAAGGTTGGGCGAGCCTCCTTCCAGGTGCCCGCTCGCGCCGTCCGTCGCGAGGTACCGGCGCACGTGCTCGGCGACCGACGGGTCCGGGCTGTCGAACACCTCGCCCGTGTCCGTACCCACGTCAGTGCCCATGCCCATGCCCGTGTCCGTTTCCGTGTCCGTTTCCGGGCCCGTGTCCGTGCCCGTGCCCACGTCAGTGCCCGTGTGCGTGTCCGTACCCACGTCAGCGCCCCAGTCCCTGCGCGAAGCCGCCGTCGACCGCCAGCTCGACGTTGGTGGTGAACGTCGCCCCCTCGGCGAGGAAGAGCGCTGCCACGGCGACCTCCTCGACGGTGCCGTTGCGGCGCAGCGGCGTCGCCCGGTCGCCCTCGCGCCGGAACTCCTCGCGCTCTTCCTCGGTCAGGCCGGGCACGCCCATGGTCGGCGTGTCGATGTAGCCGGGGGCCACGCTGTTGACGCGGATCCCCCTGGGCAGCAGCTCCGCCGCGAGCACATGCGCGAAGGCGCGCATCGCCTCCTTCGACGCCGAGTACGCGCTCAGCCCCGGGAAGACCACGTCGTTGGCCACGGTGGTGAAGACCACCGAGCCGCCGTCGTTGAGCAGGGGCGCGAGCCGCTGCACGGTGAAGAACGTGCCCTTGGCGTTCACCGCGAAGTGCCGGTCCCACGCCTCCTCGGTCACCTCCGCGAGCTCGGCGAACTGCGCGATGCCGTGGTTGACGAAGAGGTGGTCGACCCGCCCGAGCCGCTCGCCGACCACGTCTCCGAGCTCGGCGATGTCGGCCATGCTGGCGGCGTCGGACCGTACGACGTGTGCGGCCTCGCCCTTGAGCGCGGTGCGCGCCTCTTCGAGGGTGCGCTCGTTGCGTCCCGTCAGGATCACCTCGGCACCGCGTGCGAGCAGTTCGCGCACGATCGCGAGTCCGATGCCGTGGGTGCCGCCGGTGACAACAGCCTTCTTCATGATCTGCTCCCGTCCTTCCCTCCCGCCGGTCCGTGCCGGTGGTCGGGGAAGCTCCGTTGTTGGTGAGGGAAGGATGGCCGGGGGCGCTGTCGATCTTCTGTCGGTTCTCTTGCGGTTATCGTGTGCGCATGCGATTCGGTGTGCTGGGGCCGCTCGCCGTGTGGTCGCCGAGCGGTGAACCCGTCGCGGTGCCCGAGGCGCGGGTACGGAAGCTGCTGGCATGTCTGCTCGTCACGCCGGGGCGCGTGGTCTCCACCGATCGGCTGGTGGACGAGCTGTGGGGCAACGGCACCCCGGCCCGCCCCAGTGGCGCCCTGCAGACCCTCGTCTCGCGCCTGCGCCGCGCCGTCGGGGCAGAACTGGTGGCGCGCCGCCCGCCGGGCTATCTGCTGGACGTGCCGCCCGACGCGGTCGACAGCGTCCGGTTCGCCGAACTCGCCTTACGGGCGGGGCGGTCCACCGGCCCGGACGACGCCGCGGCGCTGTTCGCCGAGGCCCTCGGGCTGTGGCGCGGCGCCGCGTTCGCCGGATTCGCCGACGAACCCTTCGCGCTCACGGCCGCCGCGGCTCTGGAAGAGCATCGCCTCGTGGCGTGGGAGAACTACGCCGAGGCGCGGCTGCGGCAGGGCGACCACGCGGCGCTCGCGGCCGAGCTGGGCGCGTTCGTCGCACAACACCCCCTGCGCGAACGGCTGCGCGCCGCCCACCTGAGCGCGCTGCACGGGGCGGGCCGTACCGTCGAGGCGCTCGACGGCTACCAGGGGCTGCGCCGCCTCCTCCGCGACGAGCTGGGGCTCGAACCGGGTCCGGAACTCGCGGCACTGCATCGGCGTATCCTGCGCGGAGAACCCCCCGAGCGGTTCCAACCGTACGAGCCGTCCGCGTCCTCCGCGCCTTCCGAGCCGTCCGCGTCCTCCACGCCGTCCGCGCCTTCCGCGCCTTCCGAGCCGTCCACATCCTCCCGGCCCTCGGGCGAGCCCTCGGACGGGCCCTCGGAAGCGCCGCCGCAGCCTCCCGATCAGCCCGCCGAGGCCCCGTACACCGGGCTGCCCCTCCCGGTCACCGAACTCATCGGCCGGGACGACGCCGTCGCCGAGGTGCGTGAACTGCTCGGCGCGCGGTGCCTGGTGACCCTCACCGGGCCGGGCGGCGTGGGCAAGACCAGGCTCGCGCTGGAGGTGGCACGCGGGTGGAAGGGGGCGCGGTTCGTCGAACTCGCCGGTCTGCCCCGGCAGACGACCGTGGACGGTCTGGCGGACGCCGTCGCCGCCGCGCTCGGCATCCGTGACGGCTCCCGCCCGTGTCCTCCCGTCCAGCGGCTCACCGACGCGCTGCGGGGCGCGGAGCGGCTGCTCGTGCTGGACAACTGCGAGCACGTCGTCGAAGCCGCCGCCTCCCTCGTCTCCCTCATCCGGCGCGCTCCTGGCGTGGACATCCACGTACTGGCCACGAGCCGCGAACCGCTGCGCGTCACGGGCGAGTACCTGTGGGAGGTGGAGCCGCTCGACGTCCCGGAACCGGGTGCCGCGCCCGCGGACATGCTGCGGTCCGGGGCCGTACGGCTCTTCGCCGCGCGGGCCGTCGCCGCCGTACCCGGGTTCACGGTGTCGGCCGACGACGTGGAGGCGGTCGCCCTGATCTGCCGCCGCGTCGACGGGATCCCGCTCGCCATCGAACTGGCCTCCGCCCGGCTGCGGGTGCTGGACACCACCGCGCTCGCCGACCGTCTCGACGACCGGTTCGCCGTCCTCACCGGCGGCCCGCGCGACGCGCCGCCGCGCCAGCGGACCCTGGGCGCTGTCCTCGACTGGAGCTGGGAGCTGCTGACCGCGGCCGAACGGACGGTCCTGCGCCGTCTCACGGTCTTCGCCGACGGCTGCACGCTCGCCGCGGCGGAGGCCGTGTGCTCCGGCACAGGTGTGCGGCGCTCGGAGGTCCTCGATCTGCTGGCACGCCTGGTCGACCGTTCCCTCGTCACCGTCTCCCGAACGGCCGACGGGCCGCGCTACGGGCTCCTGGAGTCGGTTTCCGCCTACGGGGCACGGCAGTCGGACGACCGGGAACGCGACCGCGCCCGGCGTTCGCACACCGCGTACTGCGTCGAGTTCGCGGAGGAGGCGGCCGGGCAGCTGCGCGGCCCGGACCAGCGGCGCTGGCTGCGGCGGCTCGACGCCGAGACCGGCAATCTGCGCCGGGCGCTGACGGACGAGAGCGCGGCGCCGCGGCTGGTGAGGGCGCTGACCTGGTACTGGTTCCTGCGCGGCCGTCTCACCGAGGCACGCCGGGCGACGGCGGACAGCGGCGACGCGGTGGCCGCGGCCTGGCACGCCGGGTTCCGCCTGCTGACCGGCGAGGCCGTGGACAGCCAGGAGCTGCCGCGCCTGTACGCCGCCGTCACCGACCCGGACGAGCGCGCGCGGGCCGGATGGTTCCTCGGCCACGCGGCGACCAGGTTCGGCGACCTGCCGGTGGGCGAGATGCTGATCGGGACCGCACTCGACGAGTTCCAGCGGCTCGGCGACGACTGGGGCGTCGCGGCCGCCGCGAGCATGCGCGCCCTCCAGCACCTGGTCCGCGGCCGTCTGGACGCGGCAGCGGCGGACGCCGAACGGAGCCTCGCGCTGTTCGGGAGGACCGGGGACCGGTGGGGCCGCGTCCAGACGTACGCGGTGCTGGGCAGGCTCGCCGAGATCGCGGGCGACTACGGCACCGCCGCGCTCCGGCAGCGCGAAGGCGTCGCGCTCGCGGAGGAGCTGGCGCTGTGGCCGGAGGTGTCGATGCGATGGTCCGAACTGGGCCGTCTCGCCCTGCTGGAGGGCGACCACGACCGCGCGGACGCCCTCCACGAGCGCGGACGCGCCGTGGCCGTCGCGCACGGCGATCCGGCGGGCCAGGAGTTCGCCGATGTGGGCCTCGCCCTCAGCGCACGGCGACGCGGCGACCCCGCCCGGGCCGAGGAGCTGCTCCTGCCGTGGCTGGAGTGGAACCGCCGTTTCGCGGCTGACAACGGCACCGCGCTGATCCTCGCGGAACTCGGCTTCGCAGCCGAGCAGCGCGGTGACCCGCACAGCGCGCTCGACCTGCACGCCCAGGGACTCGCCGCGGCACGGCGCACCGGTGACCCCAGGGCGGTGGCGCTCGCGCTGGAAGGGCTGGCCGGAGCCCGGCTGCTGGCGGGGAGGCCCCGGCGCGCGAGGACCACGCTGGGCGCGGCGACGCGGCTGCGCGCCTCCGTCGGAGCGCCCCTGCCACCCGGGGAACGCGGCGACGTCGACCGCGTCGAGGCCGCACTGCGCGACGCCCCGACGACGACGCCCGAGGGCCGCTGACCGCTGACCGCCCCGAGCCCACCCCGTGCTGTGACCGGGAACGTTCGCCGGGGTCGGCTCGTCGCGGGCTCTCAGCGCCGCACCCTCGGCATCCCCAGCCCGATCCAGGAGATGATCTCGCGCTGGATCTCGTTGTTGCCGCCGCCGAAGGTGAAGATGACCGCGGACCGGTAGCCGCGTTCGAGTTCGCCGTGGAGGACCGCGCCCGCGGAGCCCTCCTTCAGGGGGCCCGCCGAGCCGACGATCTCCATCAGCCAGGCGTAGGCGTCGCGGCGGGCCTCGGAACCGTAGACCTTGACCGCCGAGGCGTCCTGCGGGGTAAGGGTCGCGTCGTGGAGGGCGGAGACCATCTGCCAGTTGAGCAGCTTCATGGCGTCCAGGCGGGTGTGGGTGCGGGCGAGGCGGGTGCGGACCCAGCCGAGGTCGATGACGCGGCGGCCGTCAGTGAGCTTCGTTTCGGCGGCCCAGCGCTGGACGTTGTGCAGGGCGCGGACGGCCATCGTGCCGTGGGCGGCGAGGGTGACGCGTTCGTGGTTGAGCTGGTTGGTGATGAGCCGCCAGCCCTTGTTCTCCTCGCCGACGCGGTGGGAGACGGGGACGCGGACGTTCTCGTAGTAGCTGGCCGTGGTGTCGTGCGAGGCGAGCGTGTTGATCAGGGTGCAGGAGTAGCCGGGGTCGCTCGTGGGGACCAGGAGCATGGTGATGCCCTTGTGCGGCGGGGCCCCGGGGTCGGTGCGCACGGCGAGCCAGACCCAGTCGGCGGTGTCGCCGTTGGTGGTCCAGATCTTCTGGCCGTTCACGATGTACGTGTCCCCGTCGCGGACCGCGCGGGTCCTGAGGGCGGCCAGGTCGGTGCCGGCGTCCGGTTCGCTGTAGCCGATCGCGAAGTCGATCTCCCCGGCGAGGATCTTCGGCAGGAAGTGGCTCTTCTGCTCCTCGGTGCCGAACTGCATGATCGTGGGCCCGACGGTGTTCAGGGCCATCAGCGGCAGCGGTACGCCCGCCTGGGCCGCCTCGTCGAAGAAGATGAACTGTTCCATCGGGGTGAGCCCCCGGCCGCCGTACTCCTTCGGCCAGCCCACCCCCAGCCAGCCGTCGGCGCCGAGCCGGCGGATCGTCTCGCGGTAGAAGCGCTTCTGGGCGGCGGGTTCCGCGTAACGGGCGTAGGCGTTGTCGGGGACCAGGCCGGCGAAGTAGTGGCGCAGTTCGGTACGCAACCGCTGCTGTTCAGGCGTGTATTCGAGGTGCACGGCCCCTCCGGAGTCTCGCGTCGGCGTCGCCCGTGTGCGGCGGCGCACACAGTAGAACGTGTTGCAAGAATCCGGAAGGGCCGGGGACGCGGCTCCTCGGGGTCAGCGCTTGACGGCGCGCAGGACCACGAACTTCGGGTCGCCCGCCACCGTGGTGCAGTTGCCGAAGATCCGGCGCAGGTGGGTGTGGTACGAGAGGTGCCGGTTGCCCACGACCCAGAGTTCGCCGCCCTGCCGCAGCGCGGTGCGCGCGCTGACGAACATCGTGCGGGCGGTGGCGTCGGTGGTCGCCATGTGGGAGTGGAACGGCGGGTTGTTGAGCACGAGGTCGACCGAGCCGGCCGGGACGGCCTCGGTGTCGAGGGCGTCGGCGGTGAGGAACCGGGCGGGCGCGTCCGGGCCG